>NZ_JARAML010000027.1:0-76571 GCF_028807375.1 Marinovum sp. PR37 | reverse complement strand
TAGTTTACGCCAGATCCTGTCCAAAAGATGGGGAGTAGCTCAGGTCACCTTCTGGCTTTTTGTGTACTCAAAATAAATAAGTACGGCGAAGACCGAGTAGGAAATAGCGGCCAGTAGAAGTATGGAAGCCTCAGACATGACCGCCTCCACTGCCTTTGGTGACAGGAAGTGGAGATTATCCCTTGCGGCTTGCGCGTCTCCGAATGCCCTGACAAACATCAGAACGAATAGAACCGCTTGAGCGAATAATGCGAATATCAGTGTGATGCGAGAAAACATTTGAACATTTTGCCCCAATCTCACGCAGTTTAGGAGTCATTTCACGCACCCCCGCAGGCTTGGTGCGTTTGATACATAAGGCCGAATATTTCCGGCCAGAAGAAGCCCGGGACGGCCTTTGGGCGGAACGTCGCCCTGAGACCGCTGCTGCCAGATCCAGCCCCCGCCGCAAGTGCAAACGGGGGCCTTCTCCTGGCGCGGTCATCGGCTTCCCAGCCTGTACCGCAGCTCCAACCTGGCGAGTAAGTGTAAAGAAAGTCTTTCTTCTGGCCGAAAATATCCCCGCCGGAGGCATGAAGCGCCGCGAAGCGGCCCTGGGTCACGCCCGCCAGAAGTTCACGGTGAGGATCGCGTAGACCACCAGCAGCTCGAGCCGTCCGATCAGCATCGCCGCCGAAAGCAGCCATTTGGCGGTGTCGTTGAGCGTGGCGAAATTTCCGGCCGGGCCGATGATGTCGCCCAGCCCCGGGCCGACATTGGCCAGCGAGGTGGCCGCGCCCGAGACCGAAGTGACAAAATCGAGGCCGGTGGCCGAGAGCAGCACCGCCAGCACCCCCATCGAGACCACGAAGAACATGAAGAAGGACATCACCGAAGACAGCACGTCATCGCCCACCGGGCGGCCTTCGTAGCGGGTGGTGAAGACGCCGTTGGGCGAGCGGATGCGCAAGAGCTGCACCCGGATCGAGGCAAAGAGCAGCTGGTAGCGGAAGACCTTGACCGAACAGGCGGTCGAGCCGGCACAGCCGCCGATCAGCCCGATGAAGAAGAAGACCGCCACCAGGAGCGGCCCCCAGCCCATGTAATCGGCGCTGGCATAGCCGGTGCCCGAGATGATCGAGGTGACATTAAACAGCGCCTCGCGGAAGGCGCGTTCCGGCGCATGCGGAAAGGAGATCATCAGCGCGATGGCGGTGAGGATCACCAGCGCCGCCACCACCAGCAGGAAGACATGCACCTGGCTGTCGCGCAGCAGGGGCCGGGCCGAGCCATTGATCATCTGGACGTAGCGCACGAAGGGCAGTGCCGAGAGGATGATGAAGGCGGAAGCGACATATTCCATCGGCCCCGAGAAGGCGGCGAAGGAGGCATCGTAATTCGAGAAACCGCCCGTCGAGATGGTGGTCAGCGCATGCACCGTGGCGTCAAAGGTGTTCATGCCGAAGGCGATGTAGGTCAGCGCGCAGATCAGCGTGAGCGAGACATAGATCACGCTGATCTGGCTGGCGATCTGGGTGGCGCGGGGCAGGATCTTGCCCATGGTGTCGAAGGCCTCGGCGCGAAAGATCTGCATCCCGCCGACCCGAAGTTCCGGCAGGAAGACCATGGCGACGACGATGATGCCGATGCCGCCCAGCCATTGCATCAGCCCGCGCCAGAGCAGCAGCCCTTTGGGCAGTGTATCGAGCCCGGTGAACACCGTGGAGCCGGTGGTGGTCAGCCCCGACATCGCCTCGAAGAAGGCATCGACGAACCGCGCCTCGGTGGCGCCGAAGACAAAGGGCAGCGCGCCAAAGACCGGCAGCGCCAGCCAGACGCCGGTGGTCAGCAGAAAGGTCTGCTGGATCGACAGCCCCTGTTTCACGCCATTGGCGCAGGCCAGCGAGATCAGCCCGCCGGCCAGCACGGTGATCAGTCCGGATTGCAGAAAGACCGGCCAATGCCCGCGCCCCTCGGCCAGATCGACGAGGAACGGCAGAAACATCGTCGCGCCGAGAATGGCGAGCAGCAATCCGATCACATAGCCCACGGGCCGAATATCAAACATGCGCCCGAGCGTTGGCCTGCCCCGCATATACTGTCAAGCCGGCTTCAGCCCTGAGGAAAGAGGTCTTTGAAAACCCGGGCGGGAATGTCACTGCGGTCCATGCCCAAGGCAGCCAGTTCCGCATCGGAAAGCGCCTCGAGCCCGGCCACCTCGCCCAGCCTGGCGCGGATCAGCGGATCGGCGTTCACACCCTGCCCCAGCCCGGCGAAATAGGTGTCGAGCCGCTGGCGCCAGCCGGGCTCGGGGAATCGGAAGTGCACGTTGGTGCCTTGCATAGGAAACCTCGCATCGCGTGGGCCTGCGGTTTCCCCCCTTGGTCCGAGCCTAGCAGGTTTGGACGGATTGCGGGGCCAACAATATCGAAAAATCGGCCATGATAGGGCCGGCGCGGCGCGGGCCGACCCAAGTCTTGTGTGTCAAACGGTGGAAATCAGGCAGGTTTTGCGCCCAGTCACCCGCCCCGACGATGCGCGGGGCGGTGCATTTTTGCATCATACAATCTATCGCGGGCCGCGGGCCCGGTCAGCCGGCGTGGATCAGCGTGGCAAAGAACCGGGGATCGATGCTGGCGGTTTCGAAGGTCGGGCCGGAGGTGAGCACCGAGATCGCGTCATGCGAGTGCAGGCTTTCCTGATGGCTGGCGGCGACCCGGAAATCGCCCACCCGCGGCTCGGCCTGAAGCCGGGCGCAGAACAACCGCGCGGCATCTTCGACAAAGATCGGATTGGCGGCGTTCAGCTCGGCAAAGGCCTGTTCGTCCTCGCGTTTCACCATCACCTGGGTTTCCGTCGGCACGGCGGCGCGGCAGAGATCGATCAGGTCTTCGAACCACAGGCATGTCTCGCCCACCACCTCGACCGAAATCCGCGCCACCGAGCGCTGCGAATGCGGCGTGGCCAGTTGCCCACGTTCGCGCCGGGCATGTTCGCTGAGCTCCAGCGAACAGGGGCAGGTCGAGGAATAGACATAGTCGAGGTGGAGGATCTTGCGACGTTGGCCTTGGCTTTCGATCAGTTCCAGCGCGATGTCGTAATATTGATAGCCACTGAGGCCCGAGCGCAGGCTGTCGAGCCGGACCGGGAAGGAAAAGCGCATCTCGATGCGGGCATCGAAGCTCTCCAGGTCGGTCTTGTAATCGTCGAGCGCGGCTTCCATCACCTCGAAGCTGAAGGTCTTTTCCGAATGCCGGTAGAAGGACCGCATGATGCGGCTCATGTTGATGCCCTTCTTGTCGGCGCCGAGGCTGACGGTGCCGGTGACGGCGGTTTCCAGCGTCAGATCGCCGCCGCCGCGGGTGTGAAAGCTGATCGGCAGGCGGAAATTCGAGATACCGACATGCTGAATCGGCTCATTGGCACCCCGGATCAGCGAGGCGGGGCCGTTCTGAAGATCGGGCAGACTGGACTTGTAGGTGGAATCCACCTCGAATTCGGCCGGGTAGATCGACGCCATGTCGGGATAGCCCAGCGCGGTCGCGCCGGTGGCATCGGTGTAGCGGCGCAAGAGATCGACGGCGGCTTCGGCCTCTTGGCGGCTGGGAACGCGGTTCAATCCGGGTGTCGGGAGATTCATCAAAGGCCCCTTTCTGCGCAGACACAGGCTCTAATTAAGCCCTCGCGGAGAAAATACTATGGTCTGTGACGTCATCTGGACATGCAAAAGCGCCGGATCCAGAGGATCCGGCGCTTTTAATTCATCAAATGCCGACTATCAGTCTGTACCCGACGAGCTTTCGCCGTTTGCAGCGGCAGCGATGATGACCAGAGCGGTCGCGCCACCCACAACTGCCAGACCGGTGGTTGCACCTTGGGTCGACACAAAGGGATCGGCTGCGGTTGCAGCTTGTTGAGCGACGGCCGGGACGGCCAGCGATGCCGCCAGAGCGGCAGTGATCATCAGTTTTTTCATTTCGCACCTTTTGACTTGAGTCTTGAATGGCATGACTCGGAACGCTCCGAAAAGCCAGAAGAAAATTCTGCACATGCGAGAGTTCGGCAAAAGATTGCCGTGACGGCACACTGCCCCGCCAACTGCGTCATGTGAGAGCGGCATTTCCGCCTTCCGCCGCAGCGGCTAGCCTTGCCCCCCGGTCGCGATTTCCAGAGCGGCCTCGAGATCGCGAAGCAGGTCCTGCGGGTCTTCCAGCCCACAACTCAGTCGAATCAACCCCGGGGTGATGCCCAGAATCTGCTTCTGATCGTCGGGAAGCCGCTGGTGGGTGGTGAAGGCCGGCGGGGTCGCAATCGTCTTAGCATCGCCGAGGTTGTTCGAAATTACCGCGATCTCCAGGTGGTTGAGAAAGGCAAAGGCCGCCTCGCGCCCGCCCCGAATGTCAAAGCTGAGCACGGTGCCGCCGGCGCCAAGCTGGCGCATCGCCAGATCATGCTGGGCATGCGAGGCCAGGCCGGGATAGATCACCCGCGACAGCGCCGGATTGCCTTCGAGCTTTTCGGCCAGGTGCTGCGCCGTGGCGGTCTGGGCGCGGACCCGCAGGTCCATCGTTTCGAGGCCCTTGAGCAGCACCCAGGCGTTGAACGGGCTGAGCGCGCCGCCGGTGTGCTTCATGAAGGCCTCTACGGGGCCGCGTATGATCTCTTTCGGGCCGAGGATCACCCCGCCCAGCACCCGGCCCTGGCCGTCGATATGCTTGGTCGCGGAATAGGTGACGATATCGGCGCCCTGGGCAATGGCATCGGAATAGATCGGGGTGGAAAACACATTGTCCGACACCACCAGCGCGCCCACTGCATGGGCAATCTCGGCGACGCCGGCAATATCGACGATCTCGAGCGTCGGGTTGGACATCGATTCGAAGAAACAGAGCCGTGTGTCCTCGCGCACCGCCGCGCGCCAGGCCTCGAGGTCGGTGCCGTCGACCAGGGTGACCTCGACGCCGAATTTCGGCAGGATGTTTTCCAGAATGAAGAGACAGGAGCCGAACAGCGCGCGCGCCGCGACCACGTGATCGCCGGCCTTCAGCAGCGCCATCAGCGCGCCCTGCACCGCCGCCATGCCCGAAGCGCAGGCAAAGGCATCCTCGGCGCCCTCGAGCCCGGCGATCCGGTCTTCGAACATCGCCACCGTGGGATTGCCGTAGCGCGCATAGATGAACTCGTCCGGCCCGGCTTCGAGGAACCGCGCCTCGGCCTGTTCGGCATTGTCATAGACAAAGCCCTGGGTCAGAAACAGCGCTTCGCTGACTTCGTTGTACTGGGATCTGCGGATGCCGCCGTGCACCAGCTTGGTGCGGCTGTTCCAATCATTGCTCATGTCTCGTCCTTCCAAACCAAAAGCCCCCCGGGCGCGGCCAAGCGAACGGGGGGCTTTCGTTGCTGACCTTTTAGCGGAATTTTTAACGTGGCCCGCAATCCGGTAACAAATCGCCACGGCGCCGGTGATAGGCCGTTGCGCCCGAGGGGTCAAGTCCGTCACGGTGCTGTAACAGCCGCTTCACCCGGGCGTCATAGGCTATCTCTAACTGCTTCGCACAAGATGTAGTGGGAGATTCGCATGCCCCTGTCCAACCAACTTGCGCCGCTTTCAGGGACTGCCGGATTTCGGGCCCGGCTCGGCTGGCGGCGCGCCCGCGCCGGGCTGGCTTGGGCGGGCGCGGGATTGACGGGGCCCACGCTGCTCACCCGGGTGTGCGACCGGTCGACGCTGCCGCCCGACGTCATCGACGATGAGGTCACCGAGGTGATCTGCTTCAAAGCGTCGCTGGCGCTCAACCGGCTGTTGGGCGGCGATGCCGATATGACCTTTTCGGCCCGCGCCTTCCGCGCCTCGACCGGACGGGGATGGGCCGCGAAACGCTGCGCCTGGGCGCTGGTGCGGATCTTCGTCGATCTGTCCTGCGCCATCCTGCGCGGCGAATCCCGGCATTGCGAGACGGCCTGGACCAACCATTGCCGCCGCCCCGGCGCCGCGCGCCGGGGCTGACGGGCCGCAGGGCCGGCGCGATCAGCCCTTGTCGTCTTCGAGGTCCATGTATTTGTGCAGCGCCGCGAATTGCGCCCAGATGAAGGCGAAAAGCGCGATCGGAAAGCCGAAGGTCTCGATCTTGACCCAGACGTCGGTCGACATGGTGCGCCAGACCACCTCATTCGCCACCGCCAGCGTCAGAAACCCGAGGCAGATGCGCCGCGTCAGGATCATCCAGCCTTCCGGCTGCATCGCCACCGCGTCAGACAGCAGATAGGCAAGATAGGATCGGCCGCGCAGCAGCCCGATGCCCAGCAGCAGCGCAAAGAAGCCGTAGACCAGCGTCGTCTTCATCTTGAAGAACCGTTCGTCGTTGAACCAGGCGGTCAGCGCGCCGAAAAAGATCACCATGATCGCCGTAAAGACCTGCATCCGGCTTAGCTCGCGGGTCAGCGCCCAATTCACCGCCATCGCCAGCAGCACGATCGGCACAAAGACCACCGTGGCCACGATGAAGCCGGAATATTCCTGGCCGCCGAACAGGAAGACATCTTCCTTGAGCCAGAGGTACAGCCCGAAAAAGGCCAGCGGCGGCCCCAGTTCGAGCACCTGTTTCAGCACCGGGTTGATCTCACGTTTCTCTGTCATCTGCACCTCTGTTACCCACCCATTTCCACGATCACGGCCCCGGCCGCGATCAGGGCCATCAGCGCGATGCGCCGCGGCCCCACCGTTTCCTTCAACACCAGCCAGCCGATCAGCGCGGCAAAGACCGTCGAGGTCTCGCGCAGCACCGCCGCCTCGCCCACCTTGTCAAGCCGGGTGGCCAGCATGATCGCCCCGAAGCTCGCAAAGGCGATCAGCCCGCCGACCCAACCACGCAGCAACAGCGGGCGGAGTGGCGGTTTCAGCGCCGCCCGCCGCCAACGCCGCGCCGCCAGCACCGGCATCACCACCCCGTCGATCATGAAGAACCAGGCGAGAAAGGTGAAGGGATCGGCGGTCGCGCGGATGCCATAGGCGTCATAGGTCGTATAAAGCGCCACGAACAGCCCGGTAAAGACCGCCAGCGCCAGCGCCGCGTTCAATGTTTCGCGCGCGGCCGTGAGAAAGATCAGGTTGTAGACCGCAAGCCCGAAGATCCCGGCCAGAAGCACGCCGACGCCCAGCCATTGCACCAGGGTAAAACTCTCGTCAAAGATCAGATAGGCGCCGATCACCGCAAACAGCGGCCCGGTGCCACGCACCACGGGGTAGACCACGGTATAGGCGCCACGGGTATAGGCCATCGCCTGCAACAGCTTGTAGGCGGTGTGGATCACGAAGGCCCCGGCAAAGATCGGCCACATGTGCGGCTCTGGCCAGGGCACGACAAAAAGCGCGAAGGGCGCCGCCATCAGCCCATAGGCACCGTCGATTGCCCCGCGGCTCAGCCAGGGGTCGTGGCGGCCTTTCTGCAACGCGCCAAAGACCGCGTGCAGAAAGGCCGCATTCACCGCCAGGATCAGCGCCAGCCGATGCCCGGCCTCGGTGCCCTCGAGCGAGATCAGCCACTCGCTCACGCGGGGTCAGCCGGAATGAGTGCCGCGAATCGGATAGTCTTTCTCCAGAACGAACTTGATGCGGGACGGCAGTTTCTCGAGGTCGGGCCGCAGGAACGGCGCGTTCGATATGTCGACCATGTGCAAATTGCCCTGCGGGTTGATCAGGAACAACCCCGGTTCGGAAAATGGCCGGTCGGTTTCCTCGGGCGAGCGCGGGTCCGAGATATAGAGTCCCAGGGTCTTCATCTGCTCGATCGACAGATCACAACCGATCGGCACGCTCAGCCCCTGATCGGCGCGGAACTTGCGCGCCTTGGCCTCGGGGTCGGCCGAGACCGCAACCACCTCGATGCCAAGCTCGGCGAACTCCGAGAGCCGGGGTTCGAGATCGGTGAGATATTGCTTGCAGATCGGGCAATGCAGCCCGCGATAGATGAGGACCAGCTGCCAATCGGCGGTCTCCGGGCGGCCGAGGGTGATCGTGCCGCCGCCAAGCCGCGGGATTTCGGTGACGGGAAACGGATCGGCGGACGAAAGCGCGCTATGCATGAGAACTCCTGTACGTGTTGACCAGCGCCGCCGGCGGGCGGCTGAACCCGGCATCTAGGCGCACACGCGGCCAGGGAAACGGGAAGTCACGCAGGGGTGATCGCGGCGGGCCCCAAAGGCCGTGGCGGGCGTCTTGGGGAACCGGTCGCCGTCCTGCGCGTTCGTCCCGCAACGACAAGGGGACGACTTTCATGTGGCAGGACGCCCTGGCGGAATTCCAGAACACCTTTTCGGTGGTACCGGTCGGGGCGGCCATGGCGCGCCTGCTGACGGCCGTCGTGCTGGGCGGGCTGATCGGCATCGAACGCGAATGGCGCCACAAGCCGGCCGGGCTGCGCACCCATATCCTGGTCTGCGTCGCCGCCTGCCTGTTTGTCATTCTCGGGCTCGAGATCAGCCAGCTTGATTTCGGCCAGGACGACCAGCAGCGCCAGGATCCGCTGCGGATGATCGAGGCGGTCACCGCCGGGGTGGCCTTTCTTGCCGCCGGGCTGATCTTTACCGCCAAGGGCCAGGTCAAGAACGTCACCACCGGCGCCTCGCTCTGGCTGGCGGGGGCGGTGGGCCTGGGCTGCGGCGCCGGGCAGATGCCGCTGGCGGCCCTGGCCACGGGGATCGTGGTGTCGGTGATCTTTTTGCTGAGACAGCTCGAGCGCCTCTGGGGCACTCATTAGACAAGGCCTCACCTGTCGAGCCCGGTGAGCGCGGCGGCGAACTCCTCGGGATCGAAGGGGGCCAGATCGTCGATCTTTTCGCCCACACCGATGGCGTGGATCGGCAGGCCGAACTTGTCGGCCAGCGCCACGAGGACACCGCCCTTGGCGGTGCCGTCGAGCTTGGTCATCACCAGGCCGGTGACATTGGCCAACTCCTGGAAGGTCTTGACCTGGGACAGCGCGTTCTGCCCGGTGGTCGCATCCAGCACCAGCAACGTGTTGTGTGGCGCGTCGGGGTCTTTCTTGCGGATCACCCGCACGATCTTGGACAATTCCTCCATCAGATCCTTGCGGTTCTGCAAGCGCCCGGCGGTGTCGATCATCAGGAGGTCGGCGCCATCCCGCGCCGCCTTTTCCATCGCGTCGAAGGCCAGGCTGGCCGGGTCCGAGCCCTCGGGTGCGGTCAGCACCGGCACCCCAGCCCGTTCGCCCCAGACCTGCAACTGCTCGACCGCGGCGGCACGGAAGGTATCGCCCGCGGCGATCACCACCTGCTTGCCGGCGGCGCGGAACTGGCTGGCGAGCTTGCCGATCGTCGTGGTCTTGCCCGAGCCGTTGACCCCGACCACCAGCACCACCTGCGGTTTCTTGGCGTAAAGCGGCAGCGGTTTCGCCACCGGCTCCATCACGCGGGCAATCTCGCCCGACAGCAAATGCTTGATCTCGCCGACCGACAGCTTCTTGCCGTAGCGCCCCTCGGCCATGTTGGCGGTAACGCGCAGCGCGGTGTCGACACCCATGTCCGAGGCGATCAGCAGCTCTTCGAGCTGCTCGAGCATGTCGTCGTCCAGGGTGCGGCGCAGCACCTCCTGCTGCCCGCCCCGCCCCAGCAACCGGCCGATCAGGCCCGGGGTGCGGGTCGGCACCTCGGCGGGGGTCTCGGGCATCGGCATCTCGACCGGCGCGGTGGTGCCGGGCATCTCCTGCGGGGTTCCGGCCGGGCCGGGCACACCGGCCGGCCGGTCGGGTTGCGGCACCTCGGTGGGCGCCGGCGGCGGGGTCACATCCGGCCGCGGATGCGGCACCGGATCGGGCCGTGGCACCGGCTCTGTCTCGGGCTCCGGCTCGGTTTCCGGCTCCGGCACGGTCTCGGGCTCCGGCTCCGGCACGGTTTCCGGTTCGGGGTCCGGTACGGTTTCAGGCTCGGGGTCCGGCACGGGATCGGGCTCCGGCTGGATCTCCGGCGCGGGCTCGGGCGGGGTCTCCGGGCCCGGCGTCACATCCGGGTCGGGCGCCGCGATTTCGCCGCCATCCTCGACAATTGCCTCAAGCCCCTCGTCCAGCTTCGACGAAGACTTGAACAGCCGGTCCTTGAGCTTTCCGAAAAACGACATGGCAGAGTTCTCCTTTGTGTTTCACCTATAACTTTCATGTCAGCAGCGAAAGGTCTGGTTGACTTGAATCACCGCCGCCACACATTGGCCTCATGCGGCCCGCGATCCTGTTGTGTTGTCTTCTGATCCTCCTGCCTCCGCCCGCGTCTGCGGCGCCCAAGGGTGCCGCGGCCTGCGCCCGTATCGCCGAGGTGGCCGGCGCCGTGGGGCTGGCCCCCGCCTTCCTCGCCCGGGTGCTCTGGGAACGCGGCGAGATGACCGCCGGCCTGGCCATCCCCGCCACCGCCGGTCAGCTTGCCGGGCTTCAGGAGCGTTTTGGCAATCCCGGCCTCGCCGCCCTGGCGCTGTCCGGCGGCGCCGCTCTGGTCGAGCGTTACCTGGCGGGCGAAGGCATTGTGCCGGCGCATGTCGATTTCGTCATTCTCACCACCGGAGAAACCCCGGAGTACTGGCGAAACAACCCGCAGGAATGGCCCGAGTTCCGACTGGCGCCCGAAGCCGATTTCGCCACCGCCTGCCACGAACTGATCGCCGGACGCCGGGGCGAGCCGCTGCCCGAGCTTCCGCCCCTGCCCGAGGCCGGCTCGGTCGATCCGGCGCTGACCGCTGCGGCGCTGCCCAGCCTGCGGCCAAGGCTGCGCCCGACCCCGAAGCTGGGAAAATGGGGCGCGCAGCTGGCCTTTGGCAACAGCCGGGAACGCGCCCGCGCCAATTTCGATCGGGTCACCCGGGTCTGTCGCGAGGTGGTGGGCCGCAGCCCCGATCTGGTCTTTGTGGAAAACCGCGTGCGCGGCCGGCCCGGCTACTGGATGGCGCGGGTCAGCCGGATGGATCGTGACTCTGCGGAAGAGATCTGCCGCGACGCCCGCAGGCGCGGCTGCTCCTGCGCGGTCTACAAGAATTACTGAGCCTGCGAGGGCTCGCCCGGGCCTCAGATCTCGTCGGGGAAATGTTTCATCACCAGCCGGATCGGATTGGGCGCCGCCTGCCCCAGTCCGCAGATCGAGGCATCGGCCATCGCCTGGCTGACCTCTTCCAAGAGCCCCTGATCCCAGCTCTCCGCCTGCATCAGCTTGACCGCCTTTTCACAGCCGACCCGGCAGGGGGTGCATTGTCCGCAGCTCTCATCCTCGAAAAAGCGCAGCATGTTGAGCGCGGCCGCCCGCGCGCTGTCGTGATCCGAAAGCACCACCACCGCCGCCGAGCCGATAAAGCTGCCATGCGGCTGCAAGGTGTCGAAATCCAGCGGAATGTCATCCATCGAGGCCGGCAACAGGCCAGAGGACGGTCCGCCGGGCTGATAGGCCTTGAAGCTGTGGCCGTCGAGCATGCCGCCCGCCGCCTCGATGATATCGGTGATGGTCGAGCCCGCCGGCAGCAGATGCACGCCGGGCCGCTTCACCCGGCCAGACACCGAATAGGAGCGCAGCCCCTTGCGGCCGTTCAATTCGACACCCGAGAGGATCTCGGGCCCTTCGCGACAGACCCGCGCGACCCAGTGCAGGGTTTCGACGTTATGCACCAGCGTCGGCCGGTCAAACACGCCGACCTGGGCCACATAAGGCGGCCGGTGGCGCGGCAAGCCGCGTTTGCCCTCGATGCTTTCGATCATCGCGCTTTCCTCGCCGCAGATATAGGCCCCGGCACCGCGCCGCAGATCGATATAGCCAGGGCGCACGATGCCGGCCGCTTCCAGCGCGGCGATCTCGCGGCGCAGGATCTCCAGCACCGCCGGATATTCGTCGCGCATGTAAATGAAACAGGTCTCGGCTTCGACAGCCCAGGCGGCGATCAGCATTCCCTCAAGGAAAACATGCGGTTCCCGCTCGAGATAATAGCGGTCCTTGAAGGTGCCGGGCTCACCCTCGTCGCCGTTGACGGCGAGGTAGCGGGGGCCGGGATTGCCACGTACGAACCCCCATTTCTTGCCCGAGGGGAACCCGGCGCCGCCCAACCCGCGCAGGCCGGAGGCCAGGATCTTTTCCTGCACCTCTTCCCAGTCGCCCGAGGTGCGCAATTCGGCAAGCGCATTGTATCCGCCACCTTCACGATAGGCGGCAAGCGCCTGATATCCGGGGATATGCGCATGGGTGTCGTCGGCTGCGATCGCAGCCTGAACCTTGTCGACATCGGCATGATCGATATGGCTGTGCCCCAGCTCCAGCACCGGCGCGGTGTCGCAGCGGCCCATGCAGGGCGCTCGCAGCACGCGGACTTCTCCGGGGTCGAGCCCCTCTTCCAGCGCGGTGCGCAGCGCCTCGGCCCCGGCCAACTCGCAGGAGAGCGAATCGCAGACCCGGATGGTCAGCGCCGGCGGCGGCGTGTCGTCTTCGCGCAGCGGGTCGAAATGGGCATAGAAGGTCGCCACTTCCCAGACCTCGGCCATCGGCAGCTTCATCTCTTCGCAGAGCGCGCGCAGATGCGCCGCCGAGAGATGGCCATGGGCGTCCTGGATCAGATGCAGGAACTCGATCAGGAGATCGCGGCGGCGCGGCCTGTCGCCCAGCAGCGCCTGCACCTCGGCCAAGGCCTGATCGTCGAATTGCCGGCCCTTGGGCGTGCGCCGCCCCTTGCCGCGGCCGGATTTCCAGACGCCCTTGCGATCGTCGAGTGCCATATTGCTTCCTTCCCTGACTTGCGGCGACTTTAGAAAGCCCGACAGCCCCTTGCGAGGCCAAATGCGACGTCTCGCCTGTCTTTCGCGTTGCCGGCTGCCCTGATAATTTCATGAATTGTCCTATCGGAAACCAAATCTTCCTATATGGACGTCAGACACGACTAGGATTTCGACCGTGACCCGCTTTGCCGCCACCACTCTTGCCCCTGTCCTGCTGCTTCTGGCGGCGGCTGGCTGGGGCGGTGTCTGGATCTGGCTGGCGCTGGCCTATCTGACGCTGCTGGTCTTTGCGCTCGACCGGCTGCGGGGGCTGGCGGCGCCGGGCGATCCCGGCACCGCCTTTCCGGCCGGCACCGCGCTTTCGGCGGCGCTGGGGCTGATCCATTTTCCGCTGCTGGCGCTGGCCGTTCTGGTGGTGGCGGGCCAGACGGGCGCCACGGGGCCGGAACGGGCCGCGGCCTACCTGGCCTTCGGGTTGTTTCTCGGGCAGGTCGGCAATTCGAACGCCCATGAGCTGATCCATCGCGCCGACCGGCGGCTGCGGCGGCTTGGCGTTGCGGTTTATGCCTCGGTGCTCTACGGCCATCATGCCTCGGCCCATCCGCTGGTGCATCATGTGCATGTGGGCACGGCGAAAGACCCCAATTCGCCACGCGGACGGGAAAGCTTCTACCACTATATCTGGCGGGTCTGGCGAGGCGAATATCGCGCCGGCAAGGCGGCCGAAACCGCCCGTCGCGCCCGCGCCGGCAAGTCCGGGCCGCATCCTTTCGCGATCTATGCCGGGATCAGCCTGGTCGCGCTGGCGGTGTCGGCCGGTCTGGCCGGCCTGGCCGGTGTGCTGGCGCATCTGGCCCTCGGGGCCTATGTGCAGAGCCAGCTGATGATCACCGATTACGTCCAGCACTACGGCCTGCCCCGCAGCCGCGGCGCCGATGGCAAACCCGAACCCTGCGGCCCGCGCCACAGCTGGAACACGCCGCATTGGTGTTCCTCGGCGCTGATGCTGAACGCGCCGCGCCATTCCGATCACCACAGCCGCCCCGGCGTGGCCTACCCCGGGTTGCGGCTCGACGAGACGCGGATGCCCACCCTGCCGCATTCGCTGCCGGTGATGGCGCTGATCGCGCTCTGGCCGGCGAAATGGCGGCAGATCATGGATCCTCTGGCCGAACGCTGGCGCAGCCGCCCCGCAGATTTGTGACTTGCCCCGCGCCGCGCGCTCCTGTCAGATTGGCCGCATGATGAGACATGCGCTGATCGCCGTTGCCCTTGCTCTTGCCACACCGGCCGTCGCGCAGATGTCGGCGTCGGAGTTCGAGGCCTATACCACCGGCAAAACGCTCTATTTCCGCTCCAACGGCCGCGATTACGGGGTCGAGGAATACATGGAGAACCGGCAGGTGCGCTGGTCTTTCCTCGATGGCCGCTGCCGCGAGGGCGAATGGTACGAGGACAGCCGCGGCATGATCTGCTTTGTCTACGAGGATTCGCCCGACCCCCAATGTTGGTCGTTTCGCCGCGGCGCAGACGGCCTGGTGGCACGGTTCGAGGATGACCCGGAAAGCACCGAGTTGTACGAGGCGCGGCAAAATGACGAGCCGATGATGTGCCTCGGGCCGGAAATCGGCGTCTGAGGCCTCAGCTCACCTCTTCGATCGCCCGCGCGATCAGCGGCAGGCAATCGGGCGCGGAAAAGCTGTGATCGGCGCCTTTCAGCAGGGTCAGGGCCATGTCGGGGCTGTCGGCATGATCGAGCAGGCGCAGCGCGGTCGCGCGGCTGACGGCCTTGTCCTCGGTGCCCTGCACGCAGCGCACCGGAAAGGGCAGCGCCAGCGGCGTCCGCAGGACCAGATGGTTGCGCCCATCCTCGATCAGCCGGCGGGTGATCCGATAGGGCGCGCCGTAGTCCGACGGCGCATCATAATAACCCTGCTCCATCACCTGCGCGCGCTGCGCTTCGGTGAAGCTGGCCCAATAGCCGTCTTCGGTGAAATCCGGCGCGGCGGCGATGGTGACAAGGCCCGCGACGGTATCGAGGCGCTGCGACATCAGCAGCGAAATCCAGCCCCCCATCGACGAGCCGACCAGCACCAGCGGCCCCTCGCAGGTGGCGCGGATCACTGCTTCGGTATCCTCGGCCCAATCGCCGATGCAACCCTCGTCAAACCTGCCCGAGCTGACGCCATGGCCGGAATAGTCAAACCGCAGGTAGGCCCGGCCCCGGTCGCGGCACCAGTCCTCGAGCCAGACCGCCTTGGTGCCGGCCATGTCGGATTTGAAACCGCCGAGAAAGACCACGCAGGGCCCGTCGCCCTCGGTCTTGTGATAGGCGATCTGGCGGCCTTGGGTCGTGGTCAGGGTCTCAGGCGCGGTCATGCGGGGCTCCGGTTTGGTCGTGTCGGGGCGATATTGACTGTGCGACGATCGGAGGGCAACGCCCTATTCCTCCACCTCTTTCAGCCAGAGCGCGGCAATGCTGGCCGCGACGCAGAGCGCGGCAAAGCCGATCAGCGAGACCGAGGGGCCGATCAGCGCCGCCAGCCCGCCGATCGCACCAGCCACCAGCAGCAAGGTGCCGATGGCAGTGTTGGCCAGCGCCGCATAGGTGGCGCGGCTTTCCGGCGGGGACATGTCGACAAGGTAGATCGACCGGCCCTGCCGCACGCCGTGATAGGCCAGCATCAGCGCAAACAGGGCCAGCGGCAGGGCCCAGGGGGTGTCGCCCAGCCCCAGCCAGACCGCCAGCACCGCCGCCAGCATCGCCGCCGCGCCCAGCAGGCCGGTCAGCATCAGCACCCGGCGGCTCGACCAATCGGCCAGCCGGCCCCAGACATAAGAGCTGACGAAGGAGGCCAGCGCCGAGACCAGCACCAGGACGCCCAGCCCCCTGAGCTCGAGATTGCCTTGGCGGGCGGCGAGCAGCACGAAATAGGGCGGCGCCAGCGCGGTGGGCACCAGAAGGCCGCGCACCAGGATGAAGAGCTGCAATTGCCGGTCCTGCCACAGCGGCGCGAGCTCCGGCCGCGCGGCGCCGTCGGGGTCGCTCGGCGCTTCCTCGAGCCGCAGCATCAGCGCCGCCGCCGCCAGCCAGAGGCCGGCCGCCAGCGCGATGGCCATCAATACCGCAGTTTCGCTGCGCAGCACGCCGGTGAGCAGCAGCACGCCCAGCAGGATCACCCCGGCGGCCGAGATGCTGCCGGCCGCGCCGGTGACCGCGCCGCGGCGGGATTTGGCGACTGTCTTGCCCAGCACATCCTTGTAGCTCACCGAACAGGCCGCCCGTGACACCGCCAGCGCCGCCAGCGCGGCGCAGATCGCCAGCCCGGCGGCCCAGCCGGTGAGGCTCAGCGCCGCCAGCACGATCAGCGCCGCCGATGCCCCCTGCCCCATGGCGCCGACAGCCCAAAAGCGTTTGCGATAGCGCAGCCGGCGCAACCAGCCCGACAACAGGATTTGCGGCAGGAGCGCCCCGGCCTCGCGGATCGGCACCAGAAGCCCGACCAGAAGGGCCGGCGCGCCCAGTGAGGTGAGCAGCCAGGACAGGATCAACTTGGGGTCGATCAACCCGTCCGACAGCTTGCTGGCGGTCAGCGCCACCACATGGCGCAGCCCGTTGCGGGCTTCGCGGTTGTCGGTGGTCTCGCCGGAGATGCGGTGAAAAAGGTGCTCGGATATGGGCCTGGCTCCACGCTGGGACTCTGCCCGCAAGGTTCTAGCGCCCGGCCCGGCCCGGTCAAATTCCGGTCGCCGTTCCATCGATGGATCGGGCTTGGCGCTTGACATGCGCCGGCTCAGAGGTCACATCGCGCTGACCACATACCCGCAACCGGGCGTTTTGTAGGCGCCAAACCGACGAGGAGGCCGATATGGCTCAAATCTCCCTGACTTTCCCCGATGGCAATGCACGCAGCTTCGAGGCTGGCGTGACCCCTGCGGATGTGGCTGCCGACATTTCCAAATCGCTCGCCAAGAAGGCCATTTCGGCCAGTGTCGACGGCAAGCATTGGGATTTGCAGTGGCCCATCGAAAGCGATGCGCAGATCGCGATCAACACCATGAAAGACGCCGCCCCGGCGCTCGAGCTGATCCGCCACGACCTGGCGCATATCATGGCCCGCGCGGTGCAGGAAATCTGGCCCGACGTGAAGGTCACCATCGGCCCGGTGATCGAGAACGGCTGGTATTACGACTTCGACCGGCAAGAGCCGTTCACCCCCGAAGACCTCGGCGAGATCGAAAAGAAGATGCGCGAGATCATCAACAGCCGCGATCCGGTCCGCACCGAGGTCTGGGAGCGGGCGCGCGCGGTCAAGCATTACGAGGACAACGGCGAGCCTTACAAGGTCGAGCTGATCGAGGCCATTCCCGGCGACGAGCCGCTGCGCATGTACTGGCACGGCGATTGGCAAGACCTCTGCCGTGGCCCGCATTTGCAACACACCGGCCAGGTGCCGGCGGACGGCTTCAAGCTGATGAGCGTGGCCGGGGCCTATTGGCGCGGCGATAGCAACCGGCAAATGTTGCAGCGGATCTATGGCGTCGGTTTCCAGAACAAGGAAGACCTGCGCAAATACCTCAACTTCCTCGAAGAGGCGGAAAAGCGCGATCACCGCAAGCTGGGCCGCGAGATGGACCTGTTCCACATGCAGGAGGAAGCGCCGGGCCAGGTGTTCTGGCATCCCGACGGCTGGGCCATCTATACCCAGTTGCAGGACTACATGCGCCGCAAGCAGCGCGTCGGCGGCTACCGCGAGATCAACACGCCGCAGGTGGTCGACCGCAAGCTCTGGGAAGCCTCGGGGCACTGGGACAAGTACCAGCACCACATGTTCGTGGTCGAGGTGGACGAGAGCCGCGACGGCGAGACCGATGATGCGGCGGTCAAGGACAAGGGCCAGACCCGGATCAACGCGCTGAAGCCGATGAACTGCCCCTGTCACGTGCAGGTGTTCAACCAGGGGCTCAAGTCCTATCGCGACCTGCCGCTGCGACTGGCCGAATTCGGTTCCTGCGCGCGGTTCGAGCCCTCGGGCGCGCTGCATGGCATCATGCGGGTGCGCGGCTTTACCCAGGATGACGCGCATATCTTCTGCACCGAGGAGCAGATTCAGGAGGAATGCGCCAAGTTCATCGACTTCCTCGCCAATGTCTACGAAGAGCTGGGTTTCCCCGAGTTCGAGATCAAGTTCGCCACCCGGCCCGAGAAACGCGTCGGCAGCGACGAGAGCTGGGATTACGTCGAGGGCGCGCTGGAGAACGCGATCAAGGCGGTGGGCCGCGACTACACGCTCGAGCCGGGCGACGGCGCCTTCTATGGGCCGAAGCTCGACTTCTACCTGACCGACGCGATCGGCCGGGTCTGGCAATGCGGCACCTTCCAGGTCGATCCCAACCTGCCGGAGCGGCTCGGCGCCAGCTATATCGCCGCCGATGGCGACAAGCACCGGCCCTATATGCTGCACCGCGCCTGCCTCGGCTCCTTCGAGCGCTTCATCGGTATCCTGATCGAGAACTGGGAAGGCAAGCTGCCGTTCTGGCTGGCACCGCGGCAGGTGGTGGTCGCCTCGATCATCTCGGACGCCGATGACTACGTGAACGAGGTGGTGGCGGACTTGCAGGCCAAAGGCGTGCGCGCCGAGGCCGACATCCGCAACGAGAAGATCAACTACAAGGTCCGCGAGCATTCGCTGGGCAAAGTGCCGGTGATCCTGGCCGTCGGCGCGCGCGAGGTCGAGGAGCGGACGGTCACCGTGCGCCGGCTTGGCGAGAAACGCACCGAGGTGAAATCGGTCGACGAGATGATCGCGGCGCTGGCCAAGGATGCGCTGCCGCCCGACCTCGGCGGCGAAGGCGCGGCATAAGGCGGCACAGGGTTTGTAACATCCGGCAACTGCGCCGTGATCAGCGGCCAGGTCTTCTGCGTGGAGAGCGGCGCATTTGTAACATTCCAGCGCTGGACCCTTGCGGGGCGTCACAATTCATGTGGCGCCCCGACTGTTTTCAAACGATTTTTTCCATGATTGCGCAGATGCGGCATCACGCCCGTCTGACAGGTGATTACGCATCCGTGATCCACGGGCCTGTGAAGTGATCGCGGGCCGGGCATGGCCTTAGTCTTGGGTCAGCCGCCGCAGGGGTGGCATTGGACCAAATACTTGGAACCAAAGACCAAAAGGGATGTATCAATGTCGAAATTCGTGAAAACCGTTGCCGTCGCAGGTGCAGTTGCAGCCGCTCTGGCCGCGCAAACCACCACCGCCACCGCGCAGGAAAAAGAAAAATGCTTCGGCGTTTCGCTGGCCGGTCAAAACGACTGTGCCGCAGGCCCCGGCACCACCTGCGCCGGCACCTCGGTCAATGACTACCAGGGCAACGCCTGGACGCTGGTCGATGCCGGCACCTGCACCGAGATCGAGCTTCCGGCGATGGCCGATGGCTCGGCGCGCATGGGCTCGCTCGAGGCGCTCGAGCGCGATCTGCCGCAAGGCTGATCTGTCACCATTCCATGCTATGATGGGGGTGGGCAGAATTGCCCACCCCCCGTTTGAAGGGACATGCCCATGCCCGACGCCAGCCGTCACTTCGATGCTCTGCCCGCCGCCCCCGGCGTGGGCTACAAGCCGCAGCACTATAGCGCGATCCTTGCCGATGCCGCGCCAGTGGACTGGCTGGAAATCCATGCCGAGAACTACATGGGTGATGGCGGCCGGCCGCTGGCCCAGCTCCGCGCCCTGAGCGAACGCTTTGCCATTTCGGTGCATGGCGTGGGCCTGTCGATCGGCGGTGAAGGCCCGTTGGACCGCGATCACCTGGCGCGGTTGAAACGACTGTGCGACTGGCTGCAACCGGCCAGCTTTTCCGAACATCTGGCCTGGTCCACCCATGACAGCCATTTCCTCAACGACCTGCTGCCGCTGCCCTTCACCAAGGCCACGCTGGCCCGTATCTGCGCCCATATCGATCAGGTGCAGGACAGCCTCGGTCGGCAGATGTTGCTGGAAAACCCCTCTTCCTATCTCGCCTTCACCGAAAGCACATGGGAGGAACCCGCCTTTCTGGACGAGGTCGCCCGGCGCACCGGCTGCGGCCTTTTGCTCGATGTGAACAACGTCTTTGTCTCGGCCACCAACCTCGGGTTTTCGCCGCAGGGCTATATCGATGCCTTTCCGCTGGCCCGCGTCGGCGAAATTCACCTTGGTGGCCATGACGAGGATGAAGACGACCACGGCGCGCCGCTCTTGATCGACAGCCATGGCCGCGCGGTCGTCGATCCGGTCTGGGCGCTGCTCGACCATACCCTGGCCCGGTCGGGGCCGCGGCCGCTGCTGGTGGAATGGGACAATGACGTACCCGACTGGCCGGTGCTGCGCGACGAGGCACAGCGCGCCGCCGACGCGCTGGCACAGGTGCCCGCATGACCACCGAGGGCGCGTTCCGGCAGGCCCTGCTCGATGGCGCCACGCCATTGCCGCAGGGGCTGGTCGATGGCTCCGGGCGGCCCGCCGGGCGCCGCTATGACGTCTATCGCAACAATATCGCCACCTCGCTGGGCGAGGCTCTGGCGACCGGCTTTCCGGCGGTGGCCAAGCTCCTGGGCGAGGCCAATTTCAAGGCTGTCGCCGCACGTTACCTGCGCGCCGAACCGCCCCGCTCGCCCCGCATGATGTATTACGGCTCCGGCTTCGGCGGCTTTCTCGACGGTTTCGAACCGCTGGCGAAATATCCCTATCTGGGCGATGTGGCGCGATTGGAGTTCGCCTTGCGAGAGAGCTATCACGCCGCCGATGCCGCGCCGCTGGCCGCCGAGGCGCTGGCGCTCGATCCCGAGGCGCTGATGGCACTGCGATTGCAATTGGCCCCCACCGTGCGGTTGCTGCGTTCGCGTTTCCCGGTGGTCTCGATCTGGCGGTTCAACATGGTGCCCGACAGCCCCAAACCCGCCCCGGTGGCCGAAGACGCGCTGATCCTGCGGCCCGAGTTCGACCCGGTGCCCCATGCCCTGCCCGACGGCGGCGCCACGTTCCTTGCCGCGCTGCGCGCCGACAACACCCTGGGCCAGGCCTATGAAGCCGCGCTTGACCAGACCCCGGAGTTTGATCTGGGCGCGGTCCTGAGCCTGCTTCTCTCGGGCAACGCATTGACAGACTTGAAGAAAGGCACGCCATGACCGCGCTCATAAACCTCCATGACATGATCTCCGACGCTATAGAGCGCGCGTTTGACAGCCTCTTGCCGCTGCTGGCGCGGCTTGTCTTTGCCGCGGTTCTGCTGGTCTATTTCTGGAACTCGGCACTGACCAAGGTGGGGGACGGGTTTCTCGGCCTGTTCCAACCCTCGACCGGCGCCTATGCGCAGATCTTTCCCAAGGTCATGGAGGCGGTGACATATGACGTCAGCCAGCTCGGCGCCTTTCACTGGCTGGTGGTGGTCGCCGGCATGTGGGCCGAATTCCTGCTGCCGCTGATGATCCTGCTGGGGCTGGCCACCCGGCTGGCGGCGCTCGGCATGATCGGCTTTGTCGCGGTGCAGAGCCTGACGGACCTCTATGGCCATGGCGGCATCAACCACCCCGAGACCTTCGGCACATGGTTCGACCGGGTGCCCGATGCGGCGATCCTCGATCAGCGGGCGCTCTGGATGTTCCTGTTGCTGGTGCTGGTGATCAAGGGCGGCGGCGCGCTCTCGCTCGACCGGATCATCGGTCGCGCGGTGCTGGGCCGGACACATGCCGATTAGGGGCAGCGGCCCCAGCTTCGGCTGTCGAAGTTCCAGCACTGGCCGCTTTCCTCCTTGGCGTCGAACAGCGGCGAGAAATCGGCGGTTGATATCGTATCGGCGGCACATGTCAGCTCGGCGATCTGCAAACCGTTGCGGGTGACCGTGAGCGTCCCGTCCTGCGGCAGCTCGCCATTGCGGTCGAAGCTGTGATGAATGCGGTATTCGAAAGCGCCGTTGGCAAAGGCCAGCTCTTCCCAATAGGTCCGGCTGATCCCGGGCCAGGGCGTCATGTGGATATCCTGTACATGGCGCGAAAAGACGATATCCGGCGCCCGCCCCGGCGGGCCATAGGCATAATAGGCCGCGCTGTCCTGCAGGCAGACCCGGATCTCGGTCTTGCCGCCCTCGACCGTGCAGTGAAACAACGGCGTGCCGGCATCGCCGTAACAGGCGGCCGCGGCGCCCATAGGCAGGCAGATGGCAGCAAGGGCAAGGGATCTGAACATCAGGCGACCTCCGGGCACGGCAGGTCTCAGCCTGGCCCGGAACCTGCCGCCCGGTCAATGGTCATGAGGACGCGATATTGGCCCCTGCTCAGCCGAAGAGCCGGTCGCCCTGTTCGTCGATCACCTGCCGGGCCTTGAGCAGCGACATCCGCTCGGCCTCTTCCGGGTCGGAAACAATGTCGGCGCGGATCAGGTCATGACGGCGCAATTCGCCGCCGATTTCCTTTTCGATCCGGGCACCGATGCGGTAGCCGCCGGATTGCTTGTCCGGCTGCGGATAGATCAGAAAGCCGTTGTAATCTTCGGGCTCGGGGTCGGATTTGGCCGCGCCCGCGCCGCTGCCGCCGCCAAAGAGTTTCTTGAATAGGGACATAAGCTGCGCTCCTCTTGTGCGGGCCGAGACGGTGCGCAGGAACTGCGCACCCTACGGGGCTTGCGGTGCGCGGTGGATTTGCACCGGGGAAACGGGGCGCACGGCGGAACCGTGCAGCCCGCGGGGGTTACTGATCGAGGAACGAACGCAACTTGCGCGACCGGCTCGGGTGCTTGAGCTTGCGCAGCGCTTTCGCTTCGATCTGACGGATCCGTTCGCGGGTGACCGAGAACTGCTGGCCGACCTCTTCCAGCGTGTGGTCGGTGTTCATGCCGATGCCAAATCGCATCCGCAGCACCCGTTCCTCGCGCGGCGTCAGCGACGACAGCACGCGGGTGGTGGTTTCCTTCAGGTTCTCCTGAATGGCGCTGTCGAGCGGCAGGACGGCGTTCTTGTCCTCGATGAAGTCGCCAAGCTGGCTGTCTTCCTCGTCGCCGATGGGGGTCTCCAGCGAGATCGGCTCCTTGGCGATCTTCATCACCTTGCGGACCTTTTCGAGCGGCATTTGCAGCTTCTCGGCCAGTTCCTCGGGCGTCGGTTCGCGGCCGATCTCGTGCAGCATCTGGCGGCCGGTGCGCACCAGCTTGTTGATCGTCTCGATCATGTGCACCGGGATACGGATGGTGCGCGCCTGATCGGCGATCGACCGGGTGATCGCCTGACGGATCCACCAGGTGGCGTAGGTCGAGAACTTGTAGCCGCGGCGGTATTCGAACTTGTCGACGGCCTTCATCAGGCCGATGTTGCCTTCCTGAATGAGATCAAGGAATTGCAGCCCGCGGTTGGTGTACTTCTTGGCAATCGAGATCACCAGACGCAGGTTCGCCTCGACCATTTCCTTCTTGGCCTGGCGGGCCTCTTTCTCGCCCTTCTGCACCTGGCCGACGATGCGGCGGAATTCGGGAATGTCGAGACCGACATATTGGCCGACCTGCGCCATTTCGGTGCGGTATTCCTCGACCTTGTCGGCCGAGCGTTCGATGAACATCTGCCAGCCGCGACCGGGCTTTTCGGCCATCCGCTCGAGCCAGGAGGGATCGAGCTCGTAGCCGCGATAGGCCTCGACGAATTCGCGCCGGTTGATGCGCGCCTGGTCGGCCAGTTTCACGATCGAGCTGTCGATCGACATGATCCGGCGGTTGATGCCGTAGAGCTGGTCGATCAGCGCCTCGATTCGGTTGTTGTGCAGGTGCAGCTCGTTGACCAGTTCGACGATCTCGGACCGAAGCTGCTGATAGATCGCCTCTTCATCCGCCGAGAACGTGCCATCTTCGTTCAGCGTGGCGGAAATCCGGCTGTCCTGCATTTCCGACAGGCGGGCATAATCCTCGGCGATGCGGTCGAGCGTTTCGAGAACCTGCGGCTTGAGCGCGGTTTCCATCGCGGCCAGCGACATGTTGGCCTGCTCGTCCTCGTCCTCGTCGTCGTCCTTGGCAATCGGATTGCCGTCAGCGTCGAGCTCGGGGCCGGTGTCCTTTTTCGGCGCGGTCGCGACATTGGCGGCCTCGACCACCGGCTCCTCGACCCCGCCCTCTTCGTCGAGCTGGCCCGAGAAGGTGGTTTCGAGATCGATCACGTCGCGCAGCAGAATGTCTTCCGAGAGAAGTTCGTCGCGCCAGATGGTGATCGCCTGGAAAGTCAGCGGGCTTTCGCAGAGCCCGGCGATCATAGTCTTGCGGCCGGCCTCGATGCGCTTGGCAATCGCGATCTCACCCTCGCGCGAGAGCAGTTCGACCGAACCCATTTCGCGCAGGTACATGCGCACCGGGTCATCGGTCCGGTCCAGCTTTTCGGTGCCGCCGGAAGAGAGCGCAACCTCGCCCGGCTTCTTGGTCTCGACCAGATCGGTCGCGCCCTTGTTGTCGTCTTCCTCGGCGTCTTCGTCTTCTTCGGTGACCTGGATGCCCATCTCCGACAGCATCGACATCACGTCCTCGATCTGGTCGGACGAGACCTGATCGGGCGGCAGCACCGAATTCAGCTGGTCGTAGGTGATATATCCACGCTCGCGCGCTTCGCCGATCATCTTCTTGACCGCCGCCTGGCTCATGTCGAGGGACACGTCTTCTGGGGCGTCGGTCTTCTGATCGTCGGTGTCTTTGGCGGCCATGCGGGGGCTCCTGTTTGCGGCGCGGGTGATTCGCTTATCCGAATCATTAACGAATCTGAGCGATTCGTGCAGCGTTCTACGCCGAATTATCTACAATTTCCTCTCCAAACCGCATCATTTGCGCGGTTTGGCATGCGCGATCTGGTCGAGAAGGGCGTTCAGTCTGTTGCGTTCGTCCCGATTGATTCGCGCGCCATTGGGTCCGGTGTCATATTCCGTGTTGTCTTCCTGCGAGCCCGACGCGGCGCGGTTGCGCGCCTCGGCCGCCTGCCCCAACCGCCATGTCACCGCTTCGTCGGACACGTGACCCAGGTCTTCGGCGGCCTCTTCGATCTCGGCCTGCAATCCGTGATGCGCGGTGAGTTTTGCGAATTCTTCAGCCAATGTCATGCGGGCCAGATCGATATCGCCGGGTTTGCGGATGCACGGGATGATTGCCACATGGCGCATGGCGAGCAGATTTTCAAGGGCATCATGACCCAGGGCATGTTCGATTTCTTCACAAAGCGCCTCGGCGCCACGCTCGGCATGGCGCAGGATCAGATCGCGCAGGCGGGCATGTTCGGGGGTCGCGCAGTCGAGGTTCTCCAGGGCATGTTCGAATTTCTGCACCACCGCCGGAGTGCGGATCGCGGCGGCAAGGATTACCGCCTCGCGCATCGCGGTAAAGGCGGCCTCATCGGCGGCAGCCAGAAGCGACGCCTTGGTGCCGGCGCGCGGCGGCTCTGGCGGGGCCCAGCGTTTCTGGCCGGGCTTCCACGGCGGGCGCTTCTGGCCCGGTGCCGGCTTGCGTCGGCCGGCGGAGAACAGCTGCCAGCGCAATTCCTTGATTTCTTGGCCGTAATGGCTTCGGATCGAAGGATCGGTGATCCGGGTGATCTTTTCGCGCAACGCCTTGTCCAGCGCCGCCTTGCGCTCGGGGCTGTCGAGCACCTTGCCTTCGGTTTCGCGTCGCCACAGCAGCTGCACCATCGGCAGCGCCTGATCGAGCAGCGCCTGCACCGCCTTGGCCCCCTTGGCGCGCAGCAGATCGTCAGGATCCTGCCCTTCCGGCATCAGCGCGAACCGCAGCGATTTGCCGGCCTCGAGCAGCGGCAGCGCCAGGTCGATCACCCGATGCGCGGCGCGCAGGCCGGCGGTGTCCCCGTCGAGCGCGATGATCGGCTCGTCCGCCATCCGCCACATCAGCCGCAGCTGCTCTTCGGTCACCGCGGTGCCAAGCGGCGCCACCGCCCCGCCGAAACCGGCCTCGACCAGCGCGATCACATCCATGTAGCCTTCGGCGACAATCAGCGGCAGCCCCTTGCCACAGGCCTCGCGGGCGGGGCCGATGTTGTAGAGGTTGCGGCTCTTGTCGAAGAGCTCGGTTTCCGGCGAGTTCAGGTATTTGGCGTTGTCGTTGGGGTCCATCGCCCGGCCACCAAAGGCAATCGCCCGGCCCCGCGCATCGCGGATCGGAAAGATGATGCGGCCGCGAAAGGTGTCATAAGGCCGCCCGCCCTTCTGGCTGGGCCGCGCCAGGCCGGCGGCAAGGATCAGCTCTTCCGACACATCCTTGGCGCGCAGGTGATCCCAGAGGCCCTGCCAGCTGTCGGGGGCAAAGCCGATCTCGAAGCGTTCGAGGGTGGCCGGTGCCAGTCCGCGCCGGTCGAGGTAGGCGCGCGCCGCCCCCGCCGCCCCGGTGCGCAGTTGCAGCCGGAAGAATTGCACCGCCTGTTCCATCACCTCGCTCAGGACGGTACGGCGGTCGGCCTTCTGCTGAGCCTGCGGGTCGCGGGCGGGCATCGGCAGGCCGGCCTCGCCGGCAAGGATTTCCACCGCCTCCATGAAGCCGACATTCTCTGTCTCGCGAACAAAGGAAATCGCGTCGCCCTTGGCGTGGCAGCCAAAGCAATAGTAAAAGCCCTTGCGGTCATCCACATGGAAAGACGCGCTTTTTTCGTGGTGAAAGGGGCAAGGCGCCCACATGTCGCCCTTGCCCTGATTGCTCTTGCGGGCATCCCACATGACCTTGCGGCCGACCACGTCGACAAGCGACAGGCGGGTGCGCAGTTCATCGAGGAATCCGGGGGGCAGGCTCATGGGGTCTTATATTGGCCCTGCCACGCGAAGAGTCGAGTCCGCCCGGTTACTGTGCCGCGCACTGGGTGGCAAAAGCCTGCCCGGCCTCGGCGGTCAGATGCTCTTCCGGCAGGCCGTTGTAGACCCAATCCGTCAGATGCGGGATGGTACCGACAAACCGTTCCTGATCGCCGGTGTAATCGGCGGCAACGGTCTCCATCGCGGCCTTCATCTCGGTGCCCTCGACCCGTTCGGCGACGATCTTGTCGACGATGCCGCCCATCACCTCGCAGTCGGGATTGGCAGCGAGCGTGGCGCCGGGCAAGAGCGCGAGGCAGGTCACAATCAGATAACGCATGTCAATTCTCCTTCGTTGCCGGGTGAGGTAGTGCATTCGCCGGCGCGGCTCCAGCCCCGCGCCGCGGGATCGGCGAAACCACGCACATCGCTCAACGCTCCAGCGCCCGGCGCAGCACGGTATCGACATCTCGGCTGAGCGGCAGCGCGCCGCGCAACACGTGATCGACGGGGTGCCAGGCGGCCTCGGCGGCATCGTCGCAGGCGGCAAGCGTTCCGACCGGGGTGGCACAGCGCACGGCGACCAGAAGGTAGTGAAAGAGCAGTGTGCCCTCGGCGTCATGGCGGATCAGGTCGAGATGGGTGAGGGTTTCCACCGGCGTGGCGCGGAGGCAGGTTTCTTCCAGCAGCTCGCGCGCGGCGGCGGCATGGACGGTTTCGCCCGGTTCCACATGGCCGCCGGGAAACCCCCAGAGCCCGGCGTCGGGCTTGTGCGCGGCGCGGCGTACAAGCAGCACGCTGTCGCCGTCAAGCACCACCGCCAGCGCGCCGATCCTAGGGTAGGACACCGCCATCGGTCAGAAATGCGCCTTGGGTTCGTCGGGTTTGCCGGCGAGCAGCGCCAGCACACCGCCCAGCCCGGTAAAGGCGATCGGAAACATGGTGCCGACGTTGAACCCATAGGCCACATACATCAGCCCGCTGGCCAGCAGCATCAGCACCCCGCCCCAGAGCGCGCGCGCCTTGGCCATGGCCCCGCCGGCAATCGCGAGCAGCGGCGAAAGAACGGCCGCGGCGCGGATCAGCTCGACATTGGAGAACTGCCGCGCCAGCCCCTCGATCTCGCCATAGCGGTCGACGACCTCGGTATAGCCGTAGCTGAAAAACCCGACGATCATGGCGATGATGCCGCCGATCACGCCCAGGGTCGATGCTGCATTGCGCATGGAGTCTCCTGATGTTGCCTGATGTCGAGGTAGGCAATCGCCGCCACGGTTCCAAGCCGGGAATTCGGCGGCGGTCTTCCCCCTAGCCTGCCAGCTCGGACTGAACCTCCTGGGTCCAGCCAAGATACATCCGGTCGCCCTCGACGATCAGCGGCCGTTTCATCAGCGTCGGATGTGTGGCCAGAAGCGTTTCCGGCGGCGCCGAACGCTCTGTTTCGGACAATCCACGCCAGGTGGTGGAACGGGTGTTGATCACTTTTTCGCCGAACTGCCCAATTGCGCGGCGCAGCACCTCGGCCGGCACGCCCTCGGCGCGGACATCAACAAACTCTGCATTCGGCAAGGCTTTCAGCGCCTTGCGGCAGGTGTCACAGGTTTTCAGTCCAAATAGCTGCATCGAGGCCTCCGGGATTTTTCCGCAAATTATCACGCAAGCGCGGCGCGGCCAGTGCTTGTTCTTGATTTTTTACAAAGGCGTGCAATCCTTGCCCCTACGTGACTTTCGACAATCAGGCGATTGGGGCGGGGTTTCTCGGGCCCGGGGGGCATGAAAGGCGGCTGTGACGGACAAGACCCGGAGGTCTGGACACCTCCGGCAAGGCAAGATTGAAGGAGACGCGGACATGCCGACGGGCACCGTGAAGTGGTTCAACACCACAAAAGGCTATGGATTCATCGAACCGAGCGAAGGCGGCAAGGACGTTTTCGTTCATATTTCAGCCGTGCAGCGGTCCGGTCTGACCGGGCTGGCGGACAATCAGAAGGTGGAATACGCGCTGGAAGATGGCCGCGACGGACGCCAGATGGCGGCCGATCTCAAGCTGGTTTGATCCTCCAAAAACTGCAAGGAAAGCCCGGCCGGGCTTGAGGGGTCTCTCCTCGGCCTTTTGCCGGGCCTCCTTGCCCAAGGCCCTGTTTTCTCAGGCCGCCTGGAGCCGCGCCGCCTCGGACCGGGCGAGCGCAATCAGTTCCTGCATGTAGGGCTTGTCCACGTCCTCGGAGCGCGTGGCGGCATAAAGCGTGCGGGTCAGTCCGTTTTTCGTCAGCGGCCGGGTGACGTAATCGGAATTGTATTTCACCTCGCGCACCACCCAATCGGGCAGCACCGAAATGCCGCGATTTGACGCCACCAGCAGCAGGATCACCGCCGTCAGCTCGGCCTGGCGCACTGCCGCCGGCTCGACCCGCGCGGGGATCAGCAGCTGGCTGAAAACGTCGAGACGGGTGCGTTCGACCGGATAGGTGATCAGGGTCTGCCCGCGAAAATCCTCGGCGTCGACATAAGATTTCGCCGCCAGCGGGTGATCCTTGGAGGCGACGAAGACCGGCGCATAGTCGAAAAGCTCGGAAAACTCCACATGCGGCAGGCTCTCTGGATCGGAGGAGACCACCAGATCGACCTCTTCCTTCTGCAAGGCCGGCAGCGCATCGAAAGCCAGGCCCGGGCGGATATCGACATCGACATCGGGCCAGGATTTGCGAAAGGCCTCGAGCACCGGAAACAGCCATTCGAAGCAGGCGTGGCATTCGATGGCGATGTGCAGCCGCCCGGATTTGCCATCGCGCAGCCCCGAAAACTCGTCCTGCAACTTCTCGATTTCCGGCAGGATACGCTCGGCCGCACGCAACAGCCGCAGCCCCGCCGCCGAAAGCTTCATCGGCTTCGAGCGCCGCACGAAGAGCTCGACCCCGGCCTGATCCTCGAGCCCCTTGATCTGATGGCTCAGCGCCGATTGCGTGATGTTGAGCTGATCGGCCGCGCGTGCCAGCCCGCCGGCCTCGTGAATGGCCTTGATGGTGCGCAGATGGCGAAACTCGATGTGCATCCTATGGTCCAGCTCATAATGGTGATGAGATTTATGAGTTTGTCTCACATGCGCGCATTTGCGACAAGGAGGAAACTTTGACAGGAATCGTAACCCATGAGTGCTCCCGCCGTATCATTCGAATTCTTCCCGCCGCGTGATCTCGAAGCCTCCTTCCGGCTCTGGGACACGGTTCAGGTGCTGGCCCCGCTGGAACCGCGCTTTGTCTCGGTCACCTATGGTGCCGGTGGCACCACCCGCGAACTGACCCGCGATGCGGTGTCGACGCTGCACAAATCCTCCGGCCTCAAGGTTGCGGCGCATCTCACGTGCGTCGATGCCAGCCGCGAGGAAACCCTTGGCATTGCCGGCGAATTCGCCAAGGCCGGGGTGAATGACATTGTCGCGCTGCGGGGCGATCCGCCGAAAGGCGTCGACCGGTTCGTGCCCCATGCGGAGGGCTTTGCCGACAGCTGCGAGCTGATTGCGGCGCTCAAGGACAGCGGCGATTTCACCATCCGCGTCGGCGCCTATCCCGACAAGCACCCCGAGGCGGCCGACGATCAGGCGGACATCGACTGGCTCAAGCGCAAGCTTGACGCCGGTGCAGACGAGGCGCTGACGCAGTTCTTCTTCGAGGCCGAAACCTTCCTGCGCTTCCGCGACCGCTGTGCGGCCGCCGGCATCACCGCGCCGGTCGTGCCGGGGATCCTGCCGATCGAGAACTGGAAAGGCGTGCGCAAATTCGCCAAGGGCTGCGGCACGCCGGTGCCGGCCTGGCTCGAGGATGCCTTTGACAAAGCCCTGCGGGATGATCGTCAAGATCTTCTGGCCACCGCGCTTTGCACCGAAATGTGCGACACGCTGGTGAGCGAAGGCGTCGATGCGCTGCATTTCTACACGCTGAACCGGCCGGAACTGACCCGCGATGTCTGTTTCGCCCTGGGTGTGACGCCGAAAACCAAGCTCGAAAACGTCGCCTGATCCCCTGCCCGTCCCGGGCCTGCCCCGGGACATCTCCTGCCCCTGCGCATCGCACTCACGAGGCCCCGGATCATGTCCGGGGCGCTTTTGTTTCCAGAGCCGCGTGGCGACAAAAAAGGACCGGGCGCGCTGCCCGGTCCTTTCGCTTTCCTACAGAGGCACGTTCAGTGCTTCTTTTTCTTCTTCGGCGGCATCAGGTCGGTGATCGTGCCTTCGAACATCTCGGCGGCAAAGTTCACCGTCTCGCTGAGCGTCGGGTGCGGGTGGATGGTGTGGCCGAGGTCGACCGCATCCGCCCCCATCTCGATCGCCAGCGCCACCTCGGAGATCAGGTCGCCGGCATTGGTGCCGACGATCAGCCCGCCGATGATCCGGTCGTCCTCGGGATCAAACAGCAGCTTGGTCATACCCTCGGAGCGCCCGTTCGACAGCGCCTTGCCCGAGGCCGCCCAGGGGAAGACGCCCTTTTCGTATTTCACGCCGCGCGCCTTGGCCTCGGTCTCGGTCATGCCGGCCCAAGCCACTTCCGGGTCGGTATAGGCCACCGAAGGAATGAGCCGGGCGTCGAAATGCCGGTTCTGGCCGGCACAGACCTCGGCCGCGACCTTGCCTTCATGCACCGCCTTGTGCGCCAGCATCGGCTGGCCCACCACATCGCCGATGGCAAAGATGTGGTTCACACCGGTGCGCTGCTGGGCATCGACCGCGATGAAGCCGCGATCATCGACCGCGACACCGGCCTTCTCGGCGTCGATCAGCTTGCCATTGGGCTTGCGCCCCACGGCGACAAGCACCTTGTCGAAAATACCGGCGCTCTCTTCGCCCTTCTCGTTCTCGAAGGTGACCTTCAGCCCGTTCTTCTGGGCCTTCACATCCGTCACCTTGGTCTTGAGCATGATGTTTTCGTAGCGGCCCTCGATCCGCTTGTGCAGCGGTTTGACGATGTCCTTGTCGGCGCCAGGGATGATCTGGTCCATCAGCTCGACGACCGTGATTTTGGAGCCCAGCGCATCGTAGACACAGGCCATCTCCAGACCGATGATGCCGCCGCCCAGAACCAGCATCCGTTTCGGGATGTCCTTCAGCTCGAGCGCGCCGGTCGAGTCGATCACCCGCTCGTCGTCATGCGGAATGAACGGCAAGTTCACCGGTTCCGAGCCGGCGGCGATGATGCATTGATCGAACGACACCGTCTTGGTGCCATCGTCGCCTTCGACGGCGATCATGTTGGGGCCGGTGAACTTGCCATAGCCCTGCACCACCTCGACCTTGCGGCCCTTGGAGAGGCCTTTCAGCCCGCCGGTGAGCTGGCCGACCACCTTGTCCTTGAAGGCGCGCAACTCGTCGAGATCGACCTCGGGCTTGGAGAAGGACACGCCATGCGCACCCATCTCCTCGGCCTCGGTGATCACCTTGGCAACGTGCAAGAGCGCCTTCGACGGGATACAGCCGACGTTCAGGCAGACCCCGCCGAGCGAGGGATATTTCTCGATCATCACCACCTTCTTGCCCAGGTCGGCGGCGCGGAAGGCCGCCGTGTAGCCGCCGGGGCCGGAACCCAGAACGACCACCTCGGCGTGAATGTCGCCCTTGCCAGAGGCGCTGCCGGTGGCTTCGACGGCCTTGGGGGCGCTGTCTTCGGCGGTGCGCGGCCCCGGCTCGGAGGCCGGGGCGGGCTTGTCCTCCTCGCCATCGGCGCTTTCCAGCACCATGATGACCGACCCTTCGGAGACCTTGTCACCCTCGGCGACCTTGATTTCCGTGACCTTGCCGGCGGCGGGCGACGGCACTTCCATCGTCGCCTTGTCGCTTTCCAGCTCGATCAGCGGGTCCTCTGCGGCGACCGTGTCGCCGACAGAGACCAGAACGGTGAGAACGGGGACGTCGGAGAAATCACCGATATCGGGTACTTTGACTTCCATCTGATTATCTCCTTACCACATCAACTTGCGCATATCGCCAAGCAGCGTCTTGAGCGTCACGCAGAAGCGTGCGGCAAGCGCGCCATCGACGGCACGGTGGTCGTACGACAGCGACAGAGGCTGCATCAGGCGCGGCTTGAACTCCTCGCCGTTCCAGACCGGCGCCATCTTGGACCGGGTAAGGCCGAGAATGGCCACTTCGGGCGCGTTGACGATCGGGGTGAAGGAGGTGCCGCCGATGCCGCCCAGCGACGAGATGGTGAAGGTCGCGCCCTGCATGTCCTTGGACTTCAACTCGCCTTCGCGTGCGGCCTTGGACAGCGACATCAGCTCTTTCGAGATCTCCACCAGCCCCTTGCGATCGGCGTCCTTGATCACCGGCACCATCAGCCCGTTGGGCGTGTCGGCCGCAAAGCCGATGTTGTAGAAATCCTTCTTGATCAGCTTGTCGCCATCGGGATGGATCGACGAGTTGAACTCCCAGTGCTGTTTCAACGCCGACACGGACGCCTTGATCACGAAGCTGAGCAGCGTGACGCGATAGCCCTCTTCCTTGGCCTGGGTGTCCATCTCCTTGCGGTACTTGTCCAGCTCGGTGATGTCCGCTTCGTCGTTGTGGGTGACATGCGGGATGTTGAGCCAGGAGCGGTGCAGCGCGGGGCCCGAGATCTTCTTGATCCGGCTCATCTCCACCTCTTCCACCGGGCCGAACTTCGAGAAGTCGACCGCCGGGATCGGCGGGATGCCCATGCCGCCCTGCGCGCCACCGCTCGCCCCTGCCGGAGCAGCCGCGGTGGTGGATTTGAGATAGTTGGTCACATCCTCGCGCAGGATACGGCCCTTGCGGCCCGAGCCGTTGACCTTGGCCAGATCGATCTCGAGCTGGCGGGCAAAGGCGCGCACCGATGGCGAGGCATGCGCCTTGCCAAAGCCCGCATCGGTGACCGGCGCCGGGGCGGTGGATTGTGCCGGCGTGGCACCGGCGGCGGGTGCGGCGGCATTCGGCGCCTCTTCGGCCGGCTTGGCCTCTTCCTTGGGCGCGGCCTCGGCCGAACTTGCGTCTTCGCCTTCCAGCACCATGATCAGCGTGCCTTCGGAGACGGTGTCGCCCTCGGAGATCTTGATCTCCTTGACCTTGCCGGCGGCGGGCGACGGCACTTCCATCGTCGCCTTGTCGCTTTCCAGCTCGATTAGCGGGTCTTCTTCGGACACCGTGTCACCGACGGAGACCAGCACGGTAAGGACGGGGACATCGGTGAAATCGCCGATGTCGGGGACGTTTACTTCAATTGCCATATTACTGTTCCTCCTTCCCGCTTACACCAGACGCGGGTTCGGCTTGTCGCCGTCAATTTCGTATTTCTTGAGCGCCTTCTCCACGTCGGCCTTGCTGACCGCGCCTTCGCGGTGCAGATCGACCATGGCCGCGGCGGCGATGTGATTGGCGTCCACCTCGAAGAAGCGCCGCAGATTGACCCGGCTGTCGGAGCGGCCAAAGCCGTCCGTGCCCAGAACGGTATAGCGGTTCGGCACCGCCGCCCGGATCTGCTCGGCAAAGTTCTTCATGTAGTCGGTGGCGACGACGATCGGGCCTTTGGCCTGTGACAGCTGTTTGGTCACAAAGGGCTCTTTCTCGTCAGCCAGCGGGTTCAGCCGGTTGTGACGCATGCAATCCTGCATGTCGCGGGCCAGCTCGTTGAAGCTCGGGGCCGACCAGATGTCGGAGGTCACGCCGAAATCTTCCTTCAGCATTTCCGCCGCCTTCATCACCTGCACGAGGATCGTGCCGGAGCCCATCAGGTTGACGTGCTTCTTGCCCGGTTTCTCGACCTTCGAGAAGCGGTAGAGGCCCTTGATGATGTCCTCCTCGACGCCCATCGGCATGTCGGGGTGGCTGTAGTTCTCGTTCATCAGGGTCAGATAGAAGAACACGTCTTCCTGATCCTGATACATCCGCTTGAGCCCGTGATGCACGATCACCGCAACCTCGAACTGGAAGGTCGGGTCATAGGTGATGCAGTTCGGAATGGTCGAGGCCAGGATGTGGCTGTGACCGTCCTCGTGCTGGAGCCCCTCGCCGTTCAGCGTGGTGCGCCCGGCAGTACCGCCCAGCATGAAGCCGCGCGCGCGGCTGTCGCCCGCCGCCCAAGCCAGATCGCCGATCCGCTGGAAGCCGAACATCGAGTAGTAGATGTAGAACGGGATCATCGGCACGCCGTGGTTGGAATAGGACGTCGCCGCCGCGATCCAGTCGGCCATGGCGCCGGCCTCGTTGATGCCTTCCTGAAGCACCTGGCCGCTTTCCGATTCCTTGTAATAGGACATCTGGTCGGCGTCCTGCGGCGTGTATTTCTGCCCCAGCGGGTTGTAGATCCCCACCGAGCGGAACAGGCCCTCCATGCCGAAGGTCCGGCTTTCGTCGGGCACGATCGGCACCACATGCTTGCCGATCTGCTTGTCCCGAAGCAGGGTCGTCAGGATCCGCACAAAGGCCATGGTGGTCGAGATTTCGCGCTCGCCGGTGCCTTCGAGCTGGCCCTTGAATTTCTCGATCCCGGGGATTTCCAGCTTGGGCGCATCCGAGGTCCGTTTCGGGAACTCACCGCCCAGCGCCTTGCGGCGGTCGGCCAGATAGGCCTTTTGCGCGTTGTTCAACGCCACGAAGGGCGCCTTGGCAACGTCTTCGTCGCTGACCGGGATCTTGAAGCGGTCGCGGAAGGCGCGCAACTGGTCCTCGTTCAGCTTCTTCTGCTGGTGGGTGGTGTTCTGGCCTTCGCCGGCCGAGCCCATGCCGTGGCCCTTGACCGTCTTGACCAGCAGGCAGACCGGCTGATCCTTGGTCTCGGTCGCCTTCTTGAAGGCGGTGTAGACCTTCTGCGGATCGTGCCCGCCGCGGCGCAGCGCCCAGATCTGATCGTCGGTCCAATCCTCGACCAGCGCCGCCGTCTCGGGGTATTTGCCGAAGAAATGCTTGCGGATGTAGGCGCCGTCCTTCGACTTGAAGGTCTGGTAGTCGCCATCGACGGTTTCGTCCATCAACTGGCGCAGCTTGCCGGTCGTGTCGCGCTCCAGCAGGTCGTCCCAGCCCTTGCCCCAGAGCAGCTTGATGACGTTCCATCCCGAACCGCGGAAGTTGCCTTCGAGCTCCTGCACGATCTTGCCGTTGCCGCGCACCGGCCCGTCGAGCCGCTGGAGGTTGCAGTTGACCACGAAGATCAGGTTGTCGAGCTTTTCACGCGCCGCCAGGTGGATCGCGCCAATCGATTCCGGCTCGTCCATCTCGCCATCGCCGAGGAAGCACCAGACCTTGCGGTCGGCCATGTCGATGTGGCCGCGGTTGTGCATGTATTTCATGAACCGCGCCTGATAGATCGCCATCAGCGGGCCGAGGCCCATGCTGACTGTCGGGAACTGCCAGTAATCCGGCATCAGCCAGGGGTGCGGATAAGACGACAGGCCGTTGCCGTTCACCTCGGAGCGGAAGTTTTCCAACTGTTCTTCGCTGATCCGGCCTTCCATGAAGGAGCGGGCATAGATGCCGGGGATCACGTGGCCCTGAAAGAACACCAGGTCGCCGCCGTGGATCGCGGATTTCGAGCGCCAGAAGTGGTTGAGACCGATATCGTACATCGCGGCGGAAGAGGCGAAAGAGGCGATGTGGCCGCCATATTCACTCGACACCTTGTTGCGGCGGACAACCGTGGCCATGGCGTTCCAGCGGTTGATGGTGCGGATGCGCCATTCCATTTCCAGATCGCCGGGAAACTCGTACTGATCGTCCACGGGGATCGTGTTCTGGTAAGGCGTCGTGGCGCTAAACGGCAGCGTGGCCCCGGCCGCGCGGGCCTGTTGCACTGCCTTGTCGAGCAGGAAATGCGCCCGATTGGCACCGTCGCGTTCGATCACGTCCTGGACGGCATCCTGCCATTCCTGGGATTCAATCGGATCGATGTCGGAGGTCTGGTCTGTCATATATCCTCTTCCCTTTTCGCGCGAGCCCTCGCGCTATTGTTTAGCACTAAACTACATCTCGCCAGCCAAGTGCCGCCCGGAGCGGCTCAGGATGCTGACGGCCTGCGGACAGGCGCACTCGCAACTGGGGAGGCAATAACACAAGAGAGCGGCGCCCCGTAGTGACCTGGGCGCATAACCTTCATGCATGCAGCGCATGGCGGATAGTTTAAAGCTAAACAATCCGCGACTCGCGCCGTCTCCTCCCTCTCGCTGAGATCAGCGTAACATGCTCACTTAGAATTGCGAATGTTTTGAGATTGTCGGCATTTACCGGATTATCGCACTGATTTTGTCACCATTCCCAAGGTTTGAAATCGCCGGATTTCGTGAGAAACTGCGGCTCCGAGTGGTTTTGCGCCCCATCGCGGAGGTTCGGCATGATCCGTGACATTTTCCTGGCAATTGTCCTCTGGTCGGTGTTGACCCCGCCGCTTTCGGCCCAAACGCGGGCCGAGATTCGCGACCGGGTCTTTGTCACCGCCCAGCGCGCCCAGGCCTCGGCTGCCGGACAGGCCCTGGCCCAGGCCGCTGGCCGGATTGCCGCCGGCACCGCCGGGCTCGAGGCGCTCCTGCGCGAACAGCAGGACATCTCCAAGGCGATCTCGGACCAGCGCACGGCCCTGGCCAAGCTGGCCGCCCAGCCCGGCGCCGAGGCCGAGCTTTCGGTCAGCCGGCTGCAATCCCAGATTGCCCGGGGCCGCGACAAGCTGGCGGCACTCGATGTCGAGCTGATGGCCGATTTCCCCGAATTTCGCGAGCTGACCAACCCTGCCCCGCTGTCCATCGCCGAGGTGCAGGCGCTTCTGCGCGCGGACGAGGCGCTGGTGATGACGATGACGGTCGACAGCTACCTTTACACCTGGGCGGTCTCGCCCACCGCCAGCGCCTGGACCCGGGCCGAACTGGCGCGGGCGGATTTGCGCGCGCTGGTCCAGGGCCTGCGCGCCCAGTTGCGTGTGGCCCAGGACAACCGGGCCGGCGTCTCGCTCAACAAGGCGGCCCGTGCGCCGAGACTGCCCGGCTTCGACCGCGCCGCCGCCCACCGGATCTATCAGCACAGTCTGGCGCCGCTCGAACCGGTGATCGGCGGCGCGCGCCATCTGATGGTGGTGTTCGACGGGCCGCTCACGTCGCTGCCGCCCGCCGTGCTGGTCGCCCGCCCGCCCGAGGGCGCGGACACCGCGCCGCAGGCCCTGCGCGAGACCGACTGGCTGCTCAAACGGCACGCGCTCACCAGCCTGCCCAATGTCTCGGCGCTGCGGGCATTGCGGCAGGTGGCCCTGCCCCGGCGCGCCGCGAAAGCGCCCAGTTTCCTCGGCTTCGGCGATCCCCTGCTGGGCTACCGGCTGGCGGCCGAAGACGGTGCGCCGGCGCCCGAGGCGGCACAGGTCGTCACCCGGGGCGTCTATGAGGATGTGCGCCGGGTCGCCGATCTCGCCCCGCTGCCCAATACCGCGCGCGAGCTGCGCCGGCTCGCCGCCACTATGGGCGCCCCCGAGGACAGCGTGTTCCTCGCCCGCGCCGCCACCGAAACCGCCGTCAAGTCGCATGATCTCAGCCGCGCCGACGTGGTGGCCTTTGCCACCCACGGGCTTCTGGCCGACGGGCTGCCGGGGCTGGCCGAGCCCGCGCTGGTCTTTACCCCGCCCGAGACGCCCACCGCGCTGGACGATGCGCTGCTGACCGCCTCCGAGGCGGCGCAGCTCAAACTCTCGGCCGATCTGGTGATCCTCTCTGCCTGCGACACCGCCGGGCCGGACGGCAGCCCCGGGGCCGAAGGTCTCTCGGGTCTCGCCCGCGCCTTCATCTATGCCGGTGCGCGGGCCATTCTGGTGTCGCATTGGCCGGTCGACGATTACGCCGCCTCGGTGCTGACCACCGGCATGCTCGAACGGATGTATGGCAGCGATGCCCGCAGCCGGGCCGAGGCGCTGCAACTTTCGGCCCTCGAAATCCTCGCCGACACCCGCGAAGACCGGTTCGCCCATCCGCGCATCTGGGCGCCGTTCGTGGTGGTGGGCGAAGGCGGGCGCGATCGTTAGGGCTCAGGGTTCGTCCGGCAGGGTCTGGGCATAATCCCAGCCGATCATCGCCTCCCAGATCGCCCGGTCGCGGTAGCCCCCCGGATCGACATCCTGCGCGCCTTCGGCCAGACGGATCGACAGGAGCCAGTCGGTATAGATGTCGTTGCTCTCGACGATGGCGGCAAATCCCGGTGCCAGCGCGCCATTCCAATAGTTGGCGATTGCCCGCGACTGGCGGGTAAAGGATTGTTCCCGCCGCCAGTCGATTGCCGGGTCGTCGTCGATCTCCGCCTCGGCCCGGTCGAGCGTGGCCAGCACGTCGGGCAGATCGGCGTAATTGGCCTGTGCGTCGGCCTTGATGCGCAGCAGGATCACCCGGTCGAGCGGCTCCAGCCGCGCCAGGATCGCCGGGTCGCCCAGCACGCCGTCAATGAACTCGGCCGCCTTTTCCGGGCTGTCCGTGCGCCACCACAACGCCGTTGCGGTGCTCTGATAGATCTCGCCGATCAGGTTGGGTCGCGCGGTCAGCGGATCGATCAGCCGCAGGGCCTCCTGCGACAGCGAATGCGCCTCGTTCACCCGGTCGAGCCCCAGCAAGAGACCCGATTGGCGCGACAGCAGATACGCCACCTCGTCAACCCGGTGATACCGCGAGGCCCGCATCGTCTCGACCGCCTGCCGCATCCAGTAGAGCGCATCCTCCGTGTTGCCGCGCCAGCCATGGGCATTGGACAGCGCGAATTGTGTTGCGTAATGCAGCGAATGGCCCTCCGGCACCATGGCGCCGATGCTGCTGACGATGGTGCCCAGTTCGACCAGGGCCTCGTCGCTGAACACGCCGGTGCGCGAATTCATCACCTTCACCAGCCGCAGGTAATCGCGCGACAGGGTGAGGGTCGGAAAATCGGCAAGCGCCGCAAGGGTCTCGTCCATCAGCGTCCGGTTCAATTCGGGGTCCATCTGGCCAAAGGCCATCTCCATCACGACGGTGGCGGCAAAAATGTCCCATTGGGTCTTGCGACGTGCCGGATCATGCGCCGCGAACCAATCGGCCAGCACGGCGCGCATGGCCGCGCTGTCATCGCGGCGGAAGTGGTAGAAGGCCAAGAGCGCGCGGTAGATGCTGCGCTGCTCGGCGCTCATCGCCGGCAGCCGCGCGCCAAGCCGGGCAAAGGCGTCCTGCGCCGCATCGGGGTCGTGCCCGGTGCCCCAGACCCGTGCAACCGCATCGATCAGGTCGAAGATCGGCGCGCCGGGCGGCAGGGCGCCGCTGGCCAGGGCGCTTTCGCGGGCCTCGGCAAGCGCGGCGACGCTGGCATCGTGATGCCCCTTCAGCGCCAGGGACAGCGCGCGATTGAGGCGATAGAACGTGGCCCCGCGGCCCGCGGCCCCGGCATGGCGCGCCAGCACCGGATCGAGCAGCAGGTAGTTGCCCTCGAAGAACAGCCGCAGCACGTCGCGGCCGTCCGGCGCCAGATCGAAGCGCACCGCATCCACCGCGCCAAGCTCTGACGCGAAGGCGAAATCGGCCATGCCGGGATGCAGGATGTCGATCTTTTCCCGCGCGCTCTGGGCGATCCAGTGATTGGCGCGGTCGACCGCGCGCACTTCGGCATAGGCCTCGCGGTAGAGCCTCTGGCTCTCGTCATCTTTGCCGATGGCCGCTGCGGCCGAGGCCTGTTCCAGAAGAATGCGCGCAATGGCATGTGGCGGCGTGCCGGTCTGGCGCGCGATCTGCACCTCATCGGCAAAGAACCGATAGGCCTTGGCGCTTGTCTGGCCATACCGGATGACCAGCCCGAGATAGATGATGCAATTGGTCAGATCGGCCCCGGTGATCTGCGCCTCGCGGTAATAGTCGTATTCCTTTTGCAGCAGCTCGAGCGCGGTGTCGAAATCGCCGTTCTGCGCCAGAAGCGCCCCAAGATAGCCGCGAAATCCGGCAATTCGACGGAGCGGCATGTCTTCGGCGGCTTCAGCGGCGGCCACCAGGTTGCGGGCCCGGCGGATGGCCCGGCCAAGGTCATCGTCTCTGGTATGATCCTGATCGATGTCGCGGTAGTTGATGATCAGAGACAGCTCCAGCGGAATCGGCCAGTCGCTGCTCCAGTTGTCGAGGAATTCATCGGTGATCTCGCCCGCGTCCTCGCGAAACAGATCGGTGACCACAAGCGCGAGGTTGTACAACGCGATGCCATAGGTCTCGGCCAGGTCGGGCCGCCCCCGCGCCGCCGCAACACCATTGCGCAACAGCACCTCGCCTTCGGCTTCGCGCGACAGATTGATCAGCGCCGCCCCCTGAAGAACGCTGGCGGCCACGCGGTTGGGATGGTCGGGAAAGCCGTCGGCCGTCAGCCCGGTGGCGACCGAGGCGGAAAACCGCAAGACTTCCCGCCAGTCGCCGGTGTCATAATAATAATGGGCCAGCCCGAGATTGGGATAATGATCGGCGACCGAGGGGTAATCCTCTTCATAGGTGATCTCGTTCACCGCCTCGAGCCGCTGCAACGCGGCCTCATGCTCCCCGGCGCGAAGGAGCTTCAGCCCCGCGTCGACCTCGGCAATGATCTCTTCGGCGGTCGGCAGGCCGGGCGTCGGCGCGAGGTCGCCCGCCGCCCGGGCGACCAGGCCCGGCAGGACGAGGCAGGCGGCGCAGAGCAGCCGGGCCAGCCACGGGCCGGCCCGGTGGAATGTCTGCGGCCGCCGCGCCATCCGCCTCAGTTGCTGCTGACGGTCTGGTTCAGCCAGGGCACGAATTTCGACGCCTTGGTATAGACCGAGAACATCGCATCCTCGGCACAGGTGGTCGAGCCGTTGCCGACAAGCCCCCAGCTCACCACACCCGCTTGGATGTAGCTGCCGTCGGTCAGCGGCACCACCAGCGGCCCGCCACTGTCACCCTGGCACGAAGTCTTGCCGCCCTCGAAGGTGCCCGAGCAGATCATGTTGGGCGAAAGCGGCAGCGGCGCCCGCGCCAGCATCTCGGACCAGACCTCCTCGGTCTGCCGCTGGTCGAGCTGGAAGGCGCCCGCCGCCTCCATCACCCGGGGCGCGGCAAAGCCGGCACGGGCCTCCATCATCGCATTGTTGCAGGCGTCACGGCTGATGATCTGAATCTCGGCCTGCATCATCGCCTCGGTCCGCTGGGCACCGTTCACCAGCCCCCAGCCGGTGACGATCGTCGGCACGCCCTGCTGATCCAGCTGTTCGCCGAATTCAGTGTCGGGTACGTTGATCGTCTGATAGGCCGCGCTTGGCGCACGGGCGAGCTTGATCAGGGCGATGTCATTGTCGAACAGGCGGTCGTCATACTCGGGGTGGCGGTAGACCCCGGCCACCGGCACCCGATCGCCCTGCCCGTCGGCAATGGTGTTGGTGCCGACGAGAATGTCGAACTGTCCCGGCTCGAGCTGAAAATTGCCGCCATTGCCGTCGGCCATGTAGATGCAATGCGCCGCCGTCAGCACCCAGGTGTCAAGCACCAGGGAGCCGCCGCAGAACTGTGCGTCGGGGGTCGAGGGCTGGCCGGCCACCATCAGTGCCACCTGCCAGGGCCAGGCGCCATCGGCCGCCACTTCGCCGCCGATCACCCGGTCGCCCGCCGCCGCGGCCTCGGCCTTCTGCGCTTCGAGCATGGCTTCCTTGGCGTCGGATTTGGCAAAGGCAAAGGGATTGACAGTGTTGGGATCGCTCTGCGCCCCGTCGGGCATGCCCTGGGCAAAGGCCGGGCCGGTACAGGCAATGAGCCCGGCCAGTGCGGCGGAGAGGAAGGTCTTTTTGTCCGTCATGGGTTTCTATCCTTTTTTGACGCTAATGTGCGGGGTGAAAGGGGCGGCTCGGCCGGTCAATCCGGCACCAGCCTGATGGAAAAGCGGGTCACCTCGAGCGGCGTCAAAGCACCGGGAAGCGAAAGATTGCGGGTCGCCGCATCCGGCAGGGTCGCCTGCAACAGCCAGGCCGCCGCGCCGGGGGTATCTTCGGGAATGGCCCGGGTCGGCGCCGGATCGGCCAGCGCGGTCAGCACGGTGCGCGGCGCGTTGTCCCTTGCCGGCACGGTCAGCACGATGATCTCTTCCAGCCCGTGGCGCTGTGGCGCCGGGTTCTGGATCAGCAGCCCGGCCTCGACGGTTTCGTCAAAGCCCACCCGGTTCGACAGGCCGGCCTCGGGCCAGATCGCCGAAATGCGGTTGTCGGCGTCGATATACAGCACGGTCACATCGCGTGCCGTGCGAGAAGGGTTCTTGATCTCCAGCCAGAGCTGATCGCAATGGCGGACGGTCACCATCTTGCTGACCGGCTGTTCGGCTTGCACCGTGCCGCTGTCACAGCCCGCCCCGCCGCCGGTCACCGGCACATGGGTCAGGCCATATGTCGGGCCGAAACCGCTCAGCGTCAGCCCGGTACGCCCGGCGGACACCTGCTGCGTGGCAGAGCGCACCTGAAACACCCGCACCGCCCGCTCCAGCAGATCAAGCAGCCCGTCCGGTGCCATCGCCCGGGGCGCGCTTCCGGGGCCGGCGCCATCGACGATGCCGTCGCGCCCGGCCAGCGCCAGCGCCCCATCGGTCAGAACAAGGGTGTAATCGGCCGGCCCCTCGGTCCAAACCACGCCATCGGGAGCCCGTGCTGCCCGAAGGCGCGCGATCTCTTGTTGCAGCGGGCCATAGTCCGCGCCATCGGCGACGATCGGCCCGGCCAGCCGCACCGGCTGCGGCTGGCCCGGCGATTTGAGCCGGGCGAATCCCCGGGGCGGCAGCGCCCCGGTGGCCTGCATCCTGGCGCTGGTGGCTTCGAGCGCGGTCACGCGCGCCTCGGCCAAGGCCGGCCCGTCGGAAGAGGCAAAAATTTCGTAAATCGCGCCTTGCCGCACGCCCTGCAAGGCACCGGCCTGCAACCTGTCGCCCGCGGTGCGGATCACCGGCGCCCGCGGCTCTGTCTGGCCCAGCACCGCCCGCTCGAGCAGCGGGCCCTCGGCGTCGGGCGTCTGGGTGGCCGGGGCATTGGCGTTCATCTCGGCCATCGCCTGTTGCAGGAGATCGGCCCAGGTCAGCGCCGCGCCGCTTTCCAGCGCCATGGCCACCGCGCGGGTGAAATCGCCGTACCAATTGGCCGGATCCGCGGGATCGCCCAGCGGATATTCGAACGCCCGCTGGTTCTGCTGCGCGGCATAGAGAAAGACGAAATCGCCGACGAGCGGCGGAGCGGCCGGTGCCGCGGTTTCACCCTCGGACAGGTCGGACGGCATGGCCAGCAGCGATGGCGCGATATAGCGCGCCACCGGCGCGGCGGCGCTGTCGGGCAAGGCGCGAAAGCCGGTCTCGGAGTAGCAGGCATCGAGCATGGCGACCACGGATGCGCCGGTATCGAGGATCGCTTGCAGCGGCGCGGTCATCTCGTCGTCGACGATCGCATTCTCGACCGTGCCGATGGCGCCGTTCCAGCCCTTGGCGTCAGCCGGCAGGAAGATCTCGTCAAATCCGCCCTGCTCATCGCCGTTCAGGTCCGGCATCTGGGTGCCGTGGCCGGAGAAATAGAACACCGCCTGGGTTTCGCCGTCGGATCGTGCCGCCAGCTCTGCCAATCCGCCCAGGATCGCCGCCCGGGTCGGTTCGCCGGCGTTGGTCACCCCCTCGGGAAGCCGGGCCGAGGGCGCGGCCAGTACCGTGATCCCGGAGGCCTTGGCTCCCCGTGCCATCAGTGCCCGGGCCATCAGGCCGACATCATTGGCCGGGCCGCGCAGATCGGCATCGAGGTACCGATACTCGGAAACCCCGACCAGAAGCGCGCGGATCTCGGCGCTTGCCGGGGCGGCGGCGCTGGCGAAGATCAACAACGAGAGGGCGGCAATGGCGCGTGTCATGGCCCTGATCTTGCCGCTCCACCCCCCGGCTTCAACTTTTGCGCCTCTGGCTGACTGCATTTGTCATTCTCTCCGGATCGGGCTGATACGGCGCGGCGACGTGCCACTGCCGCGCTGCGCCAGCAGCGGGGCGGTCTCGACGTACCCTGCGGCGCGCAGAAATCCCTGCACCTGGGCATTCTGCCGGGTCGAGAGCCGGCCGGCGGCAATGGCAAGATCGACCTCTTCGGTCGCCAGCCGCAGCCGCGTGGGAATGGCGTCGAGCGTCTCACGCATCGCGTCCGGCAGGCCGCGGAACGCGACCTGGCCGACAAAGAACTTGATGTCGCGGCAATCCCAGCCCGCGAGCGAGCCGCGCAGACGGCGCACCTCGGCCCGCCCGAGACCACAGCGATAGTCCACCAGGTCGCGTTCCCAGTTCGCCACCTGCAACCGCATCGCATCATAGCCGGTCCGAGAGGCCGCGCCCATCGAGGCATTGGCGATCGAGGTCGCCAGTTGCACCCCGCCGGGGCCCCGCAGCCGCTGTGTCCAGGCCAGATCGCGGCGGACCCCGGCATCGGCCACCAACAGCAGCGCGCGTTTCAGCGTCACCGCCTGCGCCGGCGTCAGCGGCGCATAAGGCGTCTCGGCCCGGGCGCGGGCCACGGCCAGGCCGGTGGTGCCGAAATTGTCGGTGATGCCGCCATCGAGCAGCTTGAGGAATTTCACCGCGCCGCCGGCATAGCTTTCCAGCGCCTCGGCATGGGCGATCATCGCCGCTGTCGCCTCCGGGTTGTGGCGCGCGGCGGTGAGCCAGCCGGGCTCGGTATAACCGCATTTGCCGGCATGCGCCTCGAGCACGATCGGCGAGAACACCAGCGGAAAGGCCGCCGAGGCGGCCACCGCATCGGAAATCGGAAAGCTGTCGAGATCGGAGCAGAGCGCGTCGAAGGTCTCGGGGCTGAAGAGGAAGGTCACCTTGTTGGCGATGTCGGTGGCGTTGATCCAGGTGGTGATCTTCGAGCGCCGCGCCAGATCGCCGAAGGTCGCGCCGTGAAACAGCGCCTCGTCGAGATAGCGGCCAAAGGTCTCACGCCCGTTGGCGCCGCCGGAGATCCCGCGCGCGATGGCCAGCGGGTTGACCGGCGAATTGGCCATATAGCGTTCGGCATCGGTGATCAGATAGGTCTCGCGGTAGCCTTCGACCGCGCCGGGCCCGTAAAGGCCGAAATGCGCCGCGGTGACCGATCCGCCCGACACCCCTGTGACCAGCCGCACCTCGGACAACATGCCGAAAGGCGCCGCCTCGGAACGCGACAGGGCGCGCAACTCCTCCAGGACGCCGTGGGCAAAGGCCGAAGCCCGCATGCCACCGCCAGAAAAGGCGAGGCCGACATACAGCTCGCCGGCGTCAGCCGCATGATTGGCAGGAAACGGCGTATTGCGCCCCTCGCTCAGCGCAAGGTTCAACGGTTTGTTCAAAGCGGCGCAGCCGGAAAGCATAATAGCCAGCGCGAGCGCCGCCACCCTCCCCAGGTGCATGAATTGTGCTCACGAATCGATTAAGTCTGCGTCAAGCTTATGGAAGGCGATGGCAATCGCAAAACCTTTCGGCCGCGGCGGCAGGTCGAGCTTGGCGCCATGGCGCGCCGCAATCGCCTGTACCAGCGCGAGGCCGAGCCCATGGCCGGCCTTGTCGCGGTCGCGTGCGGCGCGGGTGAACCGCTCGAAAAGATCGGCGCGCAGCTCCTCGGGCACGCCGGGGCCGGTGTCGGCCACCTCGAGCACATGGCGCGCCCCCTGCGGCGTCAGACGCAGGGTGACGGTATCGCCGGGGGCGCAGAACTTGATCGCATTGTCGAGCAGGTTGGACATCAGCTGCGCCAGCAGCGAGCGGTCGCCAAGGATGTGCAGGCCCGGCGGCGCCTCGATGCGACAGGACAGGCCACGGTCCTCGGCGACCGGTTCGTAGAGGTCAAAGACCTCACGCGCGGTCCGGCTCAGGTCGAGCGGCGCGAGACCCGGGCGCTGCCCCTGCTCGGCCAGCGCGCCCGAAATGTCGAGCAGGGCGTCAAAGATGCGGATCGTGCCGCGCAGCTCGGCACGGATCTCGCCCACCAGCTCTGGCTGGCCTTCAAGCTGGTCGAGTTTCTGCTGAATGCGGTTGAGCGGCGTGCGCAGCTCATGCGCGATGGCATCCGACAGCCGGTTGGTGGCGGCGTTGAGGTTCTGGATGCGGTCGAGCATGGCATGCACGTGATCCTCGAGCGCGCCGAATTCATCCGCGCTGCGCGCGCCCGGCAGCCGCGCCGCCAGATCGCCCGCCGCCACCCGGTCGGCCAGCGCGTTCACCCGGTCGATGCGGCGCAGCACCAGCCGGCTGACGAACCCGCCGGTCAGCGCCGCCATGCCCAGAAGCGCCAGCGCCATCCACAGGATGGTGCCACGCATCTCGGCCAGGGTGTCGGTGGTGACAGTTGTGGCGCGGGCCACCAGCAGAGGAAAGCCGCCGGGCAGGACGCGGGCGATGCCGGTGTATTCCGCCCGCCCCGGCGGCAGGGAAAACACCCGCGGCGCGGCCTCGGTGACGCCGCCGGCCATCGCCGGCAGGTCTTCGGGCCAATCCGGCAGATTACCCGCCAGCGTCCGCCCGTTGCGGTCCTGCAAGAGATAGAGCGCGCGGCCCTGCGGCGTCTGCGCGGCGCGCTCGGCGATCGCCTGCCGCAGCGCCGGGATGCGACGCTGGTCGTAGAGTTCGGCGAAACTGTCGATGTCGGATTGCAGCAGATCGGCCTGCTGCCGCTCCAGCGCCTGGGCGGCGGTGCGGTATTGCACCGCCATCGCCATCACCGCCATGAACAGGATCAGCCCGGCGATCGCCAGTGTCAGGCGCAGGCTGGCCGAGCGCGCCAGCGGCACCCGCCTCATGAAACGCCCCGGCCGGGATCGAAGATATAACCTTCGCCGCGCGCCGTGTGGATCACCGGCCGCCCCGCCGCCGCCTCGAGCTTGCGGCGCAGCCGGCCGACATGGACATCGACCACATTGGTCTGCGGATCGAAATGCAGCTTCCAGACATGTTCCAGCAATTGCATCCGCGTCACGACCTGCCCGGCATTGCGGGCGAAATAGGTGATCAGCTCGAACTCTTTGGGGCTGACCGGCACATGCTCGGTCTTTACGTGCACGGTGCGCGCCTTCATCCGGATCTCCAGGGCGCCAAAGGCGATCAGGTCGTTGTCGAGCACCGTCATCTCCTGCCGTCTCAACAATGCCCTGAGCCTTGCGCGCAGCTCTTCGGGGTCGAAAGGCTTGGCGAGGTAATCGTCGGCGCCTTTTTCCAGCCCCTCGATCTTGTTGGCGGCGCGGCCCAGCGCCGAGACCACGAGTATCAGCGCCGTGGAACCGCCCGCCCTGATCTTGGCGATGGCATCGACACCGTCGCCGCCGGGCAGCATCCGGTCGAAGACCACCACCGCGAAATCGGCCAGACCGGCGGCCGTGACCCCGTCGTCAAAGCTGCGCATCACCACCGGCGCACAGCCGAGATCGCGGACCGCCTCTGACAGCGCGCGGGCGGCGGCGGCATCGTCTTCGACGATCAGAATACGGCGCAAGGGCGCAGATTTCGCGGGGTCGGCCGCTTCCAAGGTCATCTCCTCTACGGACATCACTGCCTCCAGATCAAAGGGTATTTGTCGCAGGGTCAAGCACATCCGCCGGATGACGGCGCGGGGCTGCATCACGGTCTCCTGCAAAACCCGTGGCCGGCCAAGGCTAGGCAACCGCCGCGCATCGCGCACATGAAAAGCCCCGTTAAGTGCGCCAAAGCCACAACAAATCCTTTGAAACACCGCCCCGACCGCTCAATATCGGGCCAAAGTGATTGCTTTGGGAGTGTTTCAGATGATCCGATTGCTCACCTCCGCCGCCCTGGCGCTGGCGCTTGTCGCAGCCCCCGCGCGGGCCGACCGCACCATTGCCCAGACCGCCGCGCTATCGGCCGAGCTCTACCTCGCAGGTCTCGAGGCGCGCGATCCGCTGCTGGTTCTGGCGGCGGCGCGGCTGCGCAAATCCGTGGCGCTGTCCGAGGTCGCGCGGGCGGTGGACAAGGACATGCCCGAGCCCGAAGACATCGCGGCCGAGGCACCGCTGGGCTGGCAGGAGATGCTTGAGACGGCCGAGGCCATGGCCCCGGAAGACGCGATCATCACGACACTGGCCGAAGACATCCGCGCCGAATCCGCGCGCGGGGTGAAGACCGGTCAGCTCTATTCGATCACCGCGATCCGCAATGGCGGCACCGACACCTATCCGCCGATGACCTATCGCGGCGGCGAATATGCCGATGTCTATGTCGAAGGCACCGGGCAGGCCGATCTCAACCTCTTTGTCTATGACGCCCAGGCGCGGCTGGTCTGTTCCGATACGGACATCTCGGCGATTGCCCATTGCGGCTGGACCCCGGCGCAGGACGCGCCGTTCACCGTGGTCGTGCGCAACAAGGGGCGCGGCAATTCCGGCTATTCCCTGATCACCAACTGAGAGGCCCGCCATGCTCCGCCCCGTCGCCGCCGCCCTCGCCCTGTTCATCGGTTTCACCCCCGGCGCGCTGCTCGCACGCGAGGCCCGTGCCTTGCTGATCGGCGCCTCGACCTATCCTTCGCTGGATGAGCGTTTCTGGCTCAAGGGGCCGGCCAATGATGTCGACCTGGTGGCCAGATATCTGGCCAGCAACCCCGTCCTGCCCTTTGCCCCCGACAACATCGTCGTTCTGGCCGACGGCGTAGATGGCGGCAGGGCGCCGACGCTGGCGGCGATCCGGGCGGAATTCGCCGCGCTGGCCCAAGAGGTCGCCCCCGAGGATTTTGTCTACCTGCATTTCTCCGGCCATGGCTCGCAAGCGCCCGCCGCCGATCCGGCAAGCGAGCTGGACGGGCTCGACGAGATATTTCTGCCGGTGGACATCGGCCCCTGGAACGACACCGTGGGCCAGGTCGAGAACGCGCTGGTCGACGACGAGATCGGCGAGATGATCGATGCCATCCGCGCGCGCGGCGCCGATGTCTGGGTTGTCTTCGACAGCTGTCACTCCGGCACCGCGACGCGCGCCGCCCCCGGCGCAGGCGAGGTGCGGATGCGGCAGTTGCCGCCGGATGCGCTCTCCATTCCGGCCGGGGCCATGGCAGAGGCCGCAAGCCGCAGCCGGGCGCTGCCCGACCCGCGCAGCCCGGCCGATGCGCCGGTCGAAGCGGTCGGCGACGATGGTGAAACCGGGCGTCTGGTGGCCTTTTTCGCGGCCCAGACCAATGAAACCACGCCGGAAAGGAACATGCCCAAGGGACAGGCGAACCGCCGGATCCAGGGCGTCTTTACCTATACGCTGTTCGAGACTTTGGCCGAGCGCCCCGGCATCACCTATCGGCAATTGGCGCAGGAGGTGCTGCGCAAATACGTCAGCGGCAACCTGGCGCGATCAACGCCGCTGTTCGAAGGCGACCTCGATCTGCCGGTCTTTGGCCAGGGCACGGGCGACCGCATCCTGCAATGGCCGGCGCGGCCGCAGGGTACGGCGCTGCGCATCGACGCCGGGCAGCTGCACGGGCTGAACCTGGGCAGCGAATTGCTGCTGCTGGCCTCGCCCGCCGATGCCGATGACGCGGCGCTGGCCAGGTTCACCGTCAGCGCCCTCACCACCTTTTCGGCGCAGGCAACGGGCGACTACAGTCTCGATGCGCTGCCCCCCGGCGCGGTGCTGCGCAAGATCGGCACCGCGCTCGACCTGTCGCTGACCGTCGCCCTGCCGGCGCCCGGAACGGCCCCGGCCGAGGCCCTGGATGCCGCCCTTGGGGTGATCGCGCGCGACGGCCTGACCGGCCCACGCATCCGATTTGTCCCCGCCGGCGATCCCGAAGCCGATCTGCGTCTCGCGGTCTTTGCCGACAGCCCGCGGCCCGATGCGCTCTGGTTCATGTCGGCGGCCGGTATCGTCGATATCGACGAGCTGGCGCAGGTGCCCTCGGTGACGACCGGCGACAAGGACGCGACGCAACTAGCCCGGATGGTGGCGGAAAACCTGACCCGGATGTCACGCGCCCTGAACCTGATGAAGGTAGGCGCGGCAACTGCCGGCGCTTCGGCGCTCCGGGTCGAGGCCGAGATGGTACGCGGCCGCTACGACGCTGCGCGTGAACAGGTGCTGCCGGCCTCGCGCGTGGCGTTTTCCGGCGCCTCGGTGCCGCGGCTGGTGCCGGACGACACCCTGGGGCTCAGGCTGGCCAATCCCACCGAGGCGCCGGTGGATTTCAACATTCTCTACGTCGGTTCCGATTATTCCATCACCTTCATCGACAATGGCCGGATGCAGCCGGGCGACAGGCTTGACGAGGATTACATCCTGATCACCGGCGACAGCTTCGGCCGCGAGCGGGTGATCGTTGTCGTTTCGCCGGCGGCCGCGGGATCGGCAGTCGAGGATCTGTCATTCCTCGCGCAGGACGCGGTGGCACGCAGCCGCGCCGCGCCGGCCGGTCCGCAGGGCCTGGCCGACCTTTTGGCAACGGCGGGGTTCGGCGACACGACCCGCGCCGCCATCTCGCTCTCGCGCAAGAAGAAGGCAGCGGAGCCAGTGCCCTTGTTCCTTCAGTTCGAGGTCGAGACGGTACGGCCCTGAGCCCTGCCCTGCCTTGCAAAACGTGCGGAAAAGTGTATATTGAAATACACATTCCAATCAGGAACACCGCCATGGTCACCCGTCTTCACACCCGCAACATCTGCACCATGACCGAGCTGCGCGAGCCGCAAAAGGTCTTTGACCGCGCCGGCGGCGAGCCGGTGGCGATCATGAAGAACTCGAAATGCGTGGGCTATCTGGTGCCGGAAGAGGCCACGCTCGACGGCGAACCGCGGTTTGCCTCGATGGATGAGGTTCTGGCTGCGGTAGAGGATACCCGCAAACAGGCGACGCCGGTCCTCGAGTATCTGAAGGACAAATGACCTTTGTTCTGCTCAACGCCGAGCAAGTCGAAAGGCTGCATGATCTAATTCTCAATCCGGGCGAATTGCCCGGACGCGCTCAGGACAAATCGCTGGAAGGTGCCTTGGGACGGGTCGACAATCGCCTGATCTATGGGATGATCGGCGATGTCTTCGACCTTGCCGCCGCTTATGCCAAAGCAATTGCCACCGGCCATTGCTTCAACGATGGCAACAAGCGCACTGCCTATCGGACAATGCTGGTGTGTCTACGATTGAACGACATTTCGATCGAGCATGAAACCGTGGACATCGGCGATCGCATCATCCGCCTCGCCCAGGGCCATCTGGACGAGGCGAGCTTTGCCGAATGGCTGCGCGGCCAGGCCGGCTGAGCCCTATCCGAGCACCTCGCGCCAGGAATGCGCGGGCTGGAAGCCCAGCATCTCCTTGGCCTTGCGGTTGCTGTAGAAGGTCTCGGCCTCGCCCATCTCGCGGCGCAGCGGCACACCGTCGTAAAACCGCGAACGGACCTCGGCGTTCGTCAACCCGACCGAAAGGTCGTCGTTGGCAACGTTGAACACCTCATAACCCAGCCCGTCGGTCTCGAGGCATTTCTCGACCATCTGCCCCAGGTCGCGCACGTCGATATAGGCAAATATGTTGCGCCGCCGCAGCGAGGGATCTGCCATGTAGGCCGGGAAGTCGCTGGCGTATTCCTCGGGCGCGATCACGTTGTTGATCCGCAGGCCATAAACGTCGATCCCGGACCGGGCCTGAAACGACCGCCCGCAAGCCTCGTTGCAGACCTTGGACATGGCATAGCTGTCATGCGGCACCACCGGATGCTCCTCGTCCACCGGCAGGTAGTCGGGCTTTACCTCGCCCTGGGCGAAACAGATGCCATAAGTGGTCTCCGACGAGGCAAAGATCACCTTGGGGATGCCCAGTTTCACCGCCGCCTCCAGGATGTTGTAGGTCGACAGGGTGTTGACCCGAAAGGTCTCGTTGTCGGGCTGGATCAGGATGCGCGCCAGCGCGGCGAAATGCACCACGGCGTCGAACTTCGGCACCTCGGGCCGGTCAAGCTCGTCGAACCCCGACAGGCTCGAGAGCGCATTGAACACCTGGCCGCTGTCGGTGAGATCGACCGACAGGTTGTCGGGCTCCTGCGGGGCATTCAGATCGAGGTTGAGCACCCGGTGTCCCCGCTCGCGAAGCCACGGAACGATATGCCTGCCTGCCTTGCCGTTGCCGCCGGTGAATGCGATGCGCATGTCTGCCTCCCTGATTGTGGTTCTGCGGATAATCGCCACCATGGCGCCAATGACAAGCCCGTTCGGGCGCAGTGGGCGATCCGCACCCTTCCCCCGCCCGGCGCGCTCTGCCATACTGCGCGCCAATCAAGAGCAACAAAGAGCAGCGGACATGGCCGACGATCTTCTTACACCGGTGGACCCTTCTGACTACGATGCCAGCCATATCGAGGTGCTCGAAGGGCTGGAACCGGTGCGCAAGCGGCCCGGGATGTACATCGGCGGCACCGATGAACGCGCGTTGCACCACATGGTGGCCGAGGTGCTCGACAACTCGATGGACGAGGCCGTCGCCGGCCATGCCAACCGCATCGAGGTCGAGCTGCACGAAGATTTTGCCATCACCATCCGCGACAACGGCCGCGGCATCCCGATCGACCCGCACCCGAAATTCCCCGGCAAATCCGCGCTCGAGGTGATCCTCTGCACGCTGCACGCCGGCGGCAAGTTTTCGGGCAAGGCTTACGAGACCTCCGGCGGTCTGCATGGCGTCGGCGCCTCGGTGGTCAATGCGCTCAGCGATTCCATGGTTGTCCAGGTCGCGCGCAACAAGGAGCTCTTCGAGCAACGGTTTTCCCGCGGCCTGCCGCTGGGCCCGGTTGCCAAGGTCGGCGCCGCCCCCAACCGGCGCGGCACCACGGTGACCTTTCACGCTGACGAGGAGATCTTCGGCAAGCACCGCTTCAAACCCGCCCGCCTGCTCAAGATGGTGCGTTCCAAGGCCTATCTGTTCTCGGGCGTCGAGATTCGCTGGAAGAGCGCCATCGAGGATGGCGAGACCCCGACCGAAGCCACCTTCCACTTTCCCGGCGGGTTGTCGGACTACCTGACCGAGACCCTGGGCAGCGCGTCGACCTATGCCGAGAAACCCTTTGCCGGGACGGTGGATTTCAAGGAGAAATTCGGCACCCCGGGCAAGGTGGAATGGGCGATCAACTGGACGCCCTCGCGCGACGGGTTCATCCAGTCCTATTGCAACACCGTCCCCACCCCCGAGGGCGGCACCCATGAGGCCGGCTTCTGGGCCGCGATCCTCAAGGGCATCCGCGCCTATGGCGAGCTGTCGAACAACAAGAAGGCGGCGCAGATCACCCGCGACGACCTGATCACCGGCGGCTGCGCGCTGGTCTCCTGCTTCATCCGCGAGCCGGAATTCGTCGGCCAGACCAAGGACCGGCTGGCCACCACCGAGGCCTCGAAGCTGGTCGAGGGCGCGGTGCGCGACCATTTCGACCACTGGCTGACCTCGGACACGAAATCCGCCGGCGCGATCCTCGATTTCCTGGTGCTGCGCGCCGAAGAGCGGCTGCGGCGGCGGCAGGAAAAGGAAACCGCGCGCAAGACCGCCACCAAGAAGCTGCGCCTGCCCGGCAAGCTGGTGGATTGCTCGGCCACCTCGCGCGAGGGCACCGAGCTGTTCATCGTCGAGGGCGATTCGGCTGGCGGCTCGGCCAAGATGGCGCGCGACCGCAAGACCCAGGCGCTGCTGCCCCTGCGCGGCAAGATCCTCAACGTGCTCGGCGCGGCCTCGTCCAAGCTTGGCTCGAACGCCGAAATTTCCGATCTGTCCCAAGCGCTTGGCGTCGGGCTGGGCACCAAGTTCAACATCGACGATCTGCGCTACGACAAGATCATCATCATGACCGACGCCGACGTCGACGGCGCCCATATCGCGGCGCTCTTGATGACCTTCTTCTTTACCCAGATGCGGCCGATGATCGACCGCGGGCACCTCTACCTCGCCTGCCCGCCGCTGTTCCGGCTGACCCAGGGGGCCAAGCGGATCTATTGCCTCGACGAGGCCGAGCGCGACATGTGGCTGGAGAAGGGCCTCGGCGGCAAGGGAAATATCTCGGTCTCGCGCTTCAAGGGTCTGGGCGAGATGGACGCCAAGGACCTGAAGGAAACCACGATGAACCCCGAGACGCGCAAGCTGATCCGAGTGTCGATCGACGAGGACGAGCCCGGCGAGACCGGCGACCTGGTGGAGCGGCTAATGGGCAAGAAGCCGGAGAAGCGGTTCGAATATATCCAGGCGAATGCGAAGTTTGTCGAGGAGCTGGATTTTTGAGGGATGCGGGTTTACAAATTCCGAACAGCTAAAAGAGCGCTTGAAATAATTAGAGACAAGCGAATTAAGATCTCGAAAATTTCCGAGCTCAACGATCCGTTCGAGTTTATGGCACCCGCTTTGCGGAAAAGGAGCGACCGAAACGCTTGGAAAGAGATGCGAAATAGGCTCGCCTCGAATCGAGGGGTGATCTGTTTCAGTTCAAGCTGGGAAAACCCAGTTCTGTGGAGCCATTACGGAGACTCTCACAAGGGAGTCGCACTGGGCTTCGACGTAAGAGACGAGTTTCTGGCAGACGTGGTCTACGAACCAGAAAGACTCACAGTGAACGACATCACTCAATTGTCCGACAATCAAAAATTCAACCTTGTTGAGAAAGCATTTCGTACGAAATTTATGCATTGGAAATACGAAAGTGAGCTTCGACTTTTCACATCTTTGACGGAAGAACGTGACGGACAGTTTTTCATGGAATTGGGCGAAGATTTACAGCTAAAAGAGGTAATTTTAGGTGCCAATTCCGCTGTGGAGCGGAATGAGATAGAAAACGCTTGGGGCGGTTCGCAAGATCTCGAAATCGTCACGGCCAGGTTGGCCTTCAAGTCTTTCAAAGTTGTGAAGCAACTGAACCCTGCGTTCCAGAGGTAACGGAAGCCGGGCCAGCGCCTGCCCGCGGGATGGCGCTGCTCCCTCCGTTCGACAGCGCTTTATCCCAGCCAAGCACAGCCCACAGACATTCGGCGCACCAACCCCAGCCAGAGCGCCAGCCCGTCACGCCAAAGGCGTGCCACTTGAACTCGGCGGACCTCTGGTGCGACGGGGCGGGCAGGCGCTGGCCCGGCGGCCTGCGGCCTTGATTCCGGGCCGGCGAGAAGCGCGACCGACGCGAACATCGCACAACCGCGCCCGCGATCATCCCTCTTGCGAGCGCCCCGTCACAGGCGTAAATTCCCCGCCGCAGCCCCGGTGAGGACGACTCACCCCTGCCGCTTCCCAAGGATCATCGCCCCGCCGAAACGGGCAACCCTGATCGTCTGACGATGCGACGGCCCGTGGCAATTCCGCTGCGGGATATCCCTCGGAGATCACCCATGTCCAAACACAAGAACCGCGGCAACAAAGAAGCCAAGAAACCCAAGCAGGAAAAACCCAAGGTCCTCGCCACCGCGCATTCGAGCCTCGGAAAACCGCTCAACATCGGGACGCCCAAGGCCAAGTGACCCGCGCAGGGCACATGGGGCGGCCTGTTCAGGGCCGCCCCATCGCCGTTCACAATGGAGGGTTGATATTTTGACGAGAAGTGACCCGCCCCGCCGCGTAGCGGCTCTGACCTTCCGGCCCGATACCGCTTCAGGGGTGTGCGCTTTGCGGCGGATCACTTATCGCGTGTCCTTGGTATAGCGCGCCCCGCCGCCGCAGCGCAAAAGCGCATTGGGCGAAGCTGCCTATCCCGAAGGATAGTCGCCCCGCCCGGTGACACAAACGTGAGCCGCCCGCCGGCCGCATGCCGCTATCGTGGCACCATGCGCCAGCTTCTGTTCTGCCTCCTCCTCGCCCTGCCCGCCGCCGCGCTGGCCCAGGACACCGATCTCGAACTGGTGCTGCTGGCCGATGCCTCCGGCTCGATCGACAGCCGCGAGATCGCCTTTCAGCGCCAGGGCTATGCCGCCGCCCTGACCGACCCCGAGGTTCTGGCCGCAATCGCCGGCACCGCCTATGGCACCATCGCCGTGACCTATATCGAATGGGCCGAAACCACCGCCGTCATTGCCCCCTGGACGCGGATCGACGGGGCCGAGGCGGCAGCGGGATTCGCCGCCCATCTGCTGGCCCAGCCGCGTCAGGCGCGAGGCCGCAACGCCATTGGCGGCGCGCTGCTCGAAGGGCTGCGGCAGATCGAGCAAAACGACATCCAGGGCTGGCGGCGGGTGATCGATTTTTCCGGCGACAGCGCCAACAATCATTCCGGGCCGGGCATTGCCGAGGCGCGGGCACAGGTGCTGGCGGCGGGGGTCACGATCAATGCCCTGCCGATCCTGCGGCCCGGCGATCCGGGGCGCGCCCAGGGCGGGCTCGAGGCGCTCTATGAACAGCGGATCATCGGCGGCATGGGGGCCTTCGTGGTCACCGCCGAAAGCCGCGCCTCCTTTGCCGAGGCGGTCAAGCGCAAGCTGGTTCTGGAGATATCCGGCGCCCTGCCCGGCGCGCCGCACTTGGCACAGGCGCAAAAAGAATAACCCCCGCCGGGTGGGCCGACGAGGGTCTGACGGCCCCGAAAGGCCGCGGTACATCAGAAAGTTCAGGCCTCGGCGGCTTGCGCTTTCATGATTTCTTTCTTGACCTTGAGCGCTGCATCGGACAGCTCGGCGTCCTTGGCTTTCGCCAGGAACTTGTCGAGACCGCCACGGTGGTCCACCGAGCGCAGGGCCGAGGCCGAGATCCGCAGCTTGATGCCACGGTTCAGCGTTTCGGATTGCAGGGTCACGTCGTTCAGGTTGGGCAGAAAGCGACGTTTGGTCTTGTTGTTGGCGTGGCTGACGTTGTTGCCAGTCATCGGGCCTTTTCCGGTCAGTTCGCAGCGGCGCGACATGTGATCATCCTCATCGTTTCAGAGCAGGACATCGAACCCCTTGGCCCGGACGCGCCCCGCAAATATCAAAGGGCGCCGCATAGGCCGCGCCCGGAATCTGGTTTGCAGGCTATTACGCGCGCGGCCGGGGATCGTCAAGAGCCTCGTGACAAAGCCGGGCGGTTCTTCAACCCGGCTCCGCCGCCAGCGTGGCCGCCCGGACCCGGGCGGTGCGGGCCAGCGCGTGGCGCCCGGTTTTCTCTGCCTGCGCAGCCAGATGGCGCCAATAGGTCGGGCTCCGGCGCCGGGCATTGCGATGCAGCATCACGATCCGCCGCACCGGCACCCGCGGCTTGCCGAGCTGCGCCTGTAACTTGCCGAACCGCCCGGCGTCGCGCAGCACCGCCGTCGCCGGATGTCCGCCGCCGGCCAGCCGGGCGATCCGCATGCCAGCAAAGGCCATCCCGATCAACGCGGCATGGCGGATATCGAGCGGCCGGAACGGATCGGCGAGGATCACCCCCTGCACCGGTGCGCCACGCGGCGACAGATCGCCGAGCACGTCGTCGAAGCCGCTGGCGCAATCGCGGTAGCGCCGGTCGAAGGGCACCTGCCGCGGCGAGATCGAAAACTGCGGCGACACCGCGATGATCCGGCGCAGCCGCAGCGCCGCGGCAAAGCGAAAGGCGGCATACCCCCCCATGGAGAATCCCATCGCGCAGGCGTCGTCATAGCCCGCCGCATGCGCCACAAGCGCCGCCTCCAGCGCCTCGGTCTCCGGGTTGATGTACCAGTCGTTCCAGCGCGATTGCAGGTGCAGGTGGCTCATGCCCGCATTGGTAAAACTGCGCACCGGGCGCGGATCGCCAAAGTGGCCCGGCTCGGCAAGTCTTTGACGAAAGCTGACAAAAAGCCCACGCTGGCCCGGATTGAACAGCGTGGCGCGCAGCAGCGCCCCGTCAAAGAGGGTCTCCGACCTCATCCGCCGAGGTGCCGGGTCACCATGTCCCGTGCCGCCTGCGCCGGGGTCGTGCGGCCCTCGGCCACCGCGTCTGACAACGCCTGCATCGCCTCGCGGGCCGCCGGCGCTTGCAGTCGCGCGAGCAGTGCCTGCCGCACCTCCTCGGCAAACCAGTAGCGTGCCTGATCGGCGCGGCGCGCGTCGAAATGGCCCTCGTCTCGGCGCCAGCCGGTCAGGGCCTGCATCTCGTCCCAAGCGGTCTCCAGCCCCTGCTCCTCGAGCGCCGAGACGGTCAGCGCCTTGGGATAGCCCGGCGGATCCTGCGGCCGCTTGCGCAACAGGCGCAGGGCGCCGGAATAATCCGCGCAGGTTCGCGTCGCGGTGGCTTTCAGGTCACCATCGGCCTTGTTGACGAGGATCAGGTCGGCCATTTCCATGATGCCGCGCTTGACCCCTTGCAGCTCGTCGCCCCCCGCCGGCGCCAACAACAGCAGGAAGAGGTCCGACATCTCGGCCACCACCGTCTCGGACTGGCCCACACCGACGGTCTCGATCAGCACCACGTCGAACCCGGCGGCCTCGCAGAGCCGCACCGCCTCGCGGGTGCGCCGCGCCACGCCGCCCAGATGCGACTGGCTGGGCGAGGGGCGGATAAAGGCGTTGCGGTCGCGCGAGAGCTGTTCCATCCGCGTCTTGTCGCCGAGAATCGATCCGCCGGAACGGGCCGACGAGGGATCGACCGCCAGCACCGCCACCCGCTTGCCCTGCCCGGTCAGCATCAGACCGAAGCTTTCGATGAATGTGGATTTGCCGACGCCGGGCGTGCCCGAAAGCCCGATTCGCAGCGCCTGCCGGTCGGATAGGCGCAGATGCTCCATCAGCTCGGTGGCCCTGGCCCGGTGATCCGCGCGCTGGCTTTCGATCAGCGTGATCGCCCGCGACAGCGCCCGTCTCTCTCCGGCAAGAACCCGCTCGGCCAGTTCGGCAATCTCCATCTCGTCCCTCACTTTACTGCGACCGGCATCTTTCCGCACAGAGCCCGCCCCGCATACGCGGGAATTCGCGCGCTGGCGGCCCGGCAGGCGGACCGGCTGGCAATTTCTGCCTCGGCTTGTACCTCTAGTCCAGAGCGGTGGCGACAATCCACCGGACAATGCATTTCCGCGCAGGACTCGGGAACACCACAGATGATCGGGCAGCATATGCGGCACAGGCTCTGTGCCCTGATAACCTTTTTCGCGCTGGGGGCCGCCTCATTCGGCGCAGGCAGCGCGACGGCAGCGCAGCCGGCCTCGGAATCCGGCAGATTCGAGGTCTATTTTGCCGGTCTCAAGGCCGGCGAGGTGCGCTTTGCAATGACCCGCGAGAACGGGCAGTACGCGGCGACGGGCCGGGTGAAATCCTCGGGCCTGATCGCCGCGATCGCCCGATTTCGCTACCGTGCCGACGTGACCGGACGGGTGAATGGCGACAGCTATGCGCCGCTGCGCTATGAAGAGAGCCTCGATACCGGGCGGCGCAGCAGCGACAAGGTGATCGCCTATCGCGGCGGCCTGCCGGTGCTGGAGGAAAGCGAAGAGCCCGACGCGCATTGGCTCGATCCGCGCAGCCAGGGCGACGCGCTCGATCCGCTGACCGCCTTCTGGCAGTTGTTGCGGGCGCGCGATGGCGACGATCTCTGCCGGCTCGACACCGTCTATTTCGACGGCGAGCGGCGCATCCGGTTGACCACCTCCGAAGACAGCCGCGCCACCGATCGGGTGGTTTGCAAGGGCCGGTATATCCGCGAAGGCGGGTTTTCCCGCAAGGCGCTGAAGGAAGGCCGGACCTTCCCCTTCGAGCTATCCTATGCGCCGGCGGCCTCGGGTCATTGGCAGGTCAGCCGGATCGACGCCAAAACTCTGCGTGGACGGGTGCTGCTCATTCGGCGATAAGGCCGGCATGACGCCCCGCCTGCCCCTTCCCATCGACGACGCGCTGCCCGAACTTCTGGCGGCGATCGCGGCCCAGGGCCGCGCCGTGCTTCAGGCGCCGCCCGGCGCCGGCAAGACCACCCGCGTGCCGCTGGCCCTGCTCGAGGCCGGGCTGGTCGACGGCCGCATCCTGATGCTCGAGCCGCGCCGGCTGGCCGCCCGCGCCGCCGCAGAACGCATGGCCGAAACCCTGGGCGAGACGGCGGGCGAGACCGTGGGCTACCGGATTCGGGGCGAGAGCCGCATCGGCAGACACACCCGCATCGAGGTGGTCACCGAAGGCATCCTGACCCGGATGATTCAAAGCGACCCGGAGCTTTCCGGCGTCGGCGCGGTGATCTTCGACGAATTCCACGAACGTTCGCTGAATGCCGATCTGGGCCTCGCGCTCTGCCTCGAGATCGCCGAGGCGTTGCGCGACGACCTGCGGCTGATCGTGATGTCGGCAACGCTTGAGGCCGCACCGGTGGCGGCCTTGATGGGGGATGTGCCGGTCATCACCTCCGAGGGCCGCTCTTTCCCGGTCGAGACCCGCTGGCTCGACCGGCCGCTGGGGCCCAAGGCGCGGATCGCCGAGGCCTGCGCCGATCTGGTGACCCGGGCGGTGGCAGAGACCGAGGGGGGCGTGCTGGTCTTTCTGCCCGGTGAGGGCGAGATCCGCCGCTGCGAGACCCTGCTGAGCGCGCGCCTGCCCGGCGACTGCCAGCTGCGGCCGCTTTATGGCGCCCTGCCCTTTGCCCGGCAGCGCGCTGCGATCCGGCCCGAGAGCCAGGGCCGCAAGGTGGTGCTGGCGACCTCGATCGCCGAGACCTCGCTGACCATCGAGGACATCCGCGTGGTGGTGGATGCCGGCCGGGCACGGCGCGCGCGCTTCGATCCCGGCTCCGGCATGTCGCGGCTGGTGACGGAAAAGGTCAGCCGCGCCGAGGCCACCCAGCGGGCGGGCCGCGCCGGCCGGGTGGCGCCGGGGGTGGCCTACCGGCTCTGGACCCGGGGCGAGGACGGTGCGCTGCCGGCCTTTGCCCCGGCCGAGATCGAGGTGGCCGACCTGGCGGGGCTGGCGCTGGAGCTGGCGCTCTGGGGCGCCAGCGCCGACGAGCTGCCTTTCCTCACCGCGCCCAACCCCGGCAGCTGGGCCGAGGCGCAGGGCCTCTTGCGGATGCTGGGCGCGCTTGATGCCGGCAACCGGATCACCGCGCATGGCCGCCGGCTGGCGGCGCTGCCGCTGCATCCGCGGCTGGCGCATATGCTGGCCGAGGCCGGGCCCGAGGCGGCGGCGCTGGCGGCGCTGCTGGCCGACCGCGATCCGCTGCGCGGCGCGCCGGTGGACCTGGCCCTCAGGCTCGAGGCGCTGCGCGATCCGCGCGGCTTCCGCCAGCACCGGCCCTACGAGCTGCACCGCCCGGCGCTCGACCGCATCAACCAGGAGGCGAAGCGCCTGACCCGTGCCGCGGGGCGCGGCCCTGCGGGCGCGCTGAGCGCCGCGCAGATGGCGGCGCTGGCCTATCCCGACCGCATCGGGCTGCGCCGCAAGGGGGACGCGCCGCGCTACGTGCTGTCGGGCGGCAAGGGGGCGGTGATGGAACCCGCCGATCCGCTGGCCGGCCAGCGGCTGATCGTGGTGACCGACACCGACGGCAACCCGCGCGAGGCCCGCATCCGCCAGGCCATCGCCATCTCCGAGGCGGAGATCCGCGCGCTCTTTGCCGATCAGATCGCCTGGGTCGATCTCTGCGACTGGTCGAAACGCGAGCGCCGGGTGGTGGCGCGACAGCAGGAGCGGCTGGGGCAGATCGCGCTTCAGGACCGGATCTGGAGTGATGCACCGGAGGACCGGGTGGCCCGCGCCATGCTCGACGGGGTGCGCGAGCTGGGGCTGAAGATGAGTAAGGGCGCGACCCGGCTGGTGGCCCGGATCGAGGTGGCGCGCGATGGCGGCGTCGATCTGCCGGATGTCTCCGAAGCGGCACTGCTGGCGGAGCTCGAGGAATGGCTGCTGCCCTATGTCACCGGCCTCCGGACGGCGGAGCAATGGAAGGGATTCGATCCGCATGATGCCCTGGTGGCACGGCTCTCCTGGGATCAGATCCAGGCGCTCGACCGGGCGGTGCCCGCCGCATTCGTGACGCCGCTGGGCCGGAAGATCCCGATCGATTATTCCGGCGCCCACCCCGAGATCACCCTGCGGCTGCAAGAGATGTTCGGCCAGACCCGCCATCCGACGGTGGCTGGCCAGCCGCTGCGCGTCACCCTGCTGTCGCCGGCGCACCGCCCGGTGCAGACCACGATGGACATACCCGGTTTCTGGGACAGCTCTTATGCCGATGTCCGCCGCGACATGCGCGGCCGCTATCCGCGCCATCCCTGGCCGGAGGATCCGCGCGAGGCCGATCCCACCCTGCGCGCGAAACGGCGCGGCAGCTGACATCGCGCCTCGGGGCTGGCGGCGAGGTCCCGGGGCAGGTTCGGGACGCGGGCGATGGGACAGGAAAGCGCACGGCCTATGGGGGCGCTGCCCCCGTCGCGGCAGGCCGCGACTCCCCCGCGGTATTTTCGGCAAGAGGAAAGTGCAGGGGCGGCTCAGGCGCCAACCGCGCGGCGCACCATGTCCCAGTAGATCTGTTGCACCTCGTCCAGCGACAGCCGGCCGCCGGCGCGGTACCAGGTATTGACCCCGGTGAGCATGGCGATCACCGCCAGCGTGGCGATCTTGGGATCGGGCACCTCGAAGCAGCCTTGGGCGACGCCGGCGCGCAGGATCGCCTCGAGCTCGTCCTCATAGGCGCGGCGCTGCTTCTCGATCACCGCGAAATTCTCGGGGGCGAGGTTGCGCAGTTCCATGTAGGAGATGAAGATCGCCTCCGGCCGCTCGATGTTGAAGCGGATGTGGAAGCGGGTGAACCGGGCGAGGCTTTCGACCGGATCCCGCGCCGTCGGTTCGGCCGCCCAGGCGGCCAGCAGATCGTCCATGTGCCCCTTGAGCAGCGAGAACAGCAGGCTTTGCTTGTCGGGGGTGTAATTGTAGAGCGCCCCGGCCTGGACCCCGACTTCGCCGGCGATCTGGCGCATCGAGACGGCGGCAAAGCCGTGCCGGGCAAAAAGCCGCAGCGCCGCGTCGCGGACCTTGGGGCCGGTGATGTCGGAATGCGAGCCTTGGGTGCGTGCCATGGCGCCACAATGAACTGAACAAACGTTCAGATCAATCACCAATCCTTGCCCTCCCGCCGCCGATGCGGCATGAGGAAGGGAGCAATTTGCGGAGCCCTCATGCGCCTGATCCGGTTAAGTTTCTGCCTGAGCCTGGCGGCCTGTACCCAGTTTCCCGAACTGGCCGACAGCGAGGGCCCGGCGGTTGACGCCGCGTCCTATCCCCGGTTGCTCAGCGTCGAGGAACTGGCCGCCGTGCCGGAGGCCACCACCTCGACCGCCCTGGCCGAAGGTCTGCTGTCGCGCATTCGGGGGCTCGAAGCGCGCACCGCGCGGCTGCGCCGTCCGGTGATCGACCGGGGCACCCGGGCGCGCATGGCCCGGGGCGTCGGCGAGATCGTCCTGCCCGAATAGACGGCAGGGCGCATCCTTGCCGTTGCACCCTGCCGCACTTGGCGATACATCGCGCGAAACGCCTGATCTTGCCGGAGGACCCCCCATGACCACACCCCTACGCCTTGGTATCGCCGGGCTTGGCACGGTCGGCACCGGCACGGTCAAGATCGTCCGGCAGAAGGCCCATCTTCTGGCCGTGCGCGCCGGGCGTCCGATCGAGATCAGCGCCGTCTCGGCCCGCACCCGCGACAAGGATCGCGGCGTGAACCTCGCGGCCTACGATTGGGAAGACGATCCCGTGGCCCTGGCCAAGCGCGATGACGTGGATGTCTTTGTCGAGCTGATGGGCGGCTCGGACGGGCCGGCCAAGGCCGCGACCGAGGCGGCGCTCAAGGCCGGCAAGGACGTGGTCACCGCCAACAAGGCGATGCTGGCGCTGCATGGCCAGGAGCTGGCGCAGCTGGCCGAGGACCATGGCGCGGTTCTGCGCTTCGAGGCGGCGGTCGCCGGCGGCATCCCGGTGATCAAATCGCTTACCGAGGGGCTCGCCGGAAACGAGGTGACCCGCGTGCTGGGCGTGATGAACGGCACCTGCAACTACATCCTGACCCGGATGGAAAGCGCCGGCCTGCCCTATGACACGGTCTTTGAAGAGGCCAACCAGTTGGGCTTTCTCGAGGCCGATCCCGAGTTGGACGTCGGCGGCATCGACGCGGGCCACAAGCTGGCGCTGCTGTCGTCGATCGCCTTTGGCACCCAGGTGAATTTCGCCGGGGTCGAGCTGGAGGGCATCGGTCGCATCCTGATCGAGGACATCCGCGCCGCCGCCGACATGGGCTATCGCATCAAGCTTCTGGGCGTGGCACAGATGACCGGCCGCGGGCTGGAGCAGCGGATGTCGCCCTGCCTGGTGCCGGCCGCCTCGCCGCTGGGGCAGCTCGAGGGCGGCACCAACATGGTGGTGATCGAAGGCGACGCCGTCGATCAGGTGGTGCTGCGCGGGCCGGGGGCCGGCGAAGGCCCGACCGCCAGCGCGGTGATGGGCGACGTGATGGACATCGCACGCGGGCTGCGGGTCACGACCTTCGGTCAGCCGGCAAAGACCCTCTCCGAGGCGCAGCCGGCACAGAGCGCCGCGCCCGCGCCCTATTACCTGCGGATGACCCTGCGCGACAGGCCGGGCGCCCTGGCCAAGGTGGCGACGCTGCTCGGCGCCTCCGGAATCTCGATCGACCGGATGCGGCAATACGATCACGCCGACGAGGCCGCGCCGGTGCTGATCGTGACCCACAAGACCCAGCGCTCGGCATTGAACGAGGCGCTGGATGCCATCGGCACGACCGATGTGGTGCTGGGCGATCCGGTGGCGCTGCGCATCGAAGAGGTCTGACGACGGGGCGCTGCGCGAATTGCGCGATGCTTGAACTTCGGGGGGTTTGCTGAAATTTTGCGCGCAGTCGCAAAAGGGGCCCGTCTTGCACATTCTGCGTTCTCTTGGCCCTGCCGTGGCCGGCCCCGCGCCCGGTGAGGCGCTGCGCGCCGGGGTCGGCGCCTTTGCGGGCCTTGCCCTCGTCGGGCTGTTCCTGCTCTCGCCGGTGGTCGATCTCGAACTCGGGCTTTATCTGGTTGCGCCTTTCGGGGCTTCCTCGGTGCTGCTGTTCGCAGTGCCCAACAGCCCGCTGGCGCAGCCCTGGTCGGCCATCGTCGGCAATACCCTGGCGGCGCTGGTGGGGGTCACGGTGGCGCTGCTGCTGCCCGAGTCCGCGCTGCGTATCGCGCTTGCGGTCGGGCTGGCGGTGACGGTGACGATCCTGTGCCGCGCGGTACATCCGCCGGCCGGCGCGGTGGCGATGACGGCGGCGATGAGCCCCGAGGCGGTCGAACGCCTGGGCTTCTGGTTTGCGCTGGCGCCGATCGCCCTCGGCACGGCGGCGCTGGTGGCCCTGGCGGCGGTCTATGCCCGGCTGACCGGGCGCCACTATCCGCTGCGGCAATTCGACGACCCCGGCCACCATGGCACCGAGGATGCCGATCCGGTCGAGCGACTGGGGCTGTCCGAGGAAGAGCTGGCGGCGATCCTCGAGCGTTATCGCCAATCCCTCAACCTCGGGGTCGAGGATCTGGCCCGGCTGATCGGCGCCGCCGAGCTTCAGGCGGCGTCCCATCGCACCGGGCCGCTCGCGGCTGCCGACATCATGTCGCGCGATCTGGTCACCGTGACGCCCGAGACCCCGCTGACCGAGGTGGCGCGTCTCTTTGCCCGGCACCGTTTCACCGCCCTGCCGGTGGTCGGGCCCGGGGCGCGGTTTCTGGGGGTGATCTTTCAGATCCACCTGATCACCCGCGCCCGCGAGGACGCCCTGCGCCTCGACCGGGGCTTCGGGCCGGCGCTGAAACGGCTGCTCGACCGCGACCGCGACCGGCCGGTGGCGGCCGCCGAGATCATGTCGGTTGCCGGGCCGCGCGCCACCGCCGAAACCCCGATCGCCGCGCTGATGCCGATGATGGCTGGCGCGGGGATCGATGCGGTGCCGGTCCTGGACCGTGGCCGGATCATCGGCATCGTCACCCGCACCGATTTCATGGCGGCGCTGGCCCGGCACACGGTGCGCGCGCCCTGAGCGGCCGGAAATGCGCCGCCCCGCGCGCCCGGCACGCCGCAACCCACTTGCGGCCCCGTCCCCGCACAAGGTAGTCAGAGGCCGACGCTTCTGTTGCAAAGGATTTCGCCGATGGCTCCCAAGGATTTCAACGACCGCATGCTGTCTCTGGGCCTCGCCCGGGTGGCCGAACAGGCCGCCATCGCCAGCGCCAAGCTGATTGGCCGCGGGGACGAGAAAGCCGCCGACCAGGCCGCCGTCAACGCGATGCGCGATCAGCTCAACCAGCTCGACATCCAGGGCACGGTGGTGATCGGCGAAGGCGAACGCGACGAGGCGCCGATGCTGTTCATCGGCGAAGAGGTCGGCACCGGCAAGGGCCCGGCGGTGGACATCGCGCTCGACCCGCTGGAAGGCACCACGCTGACCGCCAAGGACATGCCCAACGCCCTGACCGTGATCGCCATGGGTCCGCGCGACTCGATGCTGCATGCGCCCGATGTCTACATGGACAAGCTGGCAATCGGCCCCGGCTTCAAACCCGGCGTGGTGACGCTGAGCATGAGCCCCTCCGAGCGGGTCTCGGCGCTGGCCGCCGCCAAGGGCTGTTCCACCACCGACATCACCGTCTGCGTGCTGGAGCGTCCGCGCCATGAAGAGATGATCGCCGAGCTGCGCGCCACCGGCTGCGCGATCCGGTTGATCACCGACGGCGACGTCGCCGGTGTCATGCATTGCGCCGAACCTGAACTGACCGGCATTGACATGTACATGGGCTCTGGCGGCGCCCCCGAGGGCGTGCTGGCCGCGGCGGCGCTGAAATGCATGGGCGGGCAGATCTATGGCAAGCTGATGTTCCGCAACGACGATGAAAAAGGCCGCGCCACGAAGGCCGGGATCACCAACTTCGACCGGGTCTACACCCGCGACGACATGGTGACCGACCATGTGATCTTTGCCGCAACCGGCGTCACCTCGGGCTCGCTGCTGCCGGGGCTCAAGCGCACGCCGGGCTGGACCACCGCCGAGACGCTGCTGATGCGGTCCAAGACCGGATCGGTGCGCCGCATGATCTATCGTCACCCGGAAGAGTGATGGCGGCAACCGCCCTTGTGATGATCGACTTCCAGGCCGGGTTTCGCGATCCGGCCTGGGGGGCGCGCAACAACCCCGACGCAGAGGCCCAGGCCCTGCGGCTGGCGGATCACGCGCGCGCGCAGGGCTGGCCCCTGCATATGGTGCGCCATCTCAGCACCACCCCCGGCAGTCCGCTGCACCCCGAAACCGGCGATATCGCCTTTCTGCCCGGGTTCGCCCCGCTGGCCGGCGAGGCGCAGCACGAGAAATCGGTCAATTCCGCTTTCATCGGCACCGGGCTCGAGACCGGCCTCCGCGCGCAGGGCGTGACGCATCTGGTGATCTGCGGGCTGACCACGCCGCATTGCGTCTCGACCTCCTGCCGCATGGCCGCCAACCTCGACTTCGCGGTGACGCTGGCGCATGACGCCTGCGCCGCCTTTGCCGGCAATGCCGACACCTCGTGGCGGGCGGGCCTTGTCGCGCCCGACCCCGAGGCGATCCACGACGCCGCCATCAGCCATCTGCATGGCGAGTTCGTCACCGCCCGCAGCACCGCCGAAATCACCGGGGGCGCCGGATGACCGCATTCCTGAATGTCGAGCGCTCGCTTACCGGCCGCCGCTGGATCGGCCCCGGCCTGGCCGTCGAACGCCAGGCCGATCTGCTGGAGCAGGCCACCGCCCTGCCCCGCGCTCTGGCGCAGGTGCTGGCGCGCCGCGGGGTCGAGGCCGCCGAGGCCCAGGCCTTTCTCGAACCGAAGCTGCGCGATCTTCTGCCCGACCCGCGCCAGATGCGCGACATGGACAAGGCCGCGGCGCGCCTGCTGCGGGCGCTGAAGGCCGGCGAACGCATTGCGATCTTTGCCGATTACGACGTTGACGGCGGATCTTCCGCGGCGCTGCTCATCGCCTGGCTGCGGCATTTCGGGCGGCAGGCGACGCTTTACGTGCCGGACCGGATCGACGAGGGCTATGGCCCCAATGAACCGGCAATGGCCGCCCTGGCGCGCGACCATGACCTGATCCTCTGCGTCGATTGCGGCACGCTCTCGCACGGGCCGATCGCCGCCGCCCGGGGCGCTGACGTCGTGGTGCTCGACCATCACCTCGGGGGCGAGACCCTGCCCGATGCGGTGGCGGTGGTGAACCCCAACCGCCAGGACGAGGATGGCGCCCTGGGCCATCTCTGCGCCGCCGCCGTGGTCTTTCTCTGCCTGGTCGAAGCCGGGCGACAGCTGCGCGAGGCCGGCGAGCGCGGGCCCGACCTGATGGCGCTGCTCGATCTGGTGGCGCTGGCCACCGTGGCCGATGTGGCACCGCTGACCGGGGTCAACCGGGCGCTGGTGCGCCAGGGGCTCAAGGTCATGGCGGGCCGGCAGAGGACCGGGTTGGTGGCGCTCTGCGATGCCGCCCGGCTCGACTGTGCCCCGGCCGCCTATCACCTGGGATATGTGCTGGGCCCGCGCGTGAATGCCGGCGGCCGCATCGGCAAGGCCGATCTGGGCGCCCGGCTCCTGTCCACCGACAATGCGGCCGAGGCCCGCGCCATGGCCGACCGGCTGGAAGAGCTGAACGCCGACCGCCGCGAGATCGAGGCGGCAGTGCGCGCCGCCGCGCTGGCCCAGGCCGAGGAACGTGGCCTCGATGCGCCGCTGGTCTGGGCCGCCGGCGAAGGCTGGCACCCGGGCGTCGTGGGCATCGTCGCCTCGCGGCTGAAAGAGCTGACCAACCGTCCGGCCATCGTGATCGGCTTTGACGGTGACGAGGGCAAGGGCTCGGGCCGTTCGGTGGCCGGCGTCGACCTCGGCGTCTCGATTCAGAAACTTGCCGCCGAAGGCCACCTGACCAAGGGCGGCGGCCACCGCATGGCGGCCGGCCTCAGCCTGACCCGCGCGCAGCTCGCGCCGGCGATGGAGCGCCTGTCCGAGCTGCTCGCCCGCCAGGGCGCCGGCGACGCGGGCCCGGCCGATCTGCGCTGTGACGGCGCGTTGATGCCCGGTGCGGCGACGGCCGAACTGGTGACCCGGCTGGAAGACGCCGGCCCCTATGGCGCCTCGGCCCCGGCCCCGCGCTTTGCCTTTCCCGACATGGCGATCCGCTTTGCCAAACGCGCCGGCGAGAGCCACCTGCGGCTGAGCTTTTCCGACGGGCTGACGCCGCCCCTCGACGCCATCGCCTTTGGCGCCTTCGACGGCCCGCTGGGCCAGACCCTGCTCGACCACGGCGGCGCACGGTTTCATCTGGCGGGCAAGCTCGACATCAACACCTGGGGCGGCCGTCAGAAAGTGCAGCTGCGCCTCGACGACGCGGCCCGCGCCACCGGGTGATTCCGCGCCTGTGGATCGTTTTCCGCAGAATCCCCGCCTCTCAAGTGAAGGATATCAAAGGCTTACCCGCCGCTGCGCTGCGCCGAAAAAAATCGCACCCGCGCGGGATTTTTTTCATTTTTCCGCTTGCGCAATCCCACCGCATTACTTAGAACCCGCCTCACGCCGCAGGGTTGGCCACACCGCCCACCCCGCAGCGACACAGAGTGGCCCGTTCGTCTATCGGTTAGGACGCCAGGTTTTCAACCTGGAAAGAGGGGTTCGATTCCCCTACGGGCTGCCACTTTTCCTTAAAATCCCTTGGTTTATTGACTCCGTGCCCCCCGTGTGTCCCACGTTCCGGGGGCCGTGGGACACCTTGCACCCGCTTGGCCTCTTCGACGCGGTCGAAGCTGGCCTCCGCAAGGCGCTTGCGGTCGATGTCGCGGACATACGGCGCCGACGACTTGAAGTCCGAGTGCGACAGCCTGGCGGCGATCTCATAGACGTTCGCTCCGGACTCCGCGAGCTCGTGCGCCGTCGCCTTCCGCACCCCGTGCTGCGAGCGCGTGGATCGCATCTCCTTCCCGGTTATGCCTGTCTTCTTATCGACAACTTCCACCTCTTTCGACAAGCCAGCCTGCACGCACCATTTCGCGATCCTGTTGCCCAGGCTCTTCTTTGATGCGAAGCGCGACCCCTTAGTGCTGAACAAGAAGGCGTCAGCGTGCCACTCTCCAACATCAAGTTCTTCGACCAACTCAAGCATCATCGGGACCTCGACGTATTTCGATCCCTTCTTTTCGGGCTGCCAGCCGATGTATGCACGGCCATTACGCAGCTTGATGTTCTGCGGCCCAAGCTGGTGAGTGTCGCCAATCCGACCGGCTGTGTTCTTGGCCAGGTAGAACCAGCGACGGGCCATGGTGCCGCGCCCGTGCCGGGCGAGGAACTTCGCCTCGTCCTCAGAGGTCCAAGCGATCGCACCGCCCTTCTCGACGTGGTTGCTCTTCACCCGAAAGACGGGGCTGTCCTCGGGATAGCCTTTTTCTTCTCCCCACTTGTAGAGCGCCCGCAAGGCCTTCAGGCAGGTGTGCCCCGCCCCAGTGAAGACGCCAAAGGAGTCGCGGATATGCGCGAAAGCCGCCTTCGGAAGGTCCGGGGAAAGCTCGCCCATGCGAACCTTCTTGTTGGGCGCGAGGCAATCGCAGGCCTGGCGCAGCCCCGTCATTCGGCTCGTCATCGTTGCTTTCGTGAGATTCCCGGCGTCTACCTGCACCTTGAGCCATCCCTCGTATTCAGCGACCATCGCGTCGAGTGAGCCCTTTCGGGGTATCCGAACCTTCTTCGGCTCCAGCCGCTGCCCGGCGCGTGCCGCGAAGTAATGATCCTCGAAATCTTCGTGCTCGGGATCGACTGCCAAAGTGATCTTCTTGGTCTTTTGGCCGTCAACACGAACACGCCAGCGGGTATGTCCCGCCGGCGTCTTCTCCTCGCACAAGCCTGGATAGCTCTTCGTCAGGTGCATACTGCTTCATCCCATGTCATCGCACTGTCATGTCCGTCGTCGGAAGGTTTCGAAGGCACCTTCGGTGCTTCGCCTTGATTTCCCACTACATCGACGCAGAAGGACCCATCGGCGTTTACCCGCACTGCGCCCGGCTGTAGGCCAGCTGCGATCATTGCATGGATCACGTTCGATACCGAGGATTTAGAGGGCTGAGCAGCGGGCATTGGTCTTCACTTCCTTTGACGGAAGAAGAGTGGGTTGATCGCATTCGATCGAGTCGCAGGAATCCGAAGAAAAATTTCATACGAGGCACGTATTACCTCCAAGCCATTGATCCGAATAGAAACTTTTCTCGGCTCGTTGCCTCGATTCTGGTCAATCGGCGTATTGGCTGGCGCAGCAGAAGGATTGGAGGCCAACACGCCTGCCCATGGTGATCCTTCCATGGACACGGGTCATTCGACCCTCAAGGCACGGCGCCCCAGGCAGGGGCGCCGTGATGCTCATCCGTCGATCATGTTCTCCGCAACGCGCGCCGCGCCGGCGGCGCTGAGTGCTGTGGCGACGAGATCGCAGAGCAGATCGAGTTCGCCGATGGCGGCAGCGAGAGGCTGTGCGCCGGGCTCGCGAAAGATGCTCTCGTAGCCGCCGCGAACGTGGTGCTCGTCTCCATGGAAGTAGACGTGCGTGCGGTCTTTGACCTCCCCGTCCAGCCGCTCGATGAGCGTCCTGAGATCGCGTGCGAAGTCGTGGTGGAAGATGTCACGACGGGCGATCTTGGTAGCGATCATGGCCGGGAACGCGCGCTGCGCAGGTGGCAGCTCCGGGATGACGGTGTCGTAGAGTTCGCCGGCAGCCGCATCGGCCTGCAACAGCGCCGCAGTGACGATCCCCGTGATCAGGTTGGGCGTCATCTCGAGGCCGTCGACGAGGGCAGCGAAGCGGGGCAGCGTGACGGGCCGGCTCATGCCGGCACCCCAGGGGCAACCGTCTCGGACGCTTCCTGGCAATATACTTCAACCGCTTCGGCGAGACCGTCTGCGAGGGCGCAGATTTCCTCAACAACCGGCTCGGTGGGGTCCAGCGCCGCGAAGCATGCGGCTTCGATCCGATGCGGCTCATGCACATGCTTTAGCATGAGAAGGCCGACGAGATCGTCGAGCGCGCGCATCGTGCGTTCCGTCGGACGGCCGGGGACGGCCAGACCGTCGAGCGCCGTCAGAACGGTGCGGACGGCCGGGGCCGCACCCAGCAAAGCGGCGGCGCTGACGAGCGCATCAGCGTTTTCGCCAACGAAGGACCGCAGGTCATGAAGGGCCTGCGACGGTTCGGCGATGATGGTGTCGGTAAAATCGAACATGATGTCTCCTGGTTTTTCGGAGTGTCCGGCTCGAGGCCGGGTCAAGTTCGTTCGACTTCCTGTTTTCTCGAGCTGCGGCTCCCCTGAACTTGGCTCTCGCAAGGAGGAGCCAAGATCAGGGAGATGCCGCGCTGTTTACGATATCGCTTTCCATAAGATCGCATTGCTGAGTCCTGCGTTGCACGAAGTGCCGGTCGCCAACAGGCCAGGGCCCGACGGTGCGGACGTCAGATCCATTTGCTTCCTCATTTCCTCGGCGACCAGCATGCGTTCGTGGTTCGACATCCGGCCAAGGACGCCGAACAATTCGATCAGCGCCGTCGTGAAGATCTCGGCGACCTCATCGCTGCTACCTGGCTCAGTGGGCGTCATGGCGCCCAAAAAGACGTTCCCACAGTAGACTTCGATGTCCCGCGTATTGATGCACTGGATGATCGTCAGATAGGGGCCGGCCCGGGACCTACGCCTGGGGCTTCTTGACCTCTCCGTCTCATTTGGGCTGACCACTGGGTCGTTTTCGCCAACGGTTGGTCGATCTGTCATGGCAAACCTCCTATCGCCAATCTCCTGCCGTAAGAGGAGATGGGCGATGGGAGGTTCAGGTAGGGCACGAACACCTCGATCATACGCTTCGCCACGCGGTCTTGTCGAAGCAGCCGGGCGTGATGGGAGAGGTCGAGGAGAGGGCCTGCCCTCTCTTCGCCGGCCGTGGGGAGCGGCGAGCAGGTGGGGGCCGCGGGGGAGGAGTGCGGAACGACGCTCCCCCGCGCCGTCGGAGACGCCAGGGGGTTTCGAGGGGGAGTGGCGAACGATGCCCCTCGAGCCGCCGGAAGGCGCCGGAGTGCAGGGGTGGCGAACGCCCTGCCGCCGTCCGCGCAGGACCGCCTCCCCGGCGCGAGGGGCCCTCGGAGAGCCGGCGCGTATTCAGGCCCGAAGGGGCGTCTCGGAATACGCATAGTCGGTCTCTATGAGTATTGCGCCGGGTTCCCGGCGAGCGTCACCGACCGTTTTTCTGCACCAGCAGGTCTTACCTATGTCCCTTCTGCTTCAATCAAAATCAGGAGGCGGAGCGCAGCGATGCAGGGATATCAATTTGCCCACATGGAGACCTATTCGGTCAAGGGCGCGCCGGGCGCCGGGCCGGACGCGACCGCGAAGAAGAAGAACGGTCAGAAGGCCTGGACCGCACGGGAGATACTGGACGAGGCCGAGAGGAAGGAGATGGCATCGATGCACGTCGGCGAAGGCGGGCCGGCGCCGGAGATCATGGAGGGCGAAGTTTCAAGCTTCGACGCATTGCGGGATGCGCACTCCGCCGCCGCTGCCAGGAAGGAGAGCTTCCGGTATACGAAGAAGGATGGCACCGTTCAGACGCGTCGGCGAAAGCTCCGCGCCGATGCGCCCACCTTGCACACGACGATCGTCTCTATCCCGGTTACGTCCATGGATGCTCTTGCCGATCCCGCTCTGCTCGAGAAGTGTCGGGGGCTACTTCGGAAGGCGATGGAGGATGAGCGCAGGCGCCTGGAGCTGCTCGGCGGGAAGATGATGATTGGCGTGATCCACCTCGACGAGCGTATGGTCCACGCCCACTTTTACGCTCTCGACCCCGCGCGTGGGCGGGTCGACCACCTTCACCCCGGCAAGGCTGCCAAGGCCGAGTTCCATCTGGAACACAAGGATAGCCAGGAGGACCCGAAGGACGTCCGGAAAGCCGGCAACCGCGCCTACTGCGATGCCATGCGTGCCTGGCAGGATAGCATCCACGAGAACGTTTTCAGCCCGGCCGGCCTCCTTCGCATCGGCCCCCGTGCGGCCCGGTTGTCCACCCCCGAATACAACAAGCTCAAGGCGACTAAGGAGCAACAGGCGAAGGAGGCGGCGCGCAGCGCCACGCTGGCTGCGCAGATCGGGCGCCAGGAGGACCAGATCCGCAGGATGCTCCGAGAGGCCGGGGCAGCGGCACAGGACCTCACGCGTCAGTCGGTCGAACTCCAGACCGACAAAGTAGAGGTTCTGGTCCAAGCGAGTGAGGCGGCGATCACCAAAGCCAAGGCCGAGGTAGAAATCGAACATGGGACGCGACAGGCAGCGGACGCCGAGGCGCTCAAGAAGGCCATGCTCCGCGGCTGGGATGCTGTCGAGAACCGCGAGGTGGATTATCAGGAGAAGACCAAGGAGGAGCGGGAGGGCCTGAAGTTCGGACCGAATGCCCCGAAGGAGAGGTGCGACCGCGCTTCACTGATCGATGCTATCCGCCCCGCCTATGATTTCGTGGTCGACATTGCCAAACGTGCCTTCGGCCGGCGCAAGGAGGAGGATGCACGCGAGGCAACGCGCCGTAAGGAGGAGGCAGAGCTGCGGCGCCGCGCGGCCGTTGTCGCCGAGGAGTTGGAGCGCAGTCAGCAGGCTGTTCCGGAGGCTCTGCGCGAATTCGCGAATGCCGAGGCGGCGACCTACAGCGAGTCCAGCTTTCCTGAGGCCTGGGCGATTTCCCCGGGGGCTGATCCCAAAGAGATTGGGGAGCGCCTCAACGCCACGACCAATCTGGACCTGCGTGCGGCCTACATGGCGACACGCGACGCCGTTCGGTTGCTGGAAGAAGAAGCTCCGTTACGTGCGAGGTTCGCGATCGGTGTGCAGGTGCTGGAAGCCGGAGCTGCGCAACGAGGCTTCAACCTTGAGACGGGCCGTCAAGATATCTCGAAGGCACTGAGCCCCGACCTGGCCGCGCTGCACCGCGACCAGCTCGAGGAGGGACCGAAGGTCATTCGGAAGAATCGGACCCGGGTTCGGTAGAGATACCGGGAACCGGGAGGTTTCCGGTTTCAGGGACGTCAGGCTTGCGCGCACGACGAGAAGACTTCTTCGCCGCCGCTTCGCCCATGAAATCTGCTTTGTCCGCCTCGGAGCTCTTACGTGATGCCAGCATGACAAAAATTTCTTCACGCTCGGCCAGCCGGGCATGTGCAGCGGCGAGGTCCGTGGTTGTCGCCTCGATCCGCGCTTGGAGCTCGACGCATACGGCCTCCGCGGTCGCGGCGCGCGCCGCTTGTGTGTCTCGGTCCGCCTCGAGCGTCTCGATGACTTCCTGCATCTCCCTGATTTCCTCGCGGTGGCTCTCGTCCTTCGCGGCTTGCGCTCGGCGCAGGTTCACGATCTCGTCGTTCTGGAGGTCACGTGTGCGGGTCCATAGGTCCTTGAGCATCTGTTCGTGCGCAAGACGTAACTCCTCGGGCATCTCGGGCATGTTGGCCAGTTTGGTCTCGATCGCCATCAGGCGGGATTTGACCATACGCGCGGCCGGACCGAGACGCGTGAAGGAGGTTTGCACCTTCTCGTTGATTTCGTTGTAAGTCGGCATTTTCCCGTCGTTCTGGGCCATGAGGGCCAGAATGGCGCTCTCGGTGCGACGCAGCAGATCAGGGTCGATCTCGGCCGCGGGATTGAAGGACTTCTCGTGCTTGGACATCTGTCGTCTCCGGCTGGGGTGTAATATTCGGTAGCGATATTACCGAGTATTACCGCCCCACCACGGGACGGCAGAAAGGATGTCGGTCGACCACGATGGGAGGAAAAGCGGTTCCGAGCCCTTTCATCAAGAAAACCCGTTGTCGGCGGCGAATTCAGCAAGTTTGGCGGAAACTCCAGAATTCCAATAAGGAACCAGTATGCCTTCCATCCTTGCCGCTTTGAAAGATGTCCTTGCCGGGCTGCCGGACCTCGTGAACGAAGAGGGAGTGATTATCCGTTCCCGCGTTGAGGATCGTGCGCTGAACATGCAGCCGGATCTACTGGGCGCGCTGGCAGATAATGACAGTCTCCGAGAAGCCTTTTTCGAAGAGGTCGGTGGAACGCTCATCTTCGACAAGGTGCGGTTCATGCAGACCGTGACAATGCGAGACTTCTTGCCTGACAGCTTTACCGCCTTTGACCTGCCACGGAACTTTCATCCAACCGCGACCGGAGCCCGG
>NZ_JARAML010000026.1:0-82899 GCF_028807375.1 Marinovum sp. PR37 | reverse complement strand
GGACCTGATCCGGGACCTCTCGCCCGATCGCGCCAGACAGGCTTCGGGGCTTATCAGGCGCGGCAGAGCGCCTTGATCCCGCGCGCCACCTCGGGGCTGGCCGCTAGCGTGTCCACTGCCAGGTCGCGCACCGCCTCATGCAGCCCGTCACTCGGCACCAGCCGGTCGACCAGCCCGAAACGCAGGGCCTCCTCCGCCGAGAGCCTGGCCCCGCCCATCAGCACCAGCTTGGCCCGCGCCGGCCCGACCAACGCCGCCAGGCGCGCCGGATCGGAGGGCTGCGGCAGGTAGCCCAGCTTCATCACCGGATAGAAGAATTTCGCTTCCGGCACCGCGATTCGCAGATCGCAGGCCAGCGCCATGCCGAAGGCGCCGCCGGCCAGCGTGCCGTTGAGCGCCGCGATGGTCAGCCCCGGCAGGGCCGCGATTGCCGCCGACAGCCGCTCCCAGACCTCCGAGGTGGCGAGCCCGGCCCGGGCGGCGTCGAGATCCGCCCCGGCGGAGAACACCTTGCCGGCGCCGGTCAGCACCAGCACGCGCGCCTCCTGTGCCGCCGCCGCGATCTCGACCAGCCGTTCGAGCATCTCAGGGGTCAGCGAATTGGCCTTGTCCGGCCGGTTGATCGTCACCCGCCAGAGCCCGCCCTCGCGGGCCAGGTCGATCATTCCACAAGCCCCAGCTGCCGGCGCCAATCCTCGTCCCGGAGCGACAGCTCTTCCCCGAGATGCGCGTCCCCCGCCGGCCCGCACATCCACATCAGCGCCGTGGCGACCCATTCCGGCGGAATGTGATCGGACCAGTCGAGCCGGCTCACCGGGTTGATGCCGCTCGACTTGATCTCGCGCTGCATCTGCGTCGCCACCGTGCCGGGCGACAGGCCCATGGCGCGGATGCCGTGATCGCGGCCCTCCTTGTCGGCGCAGCGGGTCAGCATCGCGGCCCCGGCCTTGGACGCGCAATAATGGCTCCAGGCCTCGACCGGGCCATGCGCCGCGCCCGACGAGATGGTGATGATCGTGCCGCCGCCCTGACCGGTCATCACCGGCATTGCCGCCCGCATGCCGTGGTAGACGCCCTTGAGATTGATATCGATCGCATGCCCCCAGCCCTCGGGATCGGACCCTGCCAGCAGCGAGATCGGCTCGATCACGCCGGCGTTTCCGATCACCACGTCGAGCCGGCCGAAGGTCTCGACCGAGACGCGCACCGCGGCCTCGACCTCCCAGTAGCGGCTGACGTCGCAGGGCACGGCCAGCGCCTGCGCGCCGATCTCTCCGGCCAGATCTGCGACGCTTTCCTCGCTGCGGGCGACAAGCACGACATTCGCCCCAGCCTTGGCAAATTCGCGCGCGGCGGCGGCGCCGATGCCGCGGCTGGCGCCTGTGATCATTACACATTTTCCGCTGATAAAATCCGACATGCTTTCCTCCGCCTGTGTCCGGCTCCGGCGTCTTTGGTAGCCCCTCGCCCGGCATTGGTCCAGTCGCGCGGGCGTGACGCAACGCGGCCCGCCTTCCCCTTGACCTCGCCCTGTGGCCAAGGGAAGCTGGCGCGGAAATTCATGGAAAGGCGCATTTGACATGTTCTGTTATCCCAAGCTCGCCGGCGGCACCGCGCTGGCCACCCTGATGCTGGCGCAAACCGCCGCCGCCGAAATCACCCCTGCCCAGGTCTGGGACGATCTGCGCGGCTACATGCAGGGCTATGGCTATACCGTCACCGCCGAGACCGTCTCTGACGGCGATGTGCTCACCCTCACCGATCTCACCACCACCATCCCGATCCCCGAGGATGACGTGACCGTCGTCATGGTGATGCCCGAGCTAACCCTGAGTGCCACCGGCGATGGCGCCGTCGATGTGGCTTGGCCGGCCGAGATGCCCATCACCTTCGACATCACCGAAGGCGATGAGCAGATTTCGGCCACCCTTCTATATGAGACAACCGATCTCGAGGCGACGGTCTCGGGTGAACCCGGCGCCACCGGCTGGGCCTATTCGGCAAGCTCGGCGCGGATTTCCCTGGCCGATCTGGTGGTCGAGGGGGTCTCTCTCCCGCGCGAGGTGGTGCGCGGCGAGATCCTGCTCGACGGGTTGGTCGGCACCTCGCAGATGACCACCGGCACGCTGCGCGACATCGCGCAAGAGATGAAGATCGGCGCCCTGTCTTATGACTTTGCCGGCCGCGACCCCGACAACACCGACAACACCCTGCTGTTTCAGGGCGGCATGACCGATCTGGCTTATACCGGCACCGGCACCCTGCCGGTGGACATGGACAGCGACGATCCGATGGCGGTGATGGCGGTGATGGATGTCAACGGCAGCTTCTCGTATTCCGGCGGGTCGGCGCAGTTCAACGGCGTCGAGGATGGCGAGGCGGCAAGCTTTGCCTCGAGTTCCGAAGGCGGCAGTATGGGCGTGTCGCTCGCGCCCGAGGCCTGGAACTTCGATTTCCTGGTCAATGGCTACGACGTGCAGGTGCAGGGCGGCGATCTGCCGTTCCCGGTGTCGCTCAGCGCCGGCGAGCTCGGCGGCAATTTTGCCATGCCGGTGGCCCGCAGCGAGGCACCGCAGGATATCGCGGCGGGGCTCACCCTCGGCGACTTCCAGATGAACGACCTGATCTGGAACATTTTCGATCCGGCCGGCCAATTGCCGCGCGATCCGGCGACGGTGCAGATCGATCTGACCGGCAAGGTGCGGATGCTTTACGACCTGTTCGATCCGGCCCAGGCCGAGGCGCTGGAGATGGCCGAAGTGCCCGCCGAGCTGCATGAGCTGACGCTCAACACGCTGGTGGTCGATGCCATCGGCGCGGTGCTGACCGCCACCGGCGCCTTCACCTTCGACAATTCCGACCTTCAGACCTTTGACGGCTTGCCGCGCCCCCAAGGTGCGCTGACCGCCGAGCTGCGCGGCGCCAATGCGCTGATCGACAAGCTGGTGGCCATGGGCCTGCTGCCCGAGGAACAGGCGATGGGCGCGCGGATGATGATGGGCATGTTCGCGGTGAACCAGGGCGACGACACGCTGAGCTCGACCCTGGAGGTCAATGAACAGGGCCATGTCATCGCGAACGGCCAGCGGATTCAGTAACGCACCGGCAGGCGCCCCTGCGAGAAATCGCGGCGGCGCATTGCCCCCGGGGCCGCAAGTCGCACCGGCTCACGCCTCGGGCACAACCCCTGCCAGATAGCCTGTCACCGCGCGTTCCACCCGTTGGGCCAGCGGCTCGAACGCCGCCTCGCCGGCCCGCACCGCGGCATGGGCCATGCCCTCGGCCAAGGCCAGCACGTCGCGCGCCACGGTCTCGGGATCGTCGACGTAATGTTCCGCCAGAACCGCGACCACCTGCGCCTGCACTTGGGTGCGTTGCCGCGCCAGCCCCTGGTCGGCGGGCAATTCGGCTTCGGCCCGCTCCAGCGCTTCGGTCAGGCCCGGCTGCTCGAAGAGCTGCCGCAGCCGCGCCCGCACCATGGCACAGACAACGACGTCGAGCGCCGCATCCGCCGCCTCCTCGGCTGCGGCTTCCATGCCGGCCAGAACCGCAGCGCGGCTTTCGGTCAGCAGCGCGCCGATGATCGCCTGCTTGTTGGGGTAATACTGATACAGCGAGCCGATCGAGATCCCCGCCGCCCGCGCCACGTGATTGGTGGTCAGCCCGCGCAGCCCCTCGCGGGCCAGGATACCGCCCGCCGCGACGAGGATGGCATCACGGGTCTTGCGGCTGCGGGCCTGGCGCGGGGCTTTGCGCGGCGCGAGAGCTGTGGCCATGGTCGATCTCCGGTTTTTGCCACTAACCCATGCGGGGCAGTGGAATTCAACGCGCAGATGGCCGCAGACCGGCATTTGGCCACCGGATCTTGCACCTCGGCCCCCCGCACTCTACCTGTGGCCTCCAAGGAGAGCCCATATGCCGCACCCATTGTCCGACCTGACCCAAGCCCTGCTCGACGCCGCCCGCAAAGCCGGCGCCGACACCGCCGACGCCATCGCCATCCGGGGCACTTCGGTCACCGTCGACGTGCGCGCCGGCGCGCTGGAACAGGCCGAGCGGTCAGAGGCCACCGACATCGGGCTGCGGGTGCTGCTGGGCCGGCGGCAGGCCAATGTCTCGGCCTCGGACACCCGCCCCGAAACGCTGGCCGCCATGGCCGAACGCGCCGTCGCCATGGCCCGCGAAGCCCCCGAAGACCCGCATGTCGGCCTCGCCGATCCCGCGCAGCTGGCGCGAGACACCTCGGCCGCGGGGCTCGAACTGGCCGATCCGGCGGCCGAGCCCGACCCCGCCACCTTGCAGGCCCGTGCCGAAGCGGCCGAAGCGGCGGCGCAGGCCGTCGATCAGGTCACCCAGGTGCAATCCGCCTCGGCCAGCTATTCGGCGCGCGACATCCATATCGCCGCCAGCAACGGGTTCGGCGCCGGCTACAGCCGCACTGGATCGTCGCTGTCCTGTGTCGCCATCGCCGGCGAAGGCCTGGGGATGGAACGCGACTACGACGGCGACAGCCGCACCTTTGCCGCCGACCTGCGCAGCGCCGAAGAGATCGGCCGCACCGCCGGCGACCGCGCAGTCGAACGGCTGAACCCGCGCAAGCCGCCCACCGGCACCTATCCGGTGCTGTTCGACGAACGCATCTCGGCCTCGCTGATCGGCCATCTGCTGTCGGTCATTTCCGGCGCCGCCATCGCGCGCGGCTCGTCCTTCCTGCGCGATGCGCTGGGCCAGCAGGTGCTGCCCGAGGCGCTCAGCGTGATCGAGGATCCGCACCGGCCGCGCATTTCCGGCTCGCGCCCCTTCGATGCCGAGGGGCTGGCGACGCAGCGCCGCGCCATCGTCGACCGTGGCACACTCACCGGCTGGACACTGGATCTGGCCAATGCCCGCAAACTGGGGCTGGAGAGCACCGCCAATGCGGTGCGCGGCACCTCGGCGCCGCCGCATCCGTCAAACTGGAACATCGCCCTGACCCAGGGCGACAGGAGCCGGGCCGATCTGATTGCCGACATGGGCACCGGCTTGCTGGTAACCTCGATGATCGGCTCGACGATCAACCCCAACACCGGCGATTATTCGCGCGGGGCCTCGGGCCTCTGGGTCGAGAATGGCGAGATCACCCATGCGGTCAACGAGGTGACCATCGCCGGCAACCTGCGCGACATGCTGCTGCGGATCGTGCCGGCGAATGACGCCCGCCCCCACCTGTCGCGGGTGGTGCCGTCGCTGCTGGTCGAAGGCATGACCCTTGCAGGCACCTGAGGCCCAGGAAACCGATCTCGCCCTGCTGCTGCGCGCCGCCAGGGCCGCGGGCGATGTGGCATTGGGCTTTTCCGGCCCCACCGCCAAGGCCTGGGACAAGCCCGGCCAGGGCCCGGTGACCGAGGCGGATTTCGCCGTCAACGACGTGCTGCATGACATCCTGCGCGCTGCCCGGCCGGAGTATGGCTGGCTCAGCGAGGAGACGCCGGACGACCGGGCGCGGCTGGGCTGCGAACATGTCTTCATCATCGATCCGATCGACGGCACCCGCAGCTTCATCGAAGGCTCGGGCACCTGGGCGCATTCCATCGCCATCGCCCGCCGGGGCGCGGTGACCGCCGCCGTCATTCACCTGCCCGCCCGCGCCCGCACCTTTGCCGCCGCGCTGGGCCAGGGGGCCACGCTGAACGGCGCACCGATCCGCACCGGGTGCCGGGCCGAACTGACCGGGGCCAGCGTGATGGCACCGAAACCGACGATGCAACCCGCCCATTGGCGCAGCACGCCGCCAGAGGTGACGCGCGTGTTCCGGCCGTCGCTGGCCTATCGCATGGCGCTGATCGCGCAGGGCCGTTTTGACGCGATGCTGACGATCCGGCCGTCCTGGCACTGGGACATTGCCGCCGGGGCGCTGATCGCCACCGAAGCCGGGGCGCTGGCGACCGCCGCCGACGGTTCGCCCCTGACCTTCAATACCGAAACCCCGCAAAGCCCCGGCGTGCTGGCCGCCAACCCGGGGCTGCACCGGGCGATCCGCGACCGGCTGGCCTGAGCGTTACAGCTTGGACGAAATGATGCCGGTGGAGAAACCGCCCATTCGCAGCTCGCCGAAGAGCCGCTGATATTCGATCTTGGGGCAGCGGTTCATCACCACATCGACGCCGGCCGCCTCAAGCTGCGCCGCCGCCGCGGCGTGTTCGACACCGATCTGCATCCAGAAGGTCCTGAGCCCCGGCAGATGGGTCAGCGCCGCCTCCGCGATCGCGGGCACCGCCTCGGACCGGCGGAAGACATCCACCATGTCGACCTCTTTCGGCACTTCCGACAGGTCGGCGCGCACGGTCTCGCCAAACAGCTCCTTGCCGGCATGCCCCGGGTTGACCGGGATCACGGTAAAGCCCTTGAGCTTGAGATAGCGCGCCACGTAGTAGCTCGGCCGGACGGAATTGGGCGACACGCCCACCACCGCGATGGTCTTGGAGCGGGTCAGGATGCCGCGCAGGAAGGAGTCGCTGTAGCTCATGCCGGCGACGCTATCACCGCACCCGGCAGGACAAAAGCCGGCGCGCCACCGGACGGACTTGAAAAAAGCGCCCAGTCAATACTGGGCGCTGAGTGCGGAACGAGGGACAGTGAAATCATGCAAGGGTTCCGGCCTCGCATGTCATGAAAGACAAATAGGCAACAATCCCGACAAGAAAAGGCGTACTCACCGTTTCGTGAATTGCAGGGGGGGGGGGCGGTGTCAGCCGTTCCGGCGCATCATCAGCGCCTGCATGCCCTTGGTCGCCTCGAGCAGACGGGTCATCCGGCCGGTGTGGTCCTGCCGCTCCTGCAAGCTGGGATGCAAACGCTCGGACGGGTCGAGCATGCGCTTGCGGGGCGTGCGGATCACGAACATCTTGCCCCAGCCCGACCAGGTGCCGACCGAAGGCGCCTCGGCATCGGCCGGAAAACGTGCCTGCCAGCCCTCGGGCAGCGGCAAGCCGCAATCCTCGGCCCGGTCCAGCATCCAGACCAGCGGCAGGTTGGCCAGCGGTCGGGCCGCCTCGAAGCCGGCGATCTGACCGCCGACATCGCCATGGGTGCCGGGAAACCACATCTGTTCGACCCGCCCGGACCAGTCGCCGGGCACGTCCCACAACAGCGGCGCATAGGCGGCGCGGCGTTCGTCATAGGCCAGCGCGTGAAAGCCGTGGCGCACGCTGTCGCCCAGGTGATGGTTATGGAAGGCATGCGGATCGGCGCTCAGCCGCCAGACCAGGGGCAGCCGCAGGCCCAGCGCTTTGACCGTGTCAAAAACCCCGACCATCTCGATCGGTGCCGCCTCATGGCAAAAGGCGGCGCGAAAGGCCAGTGCCGCATCGCTGTCGGGCGCGGTCTGGTAATGGCGATAGGCGGTGGCGACATTGCGCTCCAGCGCGTGGCGCGCGGTCACCAGCCCGACCCGGTCGATCATCCCCGCCAGCGAGCGCACGGCAAAGGCGCCGCGCGAATATCCGAGCAGGAAGATCCGGTCGCCGGGGCGATACCGCGAAGCGAGATAGCCATAGGCGCGGCGGATCTGGCTGTTGATACCCTTGCCGGTCAGTACCGACCAGGCGGCGCGCCAGTCGGGGAACTGCACGCCCGGCTCGTAATAGATCGAGAGATCGCCGGGCGCCTCGCAGAGCAGCTTGTAGATCTGGCCGATGTTGGTTTCGGTTCCTTCCCGCAGGCTCGACATCGTGCCATCGAGGAGGATCACATGGATACGCTGTCCCCGGCGGGGACCGGTGCGGGTCTGCCGGAACCGGAGCTTGCGCGCCAGCCAGCCGGTGACCTGTTTATGCAGCCGTTTGAGACGCATCCCTCAACATACTCCAAACTCGCAGCGGCGTGAAAGGCATGTCTGCCTGCCGCACCCCGCGATCCCACAAGGCATCCTGCACCGCATTGCCCATCGCCGCCATGGCGCCCACGGTTCCGGCCTCGCCACAGCCCTTCATGCCCATGGGGTTGGCGGTCGATGGCACCGGTTCGGTTTCGAAGCGGAACATAGGAAGAATATCGGCACGCGGCATGCCGTAATCCATGAAAGTTGCCGTGAGCAGCTGGCCGTCCTCGTCGTGCACCACATGTTCGGTGACCGCCTGGCCGATGCCCTGGGCGACGCCGCCATGCACCTGCCCCTCGGCCAGCAGCGGATTGATCAGATTGCCGAAGTCGTCGACGACGGTATAGCGCTCGACCGTCACGGTGCCGGTTTCCGGATCGACCTCGACCTCGGCGACATGGGCGCCGTTGGGATAGGACCGGCCGGGCAGCCTGTCGCGTGCCTCGTGCCGCAAAAGGTCGTCGCGGCCGGCCGCACGGGCCATCTCCGCGGCCTCCAGCATCGTCGGGGTCAGGTTCGACCCTTCGGCGCGGAATGTCTCATTGTCGAACCGCACTGCGCTCTCCTCGACCCCCATGCTATCCGCCAAAAACGGCGTGAATGCGGCCACCATTCCGGCCACCGCCGTCAGGGTCACATTGGCCTGCACCGTCACCGAGCGCGAGCCGCCGGTGCCGCCGCCCTTGGCAATCAGATCACTGTCACCCTGCACCACCCGGATCCGTTCCATCGGGATGCCGGTCTGATCGGCGAGGAAACGGGCATAGACGGTTTCATGGCCCTGCCCGTTCGACTGTGTGCCGACAAACAGGGAAACGCCGCCATCCTCGTCAAAGGTGACCCTGGCGCCTTCCGAAGGATCGCCCAAAATGCTTTCGATATAGTAACAGAGCCCGATGCCACGCAATTTGCCATGCTCCTCGGAAGCGGCCTTGCGCGCGGCAAACCCCGCCCGGTCGCAGCTTGCCTCGGCATGCGACAGCACCCGGTCGAAATCGCCCACGTCGTAAAGCTCGCCTGTGACGGTTCGATAAGGGAACTTGGCCGCAGGAATAAAGTTCCGCCGCCGCAACTCCCATCCGTCGACGCCCAGCTCGCGCGCCGCCCGGTCCATCAGCCGCTCGAGCACATAGATCGCCTCCGGTCGCCCGGCGCCGCGATAGGCGTCGACCTGCACGGTGTTGGTGAAATAGCCCTTCACGCTCATATAGGCGGCCTGCACGTCATAGGTGCCCATCAGCACCTTGGAAAAGAGCTCGGTCTGGATCGGCTGGCCAAAGCCGGAGTTGTAGGCCCCGAGGTTGTTGCGAGTGGTCACACGGTAGGCCAGGATGCGGTGATTGTCGTCAAAAGCCATCTCGGCCAGGCTGGTCAGATCACGGCCGGCGTTGTCGCTGAGCATGCTCTCGGTGCGGTCGGCCATCCAGCGCACCGGACGGTCCAGGGCCCGGGCGGCATGGGCACAGATCACGTATTCCGGGTAATCCTGCGCCTTCATGCCGAACCCGCCGCCGACATCAGGATTGGTGATGCGCAGCGCCTCCGGGTCGAGACCCAGCGCCTTGGCAATGGTCTGCTTGAAGCCCCAGACACCCTGGCCGTTGATCGCCACATGCAGCCGCTCGCCCTCGGGCTCGGCGTAGCAGCCGCGCGGCTCCAGCGAATTGGCGATCACCCGGTTGTCGTCGATCTGCAACGACACCACATGCGCGGCCGCGGCAAAGGCCGCATCGGTCGCGGCGGCATCGCCCATGCCGAAGTGATAGGCGAGGTTGCCCGGCGCTTCCTCGTGGATTGCCGTCTCGCTCTCTTCGAGCCCCAGGCAGACCGGCAGGTCGTCGTAATCGAACTCGATCAGCTCGGCGGCGTCCCTGGCCTGTTGCAGGGTCTCGGCAAAGACCATCGCCACCGGTTCACCGACAAACCGCACCCGGTCGCGCGCCAGCACCGGGCGTTCCGGCGCGGCGCCCTTGCTGCCGTCGATGTTCTTCACCAAGGTGGCGTCCAGCCCGGGCCTCACCCCCGCCGCCTCGAGATCGGCCAGGGTCAGCACCATCTGCACCCCGGGGGCTTCGCGCGCGTCGTCGACGTTCAACTCGGTGATGCTTGCATGTGCCACCGGCGACCGGAACACCACGCCATGCAGGGCGTCTGCCGGGGCGATGTCATCCACATAACGGCCCTCCCCGGTGAGAAAGCGCACATCTTCTACCCGGGTCACGGGCTGGCTCTTGCCGAATTTTTCCATGAGATCTCTCCGTCGACGAATGCCCCCGACACTAGGCTTTTGTTGGCGACTGTCCAGTGACGGTCGCCAACTCCGGGGCTGCGCCAAAAATTGCCTTAATTACGAACGATCTCCGTCCGAATCTGGGATTAGCCATGAATCATAAACAATCAAAAACCAAACGAGAGTAGAGCTCATGTCCACCACAGAAATCGATCAAGTCACAATTGCCCAGATCCTGATGCTGCTCGAGGAAGAGCGCGAAAAGGCGCTGAGCCCGCGCGAATGGCAGCACCGCATCGCGGGCTATGGCTATGCCATCAAGCGCACCGATCACGGCGAGATGGTCACCACCCTGCCGCACGGGCAGGAAGTCTGCGCCCTGCCCGTCCAGCTTTCGGCCTGATCAGCGCTCGTCCGCGTGTTTCGCGGGGTCGGTCTTTTGCCGGCCCGGGATCTCGTCGCGCGGCGGCGCCGGCGCCCAGTTGTGAATGATGTCGAGCGCCTCTTCGGCGGTCTCGACAAAGCGGAACAGGTCCAGATCCTGCGCCGCGATCGTGCCGGCATCGGCGAGCGCCGCCCAGTTGACGATGCGCTCCCAGAATTCGCGGCCGAACAGCAGGAACGGCACCCGATCCATCCGACCGGTCTGGATCAGGGTCAGCGACTCGAAAAGCTCGTCCATCGTGCCGAAGCCGCCCGGAAAGACGCAGATCGCCTTGGCGCGCATCAGGAAATGCATCTTGCGAATGGCGAAATAGTGGAAGTTGAAGCAGAGCTCCGGCGTGACGTATTCATTCGGCGCCTGCTCATGCGGCAGCACGATGTTGAGACCGATGGATTTGCCGCCGGCCTCCTGCGCCCCCCGGTTGCCGGCCTCCATCACACCGGGGCCGCCGCCGGTGACGACGACATTCTCGCGGCCGCCGGATTTGATCGATTCCTCGGTCATCAGCCGGGCGAAGCGCTGCGCCTCGTCGTAAAAGCGTGACAGTTCCGCCAGCGTCTCGGTGCGCGCGGTATGTTTCTCCGACGGCTTGGGAATGCGGGCACCGCCGAAAAGCACGATGGTGCTTTCCACCCCGGCCTCGGTCATCATCATTTCCGGCTTCAACAGCTCGAGCTGCAACCTGACCGGGCGCAGCTCGTCCCGGCAGAGGAAATCCTCGTCGGCAAACGCCAGGCGATAGGCCGGCGCGCGGGTCTGCGGCGTATCCGGTGTGCGGTCGGCTTCCCTGCGGTCTTCCTGGGCGTCGCGAAACCGGCTGCGGCGGGGATCTTTCATGTCATGTCCTGCTATTTCGGCGTGTCCCGCATCCAAGAACGTTCGCGGGGCGAACTCAACCCCGATTGCGCAGAGGCGGTTTTTGCTGTCTAACGCGCCGCAACCTGACAGACGGACCAGACGGAGGAACATCCATGTCCAACGCCCAGCTTGAGACAGCCATCGAAGCGGCCTGGGACGCCCGCGACACCATCACCCCCTCGACCGGCGGCGAGACCCGCGAAGCGATCGAGGACACGCTGAATGCGCTCGACAGCGGCAAGCTGCGGGTGGCCGAACGGCAGGAAAACGGCGACTGGCAGGTCAACCAGTGGGCCAAGAAGGCGGTTCTGCTGGGTTTCCGCATCAAGGACATGGAGCTGCAAGACAACGGCCCGCAGGGCGCCGGCTGGTGGGACAAGGTCGACAGCAAGTTCAAGGGCTGGGGCGACAACCAGTGGAAGGCGGCCGGATTCCGCGCCGTGCCCAACTGCGTGGTGCGCAAATCGGCCTATATCGCCCCCGGCGTGGTGCTGATGCCCTCCTTCGTCAACCTCGGCGCCTATGTCGACGAGGGCACGATGGTCGACACCTGGGCCACCGTCGGCTCCTGCGCGCAGATCGGCAAGAACGTGCACCTGTCCGGCGGCGTCGGTATTGGCGGCGTGCTCGAGCCGATGCAGGCCGGCCCCACCATCATCGAGGACAATTGCTTCATCGGCGCGCGCTCCGAGGTGGTCGAAGGCTGCATCGTGCGCGAGGGCTCGGTGCTGGGCATGGGCGTCTTCATCGGCAAGTCGACCAAGATCGTCGACCGCGAAACCGGCAACGTGAGCTATGGCGAAGTGCCGCCCTATTCGGTGGTTGTCGCGGGCTCGATGCCGTCCAAGAACAACATCAGCCTCTATTGCGCGGTGATCGTCAAGCGGGTCGACGAAAAGACCCGCTCCAAGACCGGCATCAACGAATTGCTGCGCGACTGATCCTCACGTGGGTGGCGCCATCGGTTTGGCGCCGCCCTCACCTGCCGAACCATTTGCGCACCAGCGCATTGTACTGCCCGTCTTCCTGCAATTGCAGCAACGCCTGGTTCAGCGGCTCGCGCAGCGGGCTGCCGGTGGGCAGGGCAATGCCGTAATCCTCGCGCCGGAACACCGTTTCCACCAGATAGGCCTCGCCGGCGCTGTTCTTCGACAGGTAATAGCGCAGGAGCGGCGCATCAAAGACCACGACGCTGACCTCTTCGGCCTCGAAGGCCGCGATCATCTCGGCGTAGCCGGGATAGGCGCTGTGCGCCACCGCGCGGGCCTCGAGGAAATCCGAGGCGGTCGAGCCCGCCACGGACCCCACCGCGCGATTGTCGAGATCATTGAGGCCGGTGACGCTCGAGGTCAGTTCGTTGACGGTGATCGCGGCGGTGATCTTGGCAACAAAGATCGACACGATGAACAGGCTCGAGAACACCAGGACCGTCGCCAGCAACCGCCCCGGGATCGACCTTGGCTGGCGTTCCTCGAAGCCGCCGTTGACCACCAAGTTGAGCGCCCACCAGAACGACGGAAAGAACGCCTCGCGCGCGGGTTTCTCGAAATAGGGCTGATGGCGGCGCTCGAACAGCCACATCAGCGTCCCGGCAGCGCAGAGCATGGCAAGCGCCACGCCAAGATAGATCGCGATGTCGCGGGTGAAGACCTGTCGCCAGAGCGGCGTGCGGTCGGACCCCGAAACCATCAGCTGCAAGCCGCTTTCGAACACCGGAAGGGTGAAATCCATCTGCGCCTCGCGGGCGGCGGTGATCGAGATATTGGCAATCGCGCCATCCGCCCCGCCGGCGGCCACCTGCGCCAGCATTTCGCCAAAGGCCGGCAGGGTCTCGAAACGCACCTCGCGGCCGATCTGCTCGGCCATCATCCGCATCAGGTCGATGCTGAAGCCGGTCTGCGCCTCGCGGCCCATCGAGAACGGCGGCCGCTCGACGGTGACGAACTCCAGCACCTGGGCGGCGCCGGGCCCGGCCCGGAACGGCAGCAGGAACAGGGCGATGGCAATCAGCTGCAAAAAGGGCCGGCAGGCCATGGGGCATCCTCGTTTTGGTTCGGGGGATTATCCGAAGCGGGCCGCCCTATGCAACATCGCCGCAACGTGAGGCGGTGGATTACCCGGCCAGGCGGGCCATTGCGCCGCAGAACGCCGCATCCGGGGGCATCAACCGGCTTGACATGGGCGCCCGCCCGACGCATCCGCAGCGCATGACCAAGAAAGCCCGCAGCCAGCAAGTCTATACCCTCGTCGTCCAGGTCGGCCGAAAGTCCGGCGACGGCCTGCCCGATGGCGCCACTGGCGCCGGGCTGGTCTGTTACGCCTCTGGCGTCGACGAGGCCGAAGCGGTGCGCGAAACCGTCGCCCTGCTCAAACAGGCCGATCTGGCGCCGCTCGATGTCACCGGCCACGGATCGCTCGACGAGCGACGCGCCGCCGGCGAAGAGATCGCCGACGAGGAGGCCGCGCTGATGCAGCGCGCCCGCGACGAGAATTCGGTGGTCGTGGCGCAGATCGAGCCGTTCTACGACCCGCTGGTCGACGGCGACGCCTGAACCTCAGGCCACCTCGGCCAGCGCCTGCGCCTCGAACCGTTTCAGCACCGGCGGCGTCAGATGCGCCTGCTCCGGCAAGAGCGTCGGCCTGACCCCGGCCAGCAGTGTCGCCGCCAGCTTTTCGCTGTCACGGCGCAAGCGCCCGACATAGAGGCTCTCGGTCCAGGCACCGCTGGCGGCAAAGACCGCATGCGACGGCAGAAGCGCCTGCGCATAGTTCACCAGCGGCAAGTTCGGCTCCGGCAGGGCCGACTGGCCGTTGACCAGGTATCCCGCCGGCACCAGCACCCCCTCGCAGCCGAAGGTGTAATCCACCGCCGCGCCGCTGACGAAAATCTTTTGATGCGGCGCGACGACGATGTCGCGCTCCAGGCCGAAATAGGGTGCCCGCAGGCGGATCGGGGCAAAACTGCCCAGCCCCGGCACGATGCGCTGGGCCACATGCAACACCGGTTCCTGGCCGCCATCGCGGGTCTGCACCAGATCGCCAATCCGCAACCGCGACACCTCGCGCGGGCCGAAAGGCGTGCCGACGAAGGTGCGCGCGGCGAGGCCCGGCAGGGGCCCCACCGGCTCGACCCTGTTGGAGATCGCCAGAAAGCCCAGCCCCGCCTCTTCGGACGTGCAGACCTCCATCGCCGGAAAGGCGGTGAGACTTTCGAGCGCCATCGGCTCCGGCAGGTCGAGCGCGCCGGTGACAAAGCCCTGGCCATCGGCTTGCTCCACCGCAAAGCGCGCCAGCCCGGCCTCGCAATCCCAGGAAAAGCTGAGCCGCAGCAGCTGGTTGCCCTCCGGCAGGTTCAGCCGGAGCGTTCGGTGCACCATGGATTTTCCCTGCCCCACCACCAGTGCAAAGGAGCCCTGCGGCAGCGCCAGGATCGACAGATGCCCGGCGGCATGGGCCTGCAACGGGATGCGCAGGATCGAGCGGGCGGCAGCGACCGGGCTCAGGCTGCATTCCAGCAACACCGTGCCCCGGCGCATCGCGCCGCGAGGGGGAAGCTTGTCAAAAGGAGGAAAGACCTGCGCCGTGCCGCCCGGCGCCACTGCGGCGACCCAACTCATCGGGCACACCCAAAGACAGACGCGACAGATCGCGACTTCACATCACTCATACCACTGCTCCAACCCTACTGCGCAGCCTTGCCCCGTGTTGTCAGTCTTGCCGGTCTTGATGCCGGACGGATCCCCTGAACCGGGCGGAGTTCACCTGAAGCGGGGGAGGACTGCGGGGGCCGCGTCATTGTTGCGGCCAGCCTAGCACCCCCGCGCGGCTTCTGTTAAGCGATACGTCAAACCAGCGGGCAAGCCGCTGCAAATAGGTCACAATTCCGTGGGGTAATTCATGTCGCAGACCGATCCGCTCGAGTTGACCGCAGCGCTGGTGCGCTGCCCCTCGGTGACACCCGAAGATGGCGGCGCGCTCGACGTGGTGCAGGACGTGCTGCAAGCTGCGGGCTTTGCCTGCACCCGGGTCGACCGGGGCGGCATCGGCAATCTCTTTGCCCGCTGGGGCGACAAGGGCCATGCCCGGACCTTCGGCTTCAACGGCCACACCGACGTGGTGCCGCTGGGCAAGCGCGCGGACTGGACCGCCGATCCCTTCGGCGCCGAGATCCGCGACGGCTTTCTCTATGGCCGGGGCGCGACCGACATGAAATCGGGCGTGGCCGCCTTTGCCGCCGCCGCCGCGGATTTCGTCACCGAGACGCCGCCCGAGGGCGCGGTGATCCTGGCCATCACCGGCGACGAGGAAGGCGACGCCGATCACGGCACCCGCGCGCTTCTGGATTACATGCAGGCCGAGGGCGAACGGATGTCGGTCTGCCTCGTGGGCGAGCCGACCTGCCCCGACACCATGGGCGAGATGATAAAAATCGGCCGTCGCGGATCGGTCACCGCCTGGATCGAGGTGGTGGGCAAGCAGGGCCATGCCGCCTATCCGCACCGCGCGAAAAACCCGCTGCCTGCCATGGCGCGGCTGATGGACCGGCTGTCATCGCATGAGCTGGACCGCGGCACCGAACATTTCGACGCCTCGACCCTGGCGGTGGTCACCATCGACACCGGCAACCCGGCGACCAACGTGATCCCGGCAAAGAGTACGGCGACGGTCAACATCCGGTTCAACGACGCCCATTCCGGCGCCTCGCTCAGCGACTGGCTGCGTGCCGAGGCCGACGCGGTGGCCGCCGAATTCGGCGTCGAGATCGGAATGAAGATCAAGATCTCCGGTGAAAGCTTCCTCACCCCGCCGGGCCCGCTGTCGGACCTCGTGGCGCGCGCGGTTGCCGCCGAAACCGGGATCACCCCGGACCTCAGCACCACCGGCGGCACTTCTGACGCGCGCTTTGTCAAGGATCACTGCCCGGTGGTGGAATTTGGCCTTGTCGGCCGCACCATGCACCAGGTCGACGAACGGGTCGCGGTGGATCAGGTACACCAGCTCAAGGCGATCTATGCCCGCATCCTGAGGGATTACTTCGCATGAGCGCCACGATCACCCGCACCGACGATCTCGAGACCTGCCTGAAGCTGCGCTTCGAGGTCTTTGTCGACGAACAGGGCGTGCCGCCCGAGATCGAGCGTGACGCCTATGACGAGATTGCCCTGCATCTGCTGGCCACCGAGGGCGACCGGGCGCTTGGCACCGCGCGCGTCCTGCCCAATGGCGAGATCGGCAAGATCGGCCGGGTCTGCGTCATCAAGGCCGCCCGCGGTACCGGGCTTGGCGCAGCGCTGATCCGCGCGGCGCTGGACGAGATGCGCGCCGACGGCCGGTTCAGCAAGGCGGCGCTGGGCTCTCAGCTGCATGCCATCCCGTTTTACGAGAAGCTGGGCTTTGCCGCCTATGGCGAGGTGTTCGACGACGCCGGCATTCCCCATCGGATGATGGAACGCGCATTGTGAGCTGCACCGGGGCCCGAGGCGCGCCGGCGCTCCGCCCACCCTCGGAAGGGCTTTTTGTCCGGGCGCATCCGTTCGACAGAGCCCCCTCCGGCCGCGCGGGCAACATCTGCGGGAACCGGCCCTCCCGGGGGGGACGCCCGACAGGGCGCATGCGCGCCGATCTCGCGGACCGGTAGACCTTGCGCATCAAACCCACCCTCATCGTCATGCTGAAAGAGCCGCGCCCCGGGCGGGTCAAGACCCGGCTTGGCCGCGACATCGGCATGGGCGCCGCGGCCTGGTGGTTTCGCCATCAGACCGCGCGGCTGCTGCGGCGGCTGGAGGACCCGCGCTGGCAGCTGATCCTCGCGGTCGCGCCCGACCGCGACGGACTGCAAAGCCGGGTCTGGCCGGCACATCTGCCGCGACTGCCGCAGGGCGGCGGCGATCTCGGCGCACGCATGGCGCGGGTCTTCCGCAGCCTGCCGCCCGGCCCGGCCTGCATCATCGGCGGCGACATTCCCGGCGTGACCCCGGCGCATGTCGCGCGGGCCTTCGCGGCCTTGGGCGGGCATGACGCGGCCTTTGGCCCGGCGCCCGACGGCGGCTATTGGCTGATCGGGCTGCGCCATCCGGGCCGCGCCCCCGCCGGCTTTCTGACGGGCGTGCGCTGGTCCACCGAACATGCGATGGCCGACAGCATCGCCACCCTGCCCGGCCACCGCATCGCCCGCGTCGACACGCTGGCCGATGTCGACACGGCCGCCGATCTGGCGCCGGCCACGCCGGACTAAGCCGGACCGGTCGCCTGCCCCCGGTGCCCGGTGGCCGGCGGGGCAATGCGCACTAGGTTGTTGCGCTCGTCAGTCAACGTCCCTGTCAGCCGCCAAGACCCATGCCGCTTTTCTATCACCGCAACCGAGAGGAAACCTCCGAAAGCCGCCGGATCTACGCCCTCTTCGAGCTGGCCTATACCGCGGTCGATTTTTCCGCCGCCACCTGTTTCATCATCGGCTCGGTGATGTTCTTTTTTGACGCTTGGCAGACCCCGGCCACCTGGATGTTCCTGATCGGCTCGGTCCTGTTTGCCGCCAAACCCACCCTGCGCCTCGTGCGCGAGCTGCGCCTCGCCGCCGAAGGCGACGAAGAGGACCTGGCCGAGCGGTTTGGCAAGTGACGCCCCGCCACACCCGTGCTAGGCCAGAGCCATGAGCCAATTGCCCACCAAAGCCCAGATCCTCGACTGGATCTCCGCCAACCCGACCCTGACCGCCAAGCGCGACATCGCCAAGGCCTTCGGCATAAAGGGTGCCGCCCGGATCGACCTCAAGCGCCTGCTCAAGGAGCTGGAAGCCGAAGGTCATCTGGAAAAGCGCAAGAAGACCTACCGCGACCCCGACCGGCTGCCGCCGGTCTCGGTGTTGCAGGTCAAGGCGCCGACGCCCGATGGCGATCTCTTTGCCAAGCCGCTGGAATGGCACGGCGAAGGGGTGGAGCCGATCGTTCTGGTGGTGCCCCGCGCCTCGGACCCGGCGCTTGGCGAGGGCGACCGCATCCTGGCGCGGCTGCAAGTGGTGCACGAAGAGGATCACAACTACGAGGCGCGGCTGATCCGCCGGATCGGCAGCAACCCGCGCCGCATTCTCGGGGTGTTCTCGAAACGCTCGGAAGGCGGGCGGATCAAACCGGTCGACAAGGGCGCCGACAAGGAATGGCAGGTCGCCGCAGGCGACGTGCATGGCGCCAGGGATGGCGAGCTGGTCGAGGCCGAGCTGGCCGGGCCCAAGAGCCGCATGGGCCTGCCCCGCGCCCGCATCGTCGAACGGCTGGGCGATCCCACCGCGCCGAAAGCCGTCTCGCTGATCGCCATCCACCAGCACGGCATTCCCGACGCCTTTCCCGACGCGGTGATCGCCGAGGCCGATGCGATGAAGCCCGCCGGCCTGTCCGGTCGCGAAGACCTGCGCGAGCTGCCGTTGATCACCATTGATCCGGCCGATGCCCGCGACCATGACGACGCCTGTTATGCCCATGCCGACGACGATCCGAAGAACAAGGGCGGTCACGTGATCTGGGTCGCCATCGCCGATGTGGCGCATTACGTCCGCCCCGGCTCGGCACTCGACCGCGAGGCGCGCAAACGCGGCAATTCCAGCTATTTCCCCGACCGGGTGGTGCCGATGCTGCCCGACCGGCTGTCAGGCGATCTCTGCTCGCTGCACGAGGGTGTGCCGCGCGCCTGTCTCGCGGTGCGGATGCAGATCAACGCCGGCGGCGAGAAGCTCTCGCATCGCTTTGTGCGCGGGCTGATGCGCTCGCCCGCCTCGCTGAATTATCAGGAGGTCCAGCAGGGCATGGACGGCCAGCCCAACGACCGGGTCGCGCCGCTGATGGAAAGCGTGATCGCGCCGCTCTATGCCGCCTATGACGCGCTGACCAGGGCCCGCGCCGCCCGCCAGCCGCTAGACCTCGACCTGCCGGAGCGGCGCATCGAGCTCAGCGAAGAGGGCAAGGTGCAATCGGTCAACTTCCGCGACCGGCTGGATGCGCACAGGCTGATCGAGGAATTCATGATCCTCGCCAATGTCGCCGCCGCCGAGACGCTGATTGCCAAGAAGGTGCCGCAGCTCTTCCGGGTGCACGAGGAACCGCCGCAGGACAAGCTGGAGTCCTTGCGCGACACCGCCGATGCCGCCGGGCTGACGCTGGCCAAGGGACAGGTTCTGAAGACCGCGCATCTCAACAAGCTGCTGCATGACGCCGCCGGCACCGAGGAAAGCGAGTTGATCAATCTCGCCACCCTGCGGTCGATGACGCAGGCTTATTACAGCCCCAAGAACTTTGGCCATTTCGGGCTTGCGCTGCAAAACTACGCGCATTTCACCTCGCCGATCCGGCGCTATTCCGATCTGATCGTGCACCGCGGGCTGATCGCGGCGCATGGCTGGGGCGACGACGGGCTCTCGCCCGATGACATCGACAAGCTGGAGCCGACCGCGGCGCATATCTCGGACACAGAGCGCCGGTCGATGATTGCCGAGCGCGACACCACCGACCGTTACCTCGCGGCCTATCTGTCGGAGCGGGTCGGCAATGAGTTCACCGGGCGGATTTCCGGCATCGCGCGCTTCGGCGCCTTCGTGAAGCTCGACGAGACCGGCGCCGACGGGCTGATCCCGATGCGCAACCTCGGCCGCGAGTATTTCCACTTCGATCAGGAGACCGCGACGCTGATGGGCTCCGATACCGGGCTGACCATCACCATCGGCCAGCGGGTGACCGTGCGGCTGACCGAGGCGGCGCCGGTGACCGGCGGCATCGCGCTGGAGCTGCTCGAGATCGACGGCGAGCGGCCGCCGCGCGGCAATGGCACCGGCCCGCGCGGCCGACGCGGCGCAGGCCGGGGCGGATCGGGCAAGGGCGGGCCGGCCAAGCGCAAGCTGGTCAAGTCGAAGAAGAAGGCCGCCAAGGTCAGCCGCAAGCAGCGGCAGACCCGGGGGTAGGCCACGGCACGGGGCCGCCGACGTCGGCAACGCGTGCCCCGGACCTGATCCGGGGCCCCCGGCGTCCGGCGCGAGGTCCCGGATCGGGTCCGGGACGGGAAGCAGGAGTGCCGCTCAGGTCACCACGCGCAGCGTCAGGTTGATCCGGCCGCCGTCTTTCAACAGCCCGGACGAGCCGAACTTGATCCGATCCACCCCGTGGTGCACCAGCCGTGCGGCACCGCCGAGCACGACCACATCGCCCGAGGCCAGCCAGACCGAGCCCGTCTTGCCGCCCTTCTCGACATTGCCGACCCGAAACAGCCCGGCGTCGCCCAGCGAGACCGAGACCACGGGCTGGGAAAAATCCGCCTCGTCGCGATCCTGATGCAGCCCCATGCGCGCGCCTTCGCCGTAGTAATTGATCAGGCAGCATTCGGGCGCGCGGGCCTGCGGCGCGAGATCGCGCCAGATCGCCAGCACCGGCTCGGGAATCGCCGGCCAGGCCATGCCGTCGGGGTGGCGCGGCTCGTAGCGATAGCCGCTGCGGTCGGTCACCCAGCCGAATCTTCCCGCTGCCGTCATCCTGACCGACATCTGCCGCCCCCCCGGCGTGACCGGGTGATAGAGAGGCGCCGCGCGCACCACCTCTCGCAGGGCGCCAAGAATTTCAACCTGTTGGTCCGGGTCGAGATAGCCCGGAAAAACCCTGGCGCCGCGCAGATCAAGCCCTGTCATGGCGACCTCTTTCCCACATCACCCCGAAAACCTCGCGCATTTGCACCATACCGAAGCCCACACTGCTTGCAGCATAGAAACCCGGTCCTTATATACACGCCGAAGCGCGGAACGGGCCGCAAGGCTCTCCGCCACACGTTCGGGGTCGGGATGCCGCATATGGGTTCCGCCTCGTGTCATCGCCTTGAAGATTAAGAGGGATCGAAACAATGGGTAAAGTCATCGGGATTGACCTCGGCACCACCAACAGCTGTGTGGCCATCATGGACGGCAGCCAGCCGCGGGTCATCGAAAACTCCGAAGGTGCACGTACGACACCGTCGATCGTCGCCTTCACCGACAACGAACGCCTCGTTGGCCAGCCGGCCAAGCGTCAGGCCGTCACCAATCCGGAAAACACCATCTTTGGCGTCAAGCGTCTGATCGGTCGTCGATTCGACGACAGCGACCTGGCCAAGGACAAGAAGAACATGCCGTTCAACGTCATCGACGGCGGCAACGGCGACGCTTGGGTCGAAGCCAAGAGCGACAAGTACAGCCCGTCGCAGATCTCGGCCTTCATCCTCGGCAAGATGAAAGAAACCGCTGAATCCTACCTCGGCGAGGAAGTCGATCAGGCGGTCATCACCGTGCCGGCGTATTTCAACGACGCCCAGCGTCAGGCCACCAAGGACGCCGGCAAGATCGCCGGCCTCGAAGTGCTGCGCATCATCAACGAGCCGACCGCGGCCGCGCTGGCCTATGGCCTCGACAAGGAAGACACCCACACCATCGCGGTCTATGACCTTGGCGGCGGGACGTTCGACGTGACCATCCTCGAGATCGACGATGGCCTGTTCGAAGTGAAGTCTACCAACGGCGACACCTTCCTCGGTGGCGAAGACTTCGACATGCGGATCGTCAACTACTTGGCGGACGAGTTCAAGAAAGAGCACGGCGTCGACCTGACCAAGGACAAAATGGCGCTTCAGCGTCTGAAAGAGGCCGCCGAGAAAGCCAAGATCGAGCTGTCCTCCTCGTCGCAGACCGAGATCAACCAGCCGTTCATCTCGATGGATCCGAACGGCGGCCAGCCGCTGCACATGGTCATGAAACTGACCCGGGCCAAGCTGGAGTCGCTGGTCAGCGACCTGATCAAGGCCTCGATCAAGCCCTGCCAGGCCGCTCTGAAGGACGCTGGCCTCTCGACCTCGGAAATCGACGAGGTCGTCCTCGTCGGGGGTATGACCCGGATGCCGAAAGTCATCGAAGAGGTGACCAAGTTCTTTGGCAAGGAGCCGCACAAGGGTGTGAACCCGGACGAAGTGGTTGCCATGGGCGCCGCCATCCAGGCCGGCGTTCTGCAAGGTGACGTCAAGGACGTGGTCCTGCTCGACGTGACCCCGCTGTCGCTGGGTATCGAGACCCTGGGCGGTGTCTTCACCCGCCTGATCGACCGCAACACGACGATCCCGACCAAGAAGTCGCAGATCTTCTCGACCGCCGAGGACAACCAGAACGCGGTGACGATCCGGGTCTTCCAGGGCGAGCGCGAGATGGCAGCCGACAACAAGATGCTCGGCCAGTTCAACCTCGAGGACATCCCGCCGGCACCGCGCGGCATGCCGCAGATCGAGGTGACCTTCGACATCGACGCCAACGGCATCGTCTCGGTTCAGGCCAAGGACAAGGGCACCGGCAAGGAGCAGAAGATCACCATCCAGGCCTCCGGTGGCCTCTCGGACGACGACATCGAGAAGATGGTCAAGGAAGCCGAGGAGAACGCCGAGGCCGACAAGGCCCGCAAGGAGCTGGTGGAAGCCAAGAACCAGGCCGAGAGCCTCATCCACTCGACCGAGAAATCGCTCGAGGAGCATGGCGAAAAGGTCGATCCGACCACTGTCGAAGCGATCGAACTGGCGGTGGCCGCGCTCAAGGACGAGCTGGAAAGCGAGAACGCCGAGAAGATCAAATCCGGCATCCAGAACGTCATGGAAGCCTCGATGAAACTGGGCGAAGCGATTTACAAATCGTCCCAGGAAGAGGCCGGCGAAGAGCCTGCACCCGAGGCCGACGGCCCGGCGAATGACGATGACACCATCGTCGACGCCGATTTCGAGGACCTTGACGACGACAAGCGCGCCTGATCGTCGGTGACGACAGCGCACAGGAACCACTGCGGGGGGCCGGTCCGGACGCCGGGCCGGCCCTCGCATGTTCCATGCATAGGAGGACGGACTGATGTCCAAACGTGACTTTTACGAGGTTCTGGGCGTGGCCCGGACCGCCTCCGCCGACGAGATCAAGAAGGCCTACCGCAAGAAGGCCAAGGAGCTGCACCCCGACCGCAACGCCGACAACCCGGAGGCGGAAGCGCAGTTCAAGGAAGCCAACGAGGCCTATGAAGTCCTCAAGGATGCCGACAAGAAGGCGGCCTACGACCGCTACGGTCATGCCGCCTTCGAAGGCGGCATGGGCGGCGGTGGCGGGCGTCCCGGCGGCGGCTTTCACCCCGGTCAGCAGGGCGATTTCGCCTCTGCCTTCTCGGATGTCTTCGACGATCTCTTTGGCGATTTCATGGGCGGCCAGCGCGGCGGCGGACGCCAGCGCGCGGCACGCGGCGCCGACCTGCGCTACAATCTGCGGGTAACGCTGGAAGACGCCTATTCCGGCCTGCAAAAGACGATCAACGTGCCCACCTCGGTGCCCTGTGGTGCCTGTAACGGATCGGGCGCCGAAGGCGGGGCCGAGCCCACCACCTGCCCGACCTGTTCCGGCATGGGCAAGGTGCGGGCGCAGCAGGGCTTCTTTACGGTCGAGCGCACCTGCCCGACCTGCTCGGGCCTCGGCCAGACGATCAAGAACCCCTGCCACACCTGCCATGGCGCCGGCCGGGTCGAAAAAGAGCGCGCGCTTTCGGTCAATATCCCGAAAGGCGTGGAAACCGGCACCCGAATCCGTCTTGCGGGCGAAGGCGAGGCCGGCATGCGCGGCGGACCGCCGGGCGATCTCTACATCTTCCTCGAGGTGACGGCGCACAAGATCTTCGAACGCGACGGCACCGACCTGCATTGCCGGGTGCCGGTGTCGATGTCGGCCGCCGCACTTGGCGGCGATATCGAGGTGCCGACCATCGATGGCGGCCGCTCGCGCGTGAAGATCCCGGCCGGCAGCCAGTCGGGCCGCCAGATGCGGCTGCGCGGCAAGGGCATGCCCGCCCTGCGCGGGGCCGGCACCGGTGACATGTTCATCGAGCTGGCCGTCGAGACCCCGGTCAACCTGACCTCGCGCCAGAAAGAGCTGCTGCGCGAATTCGAGCAGCTGAGCGAGGACAACAACCCCGAGAGCAAGAGCTTCTTCTCTTCGGTCAAGGGGTTCTGGGATTCGATGAAGGGCTGACACCGGCCCTTCCCCCGACCGCCGCGTCCGGGCGCCAAATTCCTGCAACGGAGTTTTCACATTCTGTCGACAGACTTTGGCGCCCCGTGCATCCGGCGCAAAACCGGCCGGCGGCGTTAACCGCGCGTTTACCGACGGCGCCGATGCTGGCGCCATGGACAGAAACTCCCTTGCCGAGGCGTCTTTGCCGCTGTTTCAGGGCGACGAGGCCGACGCCCCCGAAACGCTGGCGCGCGGCACGCGGCTGCCGTCTTATATCCGCGATCATCGCAAGCGGCTGCGCGGGCGTTTCATGGCCGGCGGGGCCGAGGCGCTGCCGGATTACGAGATGCTCGAGCTTGTGCTGTTTCGCGCCATTCCGCGCCAGGATGTCAAACCGCTGGCGCATTCGCTTCTCACCCGGTTCGGCGATTTCAATCGGGTGATTTCCGCCCCCGTGGCGCGGCTGGCCGAGGTCAAGGGCGTCGGCACCGCGGTGATCTGCGAGCTGAAGCTGATCGAGGCGGCCGCCCAGCGGCTGGCGCGCAGCCGGGTGATCGCACGGCCCGTCGTGTCAAGTTGGGAGCAGCTCATCGCCTATTGCCATACCGCCATGGCGCACCGCGAGACCGAGCAGTTCCGGGTGCTCTACCTCGACCGCAAGAACACCTTGATCGCCGACGAAGCGCAGGGGCGCGGCACGGTGGATCATGTGCCGGTCTACCCGCGAGAGGTGGTGAAACGCGCGCTGGAGATCAACGCGTCAGCGCTGATCCTGGTGCACAACCACCCCTCGGGCGATCCGACGCCCAGCCGCGAGGATATCGAAATGACCGCGCAGGTCGAGACGGCGGCGCAAGCGCTGGGGCTGGTGCTGCACGATCACATCATCATCGGCAAATCGCGCGAGCTGAGCTTTCGCGCGGAAGGGCTGTTGTAGCGCCCGGTCCGCGCCTGCCCCGCCCGGCCTTCGGGCGATCAGCGCAGCCGTTTCAGGACCTGCCAGGAGGCGCTTCCGTCCGGCACCACGCCAATGCTGCGCTGATACCGCATCAGCGCGGCGCGGGTGTCCGGGCCGATATTGCCGTCAATGCCGCCGGTATCAAAACCCTTGGCCGTCAGCCGGCGCTGCAACTCGTGCCGCTCGGCCCGGACCAGCGCGCGGTCATCCTCGGGCCAGCCGCCCTGCACCGCGTCGCCGCCGGTGATCCGGTCGGACAGATGGCCGACGCCCAGCGCATAGAGATCCGAGTTGTTGTAGCGCTTGATCACGTCAAAGTTCTTGAACACCAGAAAGGCCGAGCCACGCGCCCCGGCCGGCAGCAGCACATAGGCCGACCCGTGATCCGGCACCGGGCGGCCATCCATGCCCAGCACCCCGGCGCGGGCCCAGTCCGAGGGCATGCGTTTGACCTTGGACGAGAGCTGGCCATAGTCGAAGTCGCGCGGCAGCGTCACCTCGACCCCCCAGGGCATGCCCTTGATCCAGCCGAACCGTTCCAGATAGGCAGCGGTGGAGGCCAGCGCATCGCTCGGGTCCGCGCTCCAGATATCGCGCCGCCCGTCGCCGGTGAAATCCACCGCATAGGCCTGATAGGAGGTGGGAATGAACTGGGTGTGGCCCATGGCACCGGCCCAGCTTCCGGTCATCTTCTCGGGCGTGGTGTCGCCCCGCGCCAGGATGCGCAGCGCTTCGGTCAGCTGCTGCTCGAAAAATTGGCCGCGGCGGCCGTCAAAGGCCAGGGTGGCCAGCGACCGGATCACCGAAAGATCGCCGCGCCGCGTGCCATAGGCGCTTTCCAGCCCCCAGATCGCGGTGACGATATCGCGGTCGACCCCGTAGCGCGCCTCGATCCGAGCCAGAGTACGCCCCTCTGCCGCCAGCGCCGCGCGGCCATCGGCGATGCGCTTGTCCGATGCCGCGATGGCCAGATATTGCTCGACGGTCTTGGTGAACTCGGTCTGGCTGCGGTCGCGCGCGATGATCTGCGGGTCATAGGTCACGCCGCGAAAGGCCCGGTCGAAGACCTGCGCCGGGATGCCCGCGGCCAGGGCGCGGCGGCGGTAGCCGGCGATCCAGCCCTGAAGCCGCGCATCTTCGGCCGTCGCCGCCGGCGCGGCCGCGGTGGCGCGCGCGGCCCACCCGGCGGGGCGGGCCTGCGGGCGCAGGCTCACGGGGGTGACGAGCAGCTCTCGCAGGTGCACGCCGTGCACCTGAACCGCAGGCCGCGCCTTGGGGCGCAGCGAGCCGGCATCGGCGGCGGCCTGGGTGCCGGCCGACATCAGCAGAAGCGACAGGGCGGCAAAAGTTTTCAATGACATGGCGGACCCTCCCGACAGGTGGTGTGGTTCAACTCCGCGCCGACCAGCTGGCCGAGGCATGGCGGCGGGTATAGAATTCGCCCATCAGCCCGATGGTGATCAGACCGACCCCCAGCCAGAGCGGATATTCGAGGTTGGAATTGCGCGGATAGTAATTGACGAAGGCATAGCCACGGGCCTGGTCGATGGCGTGGAACAGCGGGTTCCAGTCGAACATCGCCAGCATATAGCCCGGCAGCGTGTTGGCGACGAACATCTTGCCCGAGGCGATCATGTTGGCGCGCTGATAGATCGACGACAGGATGGTGATCGCCGAAGGGAACCACGGCTTGAGCGCGAGAAAGACCATGCCCACCGCCGCCCCGGTGAACCAGGCCAGCAGAATCATCCCCATGCAGCCGATCGGATCGTTGATCTCGACATCGGCAAACCCGACGTCATAGACAAAAAGCACGATCAGCACCGAAAGCACCTGGATATAGAGCGACGAAAGCATGCCCGACAGGATCGAGATGATCGTGTTCATCGGCGCATGTTGCATCATCGGCGCGGTCGGCCCCTCGGCGCCGGCGACGGCGCTCATCGTCTTGATGTGGGTCATGTAGAGGAAGATGCCCGACATGATGTAGATCAGGAAATCGCCGCGCAGCTTGAGCCCGCGCAATCCGAGCACGGTGAACATGGCATAGAAGACCATCACCATGATGATGGTCTGAAGCACGTTCATGAAGATCGACATGAAGGCATTGCCGTGCGTCTTGCGCACGTTGCGCACCGCCCCGTGATAGACCAGCTCGATCGTGGTGACGACGGAATCGAGCGTCGTCCTTGGGCGCCGTTGTACGAACATGAAGCTCTGCTCCGCCAGAATAGGGCACTATTGGCACGGAATTCTTGCTGTTCCGATGTCCTCCAGCATAACCGCGATCCGGCGTCTCGACAACAAAACCCTTTGCCGCGCCGGCGCTGCATCCGCCTCGGTGCCGGCCGGCCGCGGCCGGACCATACCGGTGCGAAAACGCCCGGTTTTTCCGCGCCTGGCCGCCCGCCAAGGTGATGGACATGACCCGACGACAGGTCTAGGCAATGAACAAAGACCGGCACGGCCCGGACGGCGATCAGGAGCTCATTGTGAATTACGACCAGTTGACCAAGGTGATGCGGACACTCGCGCTCGAAGCGGGCGATGTGATCATGGAGATCTACAATTCCGACGATTTCGACGTGCAGACGAAATCCGACGCCAGCCCGGTCACCGCCGCCGACGCGGCCGCCGATGCGCTGATCTCGGCCGGGCTGCGAGAGGCGTTTCCCGATGTGCCCCTGGTCACCGAGGAACAGGCCGAGAGCCATGATACCCAGGCCGATACCTTCCTGATCGTCGATCCGCTTGACGGCACCAAGGAGTTCATCAAGCGGCGTGGCGATTTCACCGTCAATATCGCCTATGTCGAAAGCGGCGTGCCGGTGCGCGGCGTGGTCTATGCCCCCGCGCGCAAGCGTCTGTTCTATACCTCCGCCATGGGCAATGCGGTGGAAGAGACCGGCCCATTCGACAAGGAGACCGCCGGCGAAACCACCCCGATCAAGGTGCGCGAGGCGGAGAATTCCGCGCTGCTCGTCGTCGCCTCGAAGTCGCACCGCGACGAGGCGACCGACGATTACATCGGAAAATACAAGGTGGCCGACATGAAGAGCGCGGGTTCCTCGCTCAAGTTCTGCCTTGTGGCCACCGGCGAGGCCGATCTCTATCCCCGGCTGGGCCGGACCATGGAATGGGACACCGCGGCGGGTCATGCGGTGCTCAACGGCGCCGGCGGCAAGGTGGTGCGTTTCGACGATCATACGCCGCTCGCCTATGGCAAGGAGGGCTATGCCAACCCGTTCTTCATCGCCTTTGCGCCGGATGTCGAGCTGAAGGACGCCTGAGGCGTCATGCGCCCGGTCAGCGTCATAATCGTTTCGCATGGCCGGGAAGCCGCGCTGAAACGCTGCCTCAAGGCGCTCCGCCAGCTGCTGTACCCGACGTTCGAAGTGGTCGTCGTCGCCGACCGCCCGACGCTGGCGGCCTTGCAGGGGCTGCCGCAGGCGATGGGTATCAAGACCGCGCCTTGCGACGCGCAGAACATCAGCCTCGCGCGCAACATCGGCCTCGGACTGGCGGCGGGCGAGGTGGTGGCCTTCATCGATGACGATGCGGTGCCCGAGCCCACGTGGCTGACCCATCTCGCGGCGGTTTTCGATGACGCCGAGGTGGCGGCGGCGGGCGGCTATGTGCGCGGCCGCAACGGCATTTCCTGGCAGTGGCGCGGCGCCTGGGTGGATGGCTGCGGGGTCCGTCACGCCCTTCCGCTGGAAGGCGAGCGGCCGACGGTGCTGCATCCCGGCCCCGGCCGCGCGGTCAAGACCGAAGGCACCAACATGGCGTTTCGCCGCGAGGTGATCGCCGGGATCGGCGGATTTGACCCGGCCTTCCGATTCTTTCTCGACGAGACGGATGTGAACCTGCGGCTGGCCCGGGCCGGTCTTGCCACCGCGCTGGTGCCGCTGGCGCAGGTGCACCACGGCTTTGCCGCGAGCGCCCGCCGCCGCGCCGACCGGGTGCCGCGCGACCTGTTCGAAATCGGCGCCAGCCATGCCGCCTTTCTCCTGCGCCACTGCCCGGACGCAAAGCGCGGGGGCGCGCAGGCCCGCTTTGCCGGCGAACAGCGTCGTCGCCTGTTGCGGCACATGGTGGCCGGGCGGCTCGAGCCGCGCGATGTGCGCCACCTGCTGGCGCGGCTGGAGGCGGGTTTTGCCGTGGGCGCGGCGCGGGCGCCCGGCGCCCTGCCCGCCCTGCCACATGCCTCGGAGCCGTTCGCCCCGCTGCCCCCGCGCCCGGCGCTGCGCCCGAAGCTGACCTGCGGCCGCTGGTGGCACCGCGCGCGGCTGCGCCGCCAGGCGGCCCATGACGCCGCCGCTGGCCATGTCTCGACGGCGCTGATTTTCTCGCTGACAACCGCCTATTGCCACGTCCGTTTTACACCTGCGGGATATTGGGAACACAGCGGCGGGCAATTCGGCAAATCCGAGCGCGATGAGCCACTGTTCACCCTTCGCCGGTTGCGCCGGAAATGCGATGCTGAAATAGCACGCATCCGCCGCGAAAGAGGGCTGACCGGCGAGTCCTAGGTCGCAAAGTTCGTTTATATTTGCGTACCACTGGTGTAGAAATTTTGGAAACCCGTGAAATTTTGAGGGCTATTTATGCGTACAAAGGTTACAAAAGCGATTTTTCCGGTTGCCGGGCTTGGCACCCGCTTCCTGCCGGCGACCAAATCGGTGCCGAAAGAGATCATGACGCTCGTCGACCGGCCGCTGATTCAATACGCCATCGATGAGGCCCGCGCCGCCGGCATCAAGGAATTCATCTTTGTCACTTCGCGCGGCAAGGGTGCGCTCGAGGATTATTTCGATCTCGCGCCCCAGCTTGAAAACGAGCTGCGCAAGAGCGGAAAGACCGAGCTGCTCGAAATCCTGAAATCGACCAATATGGAAAGTGGCGCCATCGCCTATATCCGCCAGCACAAGGCGCTGGGCCTCGGTCATGCGGTCTGGTGTGCGCGGCGGCTGATCGGCAACGAGCCCTTTGCCGTCATGTTGCCCGATGACGTGATTGCGGCGGAAAAACCCTGCCTGCAACAGATGGTCGAAGCCTACCAGGAGCATGGCGGCTCGATGGTGGCGGCGATGGAAGTGCCGCAGGACAAGACCTCGGCATACGGCGTGCTCGACGTCAAGGACGAGATCGGTGACCTTGTGGGCGTCAAAGGCATGGTGGAAAAGCCGAAAGCCGGCGACGCGCCGTCGAACCTGGCGGTGATCGGCCGCTACATCCTGACGCCGGATGTGCTCAAGAACCTCAACAAGATGAAGCAGGGCGCCGGCGGCGAGATCCAGCTCACCGATGCCATCGCACAGGAAATCACCGAAGGCCGCGATGTCTTTGGTATGCGTTTCAAGGGCCAGCGCTTCGACTGTGGCTCCAAGGCCGGCTTCCTTCAGGCGACGGTGGCCTTCGGCCTGGCGCGCGAAGAGCTTCGCGACGATTTGCGCACCTACCTGCAAGAGCTGATGGCCGTGGATCAGGCGGCGCAATAACCGATGACCAAGGGCACTATTCTCGTCACAGGCGGTGCCGGCTACATCGGCTCGCACGCCTGCAAGGCGCTGCGCGACGCGGGCTATACGCCGGTCACTTTCGACAATCTGTCCACCGGCTGGCAGGACGCAGTGAAATTTGGCCCGTTGGCGGAAGGCGATCTGCTCGATCGGGCACGGCTCGACGAGGTGTTTGCCGAATACAAACCGCAGGCGGTCATGCATTTCGCCGCGCTCAGCCTGGTTGGCGAGGCGATGTCGAATCCCGGGCTCTACTGGCGCAACAATGTCGCCGGCTCGCTCAACCTGATCGAGGCGGCGGTCGATGCCGGCTGTCTCGATTTCGTCTTTTCCTCGACCTGCGCCACCTATGGCGACCAGGACAACGTGGTGCTGGATGAGAGCTCGCCTCAGATGCCGCTCAATTCCTACGGCAAGTCGAAACGCGCCATCGAGGACATGCTGACGGATTTCGGCGCCTCGCACGGGCTGCGCCATGTGGTCTTTCGCTATTTCAATGTCGCCGGCGCCGATCCCGACGCGGAGGTCGGCGAATATCACCGTCCCGAGACCCATCTGATCCCGCTGATGCTCGACGCGATCGACGGCAAGCGCGCCGCGCTCACCGTCTTTGGCACCGATTACGACACGCCCGATGGCACCTGCATCCGCGATTACGTGCATGTCTGTGATTTGGTGGGTGCCCATGTGCTGGGGCTGAAATGGCTCGAAGAGGACAAGGAGAGCCGGATTTTCAACCTCGGCACCGGCAGCGGATTTTCAGTATTCGAGGTGATCGCCCATTCCAAAGCCGTCACCAACCGCGAGGTGCCGCATGAAATCGGGCCGCGTCGCGGCGGCGATGCGACGAAACTTGTTTCCGGATCGACCCGCGCCGTGCAAGAACTGGGCTGGACCCCGATGCGATCCAACCTGGAGGCGATGATCCGCGATGCCTGGCGCTGGCACCAGAGCGGCCGTTACGAAAAATAGCCCGCCTGCCCGCTGTCTCGACATCACGCGGCTGATCCGGCGGGCCGGACGGGTGATGACCGGTGTGGACCGGGTCGAATTTGCCTATCTGCGCGCGCTGCTGGCTGATCCGGTGCCGCTTTTTGCTCTTGCCCGAACCCGGCTGGGCTATGTGCTGCTGTCACAACAGGGCGCGGCCGAGATCCTGCGCCGCGCCACCAGCGACGACTGGGGCCGGCTTGACGCGCTGGGGCGGGTGAGCAAGGGCCCCAAGATGCGCCGCCGTGCCGAGGCCGACCTACGCCGCGCAGCCCTGGCGCGCGCCTTGCCCTGGCGGCTGGGGGCAATACTGCGCCGACATCTTCCGCCCGGTACGCTCTATTGCAACACCGGCCATTCCAACCTGACCGAACGGGTGGTGACCGCCTGGCGCGGCCTGCCGGATGCACGGATCGCGGTGCTGGTGCACGACACCATCCCGCTTGATTTTCCACAATACCAGCGCCCGGAAACCCTTCGAAAGTTCAAGCGCTTCCTCGGCCGCACCGCGCAGGCGGCCGACATCATCATCTGCAATTCCAGGGCCACGCTGGCCGATTGCCAGCGTCACATGCAGGTTTTTGGCCGCATCCCCGAGGGGATCGTGGCGCCTCTGGGGATCGAGACCGTCCCGCCCGGCCCCGCCCCCCCCGGTCTGCCACCGGGGCCGTATTTTGTCTGCGTCGGCACCATCGAGCCGCGCAAGAACCATGCGCTGCTGCTCGACATCTGGGATCGCTTCGCCGCCGAGGGCCGGGATGCGCCGCACCTGCTGCTCTGCGGCGCGCGGGGCTGGAACAACGCGGCGGTCTTTGCCAGGCTCGACGCCGGCAACCCGCTGGTGCAGGAACGCCCCGGGCTAAGCGATGAGGAGATCGCGGCGCTGCTGGTGCACTCGCGCGGGCTGCTGTTTCCCAGCCTGGCCGAAGGCTACGGGCTGCCACCGATCGAGGCCGCCGCCCTGGGTGTGCCCGCCGTGGTGGCCGACCTGGCGGTCTATCGCGAGACGCTGGACGACATACCCATTTACCTGCCGCCGCAAGACATCTATTCTTGGCGCCAGAAAATCGAACAACTTCAAGAGCAGAGACCCCCGACAGCCCCCTATGTACCGCCAAGCTGGGACAGGCATTTCAACATTGTCTTAAGACAGCGCTGATACCGATCAAGGGTCGTTTCGGAAGGTTAACAGAGGATCAGGATTGGGCGCCTGGCAGTCATACAGCCTCAGGCTTCAGCGCAAGCGCTGGCGCATCCGCGCCATGCGCAAATCGCGCGAGCTTCGCGCCGCCGCCGACCGGACCGATCAGATCCGCCCCGGTGACCTGCTGCTGTTCTCGACCCTGCGCAACGAACATGTGCGCCTGCCCTATTTCCTGCGCTACTACCGCGATCTCGGCATCAACCATTTCCTGATGGTCGACAACGACAGCACCGATGGCTCCGATGCCTTTCTTGCCGATCAGCCCGATGTTTCGCTCTGGCGCACCGGGGGCAGCTACAAGCGCTCGCGCTTTGGCGTCGACTGGCTGAACTGGCTGGCGCGCAAACATGCCCATGGCCATTGGGCGCTGACCGTCGACCCCGATGAATTCTTCCTGTTTCCCTTCTGTGACACCCGACCGCTCAGGGCGCTGACCGACTGGCTCGATGCCTCGTCGATCCGGTCGTTCTCGGCGATGCTGCTGGACATGTACCCCAAGGGGCCGATCAATGCGCAGCCCTATCTGCCCGGGGACAATCCGCTTGATATCGCCTGCTGGTTCGACAGCGGCAACTACGCGATCCGCCGCAATCACCGCTTCGGCAACCTCTGGATCCAGGGCGGGCCGCGGCGCCGGGTGTTCTTTTCCGACCTGCCCGAGAAGGCGCCTGCGCTGAACAAGATACCGCTGGTCAAATGGGACCGGCGCTACACCTATGTCAGCTCGACCCATATGCTGCTGCCGCGCGGGCTCAACCTCGTCTATGACGAATGGGGCGGCGAAAAGGCCAGCGGCATCCTGCTGCACACCAAGTTCCTCGACACCTTCACCGCCAAGGCGGCCGAAGAGCTGGAGCGCAGGCAGCATTATTCGGGGTCGGTGGAATACAAGGCCTATGCCCGGACGCTCGAGGAAAACCCCGATCTCTGGTGCAAGTGGTCCGAGAAATACATCAACTGGCGCCAGCTCGAAATCCTCGGATTGATGTCCAAGGGAAACTGGGCATGAGCCTCGGCGTCGTCATGCTTGTCCATACCGCCTTCAAGCGGGCGGAACAGGTAGCGCGGCATTGGGCCAACGCGGGGTGCCCGGTTGTCATCCACGTCGATCGCAATGTCGCCGCCAAATCCTACAAGGCCTTTGTCGCGGCGCTCGCGGATGTCGATCACATCCGCTTTTCCCGCCGCTACCGCTGCGAATGGGGCACCTGGGGCATCGTCGCTGCCAGCCAGACCGCCTCAGAAAAGATGCTGCGCGACTTTCCCGATGTACAGCATGTCTACCTCGCCTCGGGCTCCTGCCTGCCGCTGCGGCCGATCGAAGAGCTGATCGATTATCTGGCGGCGCGGCCGCGCACCGATTTCATCGAAAGCGCCACTACGATGGATGTGCCCTGGACGGTCGGCGGCCTCGACCAGGAGCGTTTTACCCTGCATTTCCCGTTTTCCTGGCGACGGCACCGCTTTCTGTTCGACAGGTTCGTCCAGATTCAACGCCTGATCGGGACAAAGCGGATGATCCCCAGCGGCCTGCGGCCGCATATGGGCAGCCAGTGGTGGTGCCTGACGCGACAGACGCTGACCGCCATCTTGCAAGACCCCGATCGCGCGACCTATGACGATTTCTTCCGCCGGGTCTGGATCCCCGACGAAAGCTATTACCAGACACTGGCACGGCTCTATTCCCGCGAGTTGGAGAGCCGGTCGCTGACCCTGTCGAAGTTCGATTTCCAGGGCAAGCCGCACATCTTCTACGACGACCATCTGCAACTCTTGCGCCGCTCCGATTGTTTTGTCGCGCGCAAGATCTGGCCGCATGCGGAGCTGCTCTATCGCGCCTTCCTGACCGACCGCGCCGGCGCCATGAGCCGGACCGAACCCAACCCCGGCAAGATCGACCGCATCTTTGCCAAGGCGGTCGACAGGCGGACGCGCGGGCGGCCGGGGCTCTACATGCATTCGCGTTTTCCCAACGAAAACTGGGAAAACGGAGTCACCGCCGGGCCCTACTCGGTGTTTCAGGGCTTTGCCGAGCTGTTCGACGATTTCGAGCCCTGGCTGGCGCGGGCCACCGGCTCGCGGGTGCATGGCCACCTCTTTGCGCCGGAAAAGGCCGAGTTTGCCGAAGGGGAAGAGGTGATCCATGGCGGGTTGTCGGCCAGCGCCGAAATCCGCGATGCCAACCCCTGGGCCTTTTTGACCAACCTGATCTGGAACACCCGCGGCGAACGGCAATGCTTTCAATTCGGGCCGCATGACACTCAGGACGACGTGATCTGGAACATCGCCAAAGATCCGAATGCGCAGATTTCCGTCGTCTCCGGCGCCTGGGCGGTGCCGCTGTTCAACTCCAACCTCGATTTCGCCACCATCCGCCGTGCCGCCGCCAAGCTGCAAAAGATCGAGGCGGATTCGCTCGATGCCTATCGCTCGCCCTATGCCAAGGCACATATCCGCATCTGGACCATGGCCGAATTCATCGAGGCGCCGATGGAGCCACTGCAAAGCATCATCGACGAAATCGGCGCGCGCAATCCCCGCCGGCTGGCAGAGGTGCCCAAGATGCGGGATCTGACCGGCTTTGGCCAGTTCCTGCAAAACCTCAAGAACCAGGGGATGCACCCCTATCTGATGGGTGATTTTCCGGTCGAAGGCCGGCAGCTGGGCCAGCGCCCGCGCACCCGCAAACCCTATCTGGTGAGATAACAGCGCATGGCCCAGAACTTTGACGCCTTCGTGGTCTTTGCCGAGATGCGCACCGGCTCCAACCTACTTGAAGCCAATTTGAATCTGTTTGACGGCATTTCCTGCCTCGGCGAGGCCTTCAACCCGCATTTCATCGGCTATCCCAACAAGACCGAGCTGCTCGACATCAGCCGCGAAGCGCGCGACAGCGATCCGGCGGCGCTGCTCGACCGGGTGCGCGGCGCGGAGGGGCTGGCCGGCTTCCGCTATTTCCACGACCATGACCCGCGCATTCTTGCGCCGCTGCTCGACGATCCACGCATCGCCAAGATCGTGCTGACGCGCAATCCGATCGACAGCTACGTCAGCTGGAAGATCGCGCAGAAAACCGACCAGTGGAAGCTGACCAATGTCAGCCGCCGCAAGGACGCCAAGGCCACCTTTGACAAGGCCGATTTCGAGGCCCATCTCGAGGCCTTGCAGAGCTTTCAGATCCGGCTGCTGAACGGGTTGCAGACACGCGGACAGACCGCCTTCTATGTGGCTTACGAGGATGTGCAGGATCTGGGCGTGATGAACGGGCTGGCGCGCTGGCTGGGCTGCGACACCCCGCTCGAGAGCTTCGACCACAACCTCAAACGCCAGAACCCGGCGCCGATTTCCGACAAGGTCGAGAACTTTGCCGAAATGGAGCAGGCGCTGGCGCGGCTGGACCGCTTCGATCTTTCGCGGACCCCGAATTTCGAGCCGCGCCGGGGGGCTGCGGTGCCGGGATATGTGGCGGCCGGGACGGCACCGCTGCTCTACATGCCGATCAAGGGCGGGCCCGAGGAAGCGGTCTGCGACTGGCTGGCGGGGCTCGGCGGCGATCTCAGGCGCGATTTCAACCAGAAGAGTCTGCGGCAATGGCTGCGCCGCAATTCCGGCCACCGCCGTTTTACCGTGCTGCGCCATCCGCTGGCGCGGGCGCACCACGTCTTTTGCCAGCGCATCCTTTCCAAGGGGCCGCAGAGCTTTGGCCGCATCCGCCGGGTGCTGACCAACCGCCACGATCTGCCGATCCCCGAGGATTGGCCCGATCCCGCCTATGACGCCGCCACCCACCGCGCCGCCTTTGGCGGTTTTCTCGAGTTCATCCGCGCCAACCTGGCCGGGCAGACCAACCTGCGGATCGATCCGCATTGGGCCAGCCAGAGCGGCATTCTGCAAGGCATGGGCGATCTGTGCCTGCCCGACATGGTGCTGCGCGAAGGCGAGATCGCCGAGGGGCTTGCGCGGCTGGCCGCGCAAGTCGGTCTCGAGGCGCCTGCGCCCCGGGCGGCCGCACCGGACGGACCGATCGCGCTTGACGAGATCTATGACGCGGATCTCGAGGCGCTGGCGCGGGCAGCTTATCCGCGCGACTATCTGATGCTGGGTTTCGGGAACTGGCGGTAGACGGCGGGCGCGGCGCCCGGCGTGCCGGATGCTCTTGTCGCGGCCCTGGAAATGCCCCGGCCGCAGGGCGAGGCGGCCGCTCAGGCGGCCTTCATCGCCTCTTCCTCGGTGAGGATGGTATAAAGCGTCACCACGCTCTGATTGGCGCGCAGCTTGGTGCAGACCGCCGGATCGCGCAGCAGCCGCGAGACCCGTGCCAGCGCCTTGAGATGCTCGACGCCGGCATCCTCGGGGGCAAACAGGCCAAAGACGATATCCACCGGCTGACGGTCGACCGAGGAGAAATCGATCGGCTTTTCCAGCAGCAGGAAGACCCCCACGCAGGTATCGAGCCCGGCAATCCGCGCATGCGGCAGAGCCACCCCGTGGCCGACACCCGTCGGCCCCAGGGATTCCCGTTCGAGCAGCGACTCGAAAGCGGTGCCGGAGTTGATACCATAAGCGGCATGGGCCAGGTCGGCGACATCATGCATCAAACGCTTCTTGCTCGTGCATCCGGTATTGACCCGGATTGCCTCGGGTTTCAGCAAATCTGAAAGTTCCATAATCTCGCCTGTAATCCCATTCCTGACCAGACCGCAGGCTCAAGCCTGTTCTTGCGGTTCAATCCAGCCGATATTGCCATCATCTCGCCGATACACGACGTTCAGACCCTTCTTCTCGCTCCGAAACACCAGAACAGGTGCGCCTGCAAGTTCCATCTGCATCACGGCTTCGCCAACCGTAAGTGCGGGAATGTCCGCTTTCATTTCGGCGACGATCATCGGCTGGAGGCTGTCCGGCTCCGAATCTTCGTCCACCCCGTCGCTGGCGAGGATATACGATGACGCGCCGAATGTTTCAACGGGCTCGGACCGGTCCTTGTGGTGGTCCTTCAGACGGCGCTTGTAGCGGCGCAGCTGCTTCTCCATCTTGTCGCAGCAGCTTTCAAAAGCGGCATAGATTTCAGTGGCATGCGCCTTGGCCTGGGCGGTGAGGCCGGTGGAAAGATGCACCGTGGCCTCGCAGACGTATTCATGCGCGGCCTTGGAAAACACGACGTTCGCATCGGTCGGCCGTTCGGCATATTTCTGCACGACACCGCCCAACCCATCCTGCACATGGGTTTGCAGCGCGGCGCCGATATCGATCTGTTTGCCGGTGATTTGATAGCGCATCTTGCGTCCTTCTTATTGTTCCGGTGACGCGTCACGCCACGGCTGCCGGGGGCAGCCGAACGCTTCCACTCACCATCTCGGGGGTCTGACGAGCCGAGGTGCTTGTACAGGTAGACCCATCCCGAAAACAGGAACGCGACTCTTTTCCAAGGCAAGCCACTCAAGCGTCATGACCCCATTTGAGGACAGAGCACAGCCGTCTGTCAATGACTTGTCACGACAATAGCGCCGGAATCGGTAAACAGGAGGTTAACCGCCACCCGGCCGCGCGGGGGCGCCGTTCAGGAGATCCGGAACTGATCGCCAAGGTAGACGCGGCGGACGTTTTCGTTCTCGACCACCTCCTCGGGGGTGCCCGACATCAGCACCGTTCCGTCATGCAGGATATAGGCGCGGTCGACGATCTCCAGCGTTTCGCGCACGTTGTGATCGGTAATCAGCACGCCGATGCCGCGGTTCGACAGGTCCGAAACCAGCCCGCGGATATCCCCGACCGAAATCGGATCGACCCCGGCAAAGGGTTCGTCGAGCAGGAGATATTTCGGCTCGGCCGCCAGACAGCGGGCAATCTCGACCCGCCGCCGTTCGCCGCCCGACAGCGCCAGCGCCGGGGCGCGGCGCAGGTGTTCGATGTGAAACTCCGACAGCAGCTCCTCGAGCCTTTCGCGCCGCCGCCGGCCATCGCGCACCGCGATGTCGAGAATCGCGCGGATGTTGTCCTCGACGCTCATGCCGCGAAAGATCGACATTTCCTGCGGAAGATAGCCGATACCCAGCTTGGCCCGACGGTACATCGGCATGGTGGTCACCATCTGGCCGTCGATCGTGACCGTGCCGCCTTCGGGAAACACCAGCCCCGCCACCGAATAGAAGGTCGTCGTCTTGCCGGAGCCGTTCGGCCCGAGCAGCGCCACCACTTCGCCGCGGTGCAGCTCCATGCTGACATCGCGGATCACCACCTTCTTGCGGTAGCTCTTGCGCAGGTGGTCGATGCGCAGCCCGGCAGAGCCTTGGGTCAAGGACAATTCTGGCGGCGTCATCTTATTCGCTGTCGTCCGACGTCTGGAGCACGGTCTTGACCCGGCCGGTCATCTGCGCCGTGCCTTCGTTGAGATCGGCGACCATCTTGTCGGCGGTCAGGGCAGACCCGCCCTGGGTCAGCAGCACGTTGCCGGTCATCACGATGATGCCTGCCTCGACGTCGTAGTCGGCGCTGTCGCCCTCGGCCGCCTCTGCGCCGGACACCAGCGTCACGCCGCCCCGCGCCTCGAGCCGGGCAATCTCGGACCGATCCTTGGCATAGACGACCAAGACCCGGGGCGCCGATAGCCGCATCTCGCCCTGGCCGACGATGACATCGCCGGTGAACAGCGCGGTGCCGTCGTTCTGATTGACGCTCAGGTTCTCGGCGGTCACCTCGACCGGCGCATCCGGGTCGGGCTGAAGCGTACCAAAGCCCACCTGAGCCCCCTGCGCCAGAACGGAAACCGGCAGCAGCGAGAGCAGAACAACCGCAATCAAACGAATGGGAGTCATGGGGTGTTACCTTCCTCGGGGGCCTGACTTGCGGGCTGATATACCAGCTTCACACCATTTGTGAAAAACAATTGCACCTCGCCCTCGCCGCCGGTCTCGCGAATGCGCAGGGCGCCGGCGCTCAGATCGCCGATCGGGCTGGTCCCGGTCAGCCCCTGCGGCGCATCGGCGGTGATCGAGCGCAGCGCCGATTGCAATTCGGCGGTCCGCATCACGTAGCCGGTCGAGCTGTCGATCACCACGTCGCCGCGCAGCGCCATGAAATCGGCCGGCTCATTCACCGCGGCACTGTCAGCGACGATATTGATCCGCGACCCATCGGTCAGCCGGAACGCGGCGCTCAGCCGATCGGCGAGCACCCCGGCAGGGTCATCGGGCATCGGCTTGGCGCTTTCGGCGGTGATCGATACGGCATGTCCTTCGCGGGTGCTGCCGGTGTAATAGGGGGCTGTCACGGTGTCGCGTTCGGGGATTTCCGAGGCATCGTCAAAAAACGTCAGATCGGGTTCGTCATTGGCGCTGCGCGACAACAGGAAGACCGTGGACAACAGGCCAAGCGCGGTCAGCGGCAAGAGCACCTTGAGGCCCGCCACCACTCTGGAATGGAATGTCTCAGTCACGGCCATGGTTCGGCCTTTCGTTCACACCTGACGTCTATCTAGGCGCGATGCTCTGCGGTGCAACGCGTCTCAATGGGCAAAGATATCCTGATCGGGCCAGCCAGCGAGATCCAGCCGGGCGCGGGCGGGCAGGAAATCGAAGCAGGCCTGTGCCATTTCACTGCGCCCCTCGCGGGCGAGCCTCTGGTCGAGCACATCGCGCAGCCGGTGCAGGTACAGCACATCCGACGCGGCATAGTCGATCTGCGCCTTGGTCAGCTCGGCCGCGCCCCAATCGCTCGATTGCTGCTGTTTCGAGATATCGACGCCCAGCAGCTCTTGCAGCAGATGCTTCAGCCCGTGGCGGTCGGTGTAGGTGCGGATCAGCTTGCTGGCGATCTTGGTGCAATAGACCGGTGCGGCGAGCGTGCCGAAGGCATTGTCGAGCGCGGCAATGTCGAAGCGGCCGAAATGAAAGAGCTTGAGAACCGCCGGATCAGCCAGCAAGCGACAGAGATTAGGGGCCTCGGTCTGGCCCCTTGTGATCTGAACCAGATGCGCCGTGCCGTCGCCAGATGACAACTGAACGACGCAAAGCCGGTCGCGGTGCGGATGCAGGCCCATGGTTTCGCAATCCACGGCGACGACAGGGCCCAGATCGAGATCCTCGGGCAGGTCGCGCTGGTAAAGGTGATGTGCCATGCCATCGGCTCCACACTTGGAATTTCCCCATGGCAATAGTGGTTTGACCTGCCCGTTGCAACGCCGGCAAACGACCGGCATCGAATCACCCCGTGGGATAGGTACGGATACCCGCATCAATCCGGCCAAATCCGGGAGATTGGCCACTCCCTTAAGAAGAGTGACGCAGGGTCCAGTCAAAAAATCTTTCGGGTAATTTGCGGCAATTTTGATGCGATGCAGCGTCAAATTGTGTGAGATGCTTCACCTTTGATGGGCGGGCCTGACCTGCGCCCGTCCGCCGCGGCCGGGCCAGAAGGACCGCAAAGCCCGAAAAACGCACCGGGCATCGAGTAAAAACAAGGGTTTCCTGCACTTTCCACTGTTCCCAGACCGGAATGAACCGAAAGGCAGGCCGGAGATTGTCAACGGCGCTACTACAATCGTACCCCAAATACCCGCCAGGGGTGTATTTTTACCGCGAAGACACCACAACCCTGGCACCATGTTGGCACAGATCCGGCGGCACCGAACCGGTCGCCAACCGAAGTTTATCCTGGGATACCAGGTAGACAAACACACACTCCCCCATAAGTTGAACGGTATTTGAGGCAACTTGACGACAGAAACCTGACCGGCCATTTTCGATGAAGTCGAGCGAAAATCAGCCGAGAAAATCGGTGAGTTTTTTTTCAAACGGCACTTGGGGGTTGGTGCTTTCACCTGGGAGTGAAGTGTACGGTTAATGGGTCTGCGCGTGGCAGGTGAAATCATCTCGGTTTCCCGGCTGCATTGAATTTCGACATGGGACCGCGTGTGTTCGCTCTGCTTTGGCAGTGCGGATGATCTGTGTCCGCAGAAACCCGCTACAGTGCAAATCGCTTTCGTCATTGACCGCCTCAGGAGGGCATGACGTTGACAATGCACGTGCGTCCGGTGGAATCCGCTCAGGGATCCTCCTCCGACAGCCTATTTGTTAGTAAGTTCAATCCGCACGGCCGTGGCATCTATCGCCAATGGACCAAACGCATTCTGGATATCGCGGTGGTGCTGCTCGCCCTGCCCTCGGTGCTTTTGCTGCTCGCACCTTTGTGCCTGCTGATCGCGACGGACGGGCATTCGCCGTTCTATCGTCAGAAGCGGATCGGCCGGAATGGCAAAATCTTTTACATGTGGAAGCTGCGGTCGATGGTGCATGATGCCGAAGGTCGGCTTCAGGCCCATCTCGAAGCCAACCCGGCGGCCCGGCGGGAATGGGATCACAGCCAGAAGCTGCGCCAGGATCCCCGGATCACCTGGATCGGCGCCTTCATCCGCAAAAGCTCGATCGACGAGCTGCCGCAGCTCTTCAATGTGCTCTGGGGCGACATGTCGCTGGTCGGGCCGCGCCCGATGATGGTGGATCAGCGCGCGCTTTATCCCGGCACCGCCTATTACGCCATGCGTCCCGGCATCACCGGTATCTGGCAAACCTCGGTCCGCAACGAGAGCAGCTTTTCCGAGCGCGCGATCTTTGACGCCCGCTATTTCCGCGAACTGTCTTTCGTCACCGACCTGGCGCTGATCGCCCGCACCTTTCGCGTGGTGCTGCGCGGCACCGGCTACTGACCGCTCCGAAACCGCAACAAGGCCCGTGTCCCGGCGGCGCGGGCCTTGTTGCGTGGCTCGACCTCCCGGCATGGCAATGCTAGGCCTTGGGGCAATCCCAACCGTGAGAGCAAGGAGCCCCCATGACCCTGAATGTCTATCTCAGCGGTGAAATCCACACCGACTGGCGCGAACAGATCACCCGTGGCGCCCAGGGCCTCGACATCGTGTTTTCCAGCCCGGTCACCGATCACGACGCCAGCGACGATTGCGGGGTGGCGATCCTCGGCGCCGAAGACAACAAGTACTGGCACGATCACAAGGGTGCCATGGTCAACGCCATCCGCACCCGCAAGGGCATCGAAGAGGCCGACGTGGTGGTGGTGCGCTTTGGCGAAAAGTACCGCCAGTGGAACGCCGCCTTTGACGCCGGCTTTGCCGCCGCGCTGGGCAAGTCGCTGATCGTGCTGCAACAGCCCGATCACGACCACGCGCTGAAAGAGGTGGATGCCGCCGCCCTGGCCGTGGCGCGCGAGCCGTCGCAGGTGGTCGATATCCTGCGCTATGTGCTGACCGGCAAGCTGCCCGGCTGACACACTGGGGAACAGGCGCTTTCATTTCCCATGAAAGCGCTTGCGCCGCCGGCGTATCCCGGCACCATCCTGCGACAGGGCTGACAGGCCCGTGATGACAAGAGCCAAGGGACACGCAAACATGCTTCAGGAATTCAAGGCGTTCATAGCCAAGGGCAATGTGATGGACATGGCCGTCGGCATCATCGTCGGCGCCGCGTTCACCGCCATCGTCAGTTCGCTGGTGGGCGATCTGATCAATCCGATCATCGGGCTGTTCACCGGCGGCATCGATTTCACCGATCACTACGTCGTTCTGGCCGGCGAGGTTCCTGCCGACGCCAGCCTCGAAGCCGCGCGCGAGGCCGGCGCCTCGATCTTTGCCTATGGCAGCTTTGTCATGGCTGTGGTCAATTTCCTGATCATTGCCTTTGTGGTCTTCATGCTGGTCAAGATGGTCAACCGCATCAAGGAAAGCGCCGCCCGCGAGGAAACCGCCACCCCGGTCGAGGCCGAACCCGCCGGCCCCAGCGAGCTTGACGTGCTGCTGGAGATCCGCGACGCGCTCAAACGCTGAACCGGCGACAAGCTTGCGCAGGAAACCGCGCGCCCCCAGGGCGGCGCGGTTTTTTGTTGTCCTGACGGCCGCCTGCGGCAGGATGCGGATCAGAGCAAGGAGGAGACAATGGGCACCCCCGACCGCCGCTGCGGCATCTGGTTCGACAAGCTCACCACCTGGCAGCCGGAACTTCGGGCGCTGCGGGCGATCCTGCTGGAATGCCCGCTCGACGAGGCTTTCAAATGGCGCGGCCCGGTCTATTGCGCCCATGGCGGCAATGTCGCCATCCTCTGGGGCTTCAAGGCGCACTGCGCGCTGGGCTTTTTCAAGGGCGTCCTGCTGGAGGATCCGCAGGGGCTTCTGGTGGCACCGGGGCCAAACTCCCGCGCGGCGCGGATGGTCCCGTTCGCCGATCCGGCCGAGGTGCAGGCCCGGGCGGCGGACATCCGCGACTATGTCGGGCGGGCGATCGCCATCGAAAAAACGGGGCGCAAGGTGGCCTTTGCCAAGGACGATCTGGAGATGCCCGAGGAGTTGGCCGCCGCGCTCGAGGCAGATGCCGATCTGCGCGCCGCTTTCGAGGCGCTAACGCCGGGGCGCAAGCGCGGCTATGTGCTGCACATCTCCGGTGCGAAACAGGCCCGCACGCGGGCCAGCCGCGTCGAGAAATGGACACCGCGCATTCTGCAAGGCAAGGGCTTGCACGACCATTGAAAGGCGATGGCTCGGCCTGCCCGGCTCACCACCGGTTCAGAGCATCCTCATCCTCGTCCTTGGCGGCCACCCATTCGGCCCCGTCGGCCGCGATTTCCTTTTTCCAGAACGGCGCCCGGCTCTTGAGGTAATCCATCAGGAACTCCGCCGCCTCGAAGGCCGCCTTGCGGTGGCGCGCGGCGGTCGCGACCATCATGATCATCTCGTCCCGATCCAGCCGCCCGTGCCGGTGAATCACCAGCGCATCGCCCAGATCCCAGCGTGCCATGGCCTGCGCGGCGATCTTCTCGAGCGCGCTCTGGGTCATGCCCGGGTAATGTTCGATCTCCATTGCCACCATGCCGCCCCGCGCCGCGTCGCGCACGATGCCGGTAAAGGTGACGACAGCGCCCATGTCCTTCTGGGCGCCGGCAAAGCGCGCGGCTTCGGTGCCAAGATCAAAGGGCTCCTGCTGCACGCGCACCTGCATCGCCTCAGCCCCCGGTCATCGGCGGAAAGAAGGCCACCTCGCGCACGCCGGCGAGCCCGGCATCGAAATCCGCAAGCTCCTGATCCACGGCCACCCGCAGCGCCGACAGATCGGCAAAGGCCGCCTCGTAGCGCGGCTCCCGCGCCTTCAGTTCGTCCACCAGTTCGGCCACCGTCGTGGCCCCGGTCTCGATCCGCTCTTTCGGAACGCCGATCCGCTCGCGGACCCAGGCGAAATAAAGCACATCCATCAGCCGTCCTCCTTCAGATGCGGCAGCGCCTTGCGAAAGTAATCCCAGCCGGTGATCAGCGTCAGCGCCGCCGCCACCCAGAGCAGCACAAGCCCCACATACCCCGACCAGAACATGCCGCGATACATTTGCGTCAGTCCCAGCTCGTCGCTTTCGCGGCCTTCGAGGATATCACCGACCATCTCAGGATCCATGCCATAAGACCACATGCCGAAATAATGCTCGAAAATGCCCTGCGAAAACAGCACCGCAATGGCCACCATTTGCAGCGTCGTCTTCCATTTGGCCAGCTTGGTCACCTTCAGCGTGCCCGCCACATCACCGAGAAACTCGCGCAGCCCCGAGACGAATACCTCGCGGAACAGGATCACCGTCGCCGGCAGCACCAGCCAGGGCGAATAAGACGAATAGGCGGCAATCACCATCAGCGCGATCACCACCATCGCCTTGTCGGCGATCGGGTCGAGCATGGTGCCGATCTTGGTTTCCTGTTTCCAGGCGCGGGCCAGATAGCCGTCGAACCAGTCGGTCACTGCCGCCAGCAGAAAGATCATCAGCGCCGCGATATCGGCATAGGGCCGCGCCCAATAGAGAAACATCAGCGGCACGGCAGGGGCCGCGGCAAGCCGCAGCACTGTGAGGATATTTGGCAAGGTCCAACGCATGTCTCGCTTCTAGCCCCCATGGCCGGGACAGGGAAGAGAGCATGCGATATTTCAATCCCGCCACGCCCCCCTATATTGGTCGCATGAAACTTGCCCTGCCCCTGATCGCCGCCACGCTGCTGTCGACCTGCGACAGCGACGAAACCCTTGCCGCCTATGGCGCCGCCGATGTCACCTGGCAGTTGGAAAGCATCGATGGCGCGCCATTCACGGCCGATGCCACGCTGAGCTTTCCCGCCGAGGGCCGCATTCAGGGCCGCGGCCCCTGCAACAGCTTTTCCGGCCGCCAGACCAAACCCTATCCCTGGTTTGGCACCGGCCCCTTGCGCACCACCCGCCGCGCCTGCCCGGAGCTGTCCGAGGAACAGGCCTTTCTCGCCGCATTGCGCGCCATGACTCTGGCCGAGGTGCAGGGCGATACGCTGATCCTGTCGGACGACGCCGGCCGCGAGATGATCTTTTCCGCCGCGCCGGAATGACAAAGCCCGTCACCGGCTTTTCCGCCGCCTCAGAGCGCCTAGGTTAGCGCCATGACACAGACATTGATCGCGGCGGCCCTGTCCGCCTTTGCCAGCCTCTCAGCGACGCTGAGCGGTGCGCAAGACACCGAAACCCACTGGAAACTCCAGTCCATCGATGGCCAGGTCTTCGAGGCCCGCGCCACGCTCACCTTTCCAACCCCGGCGCAGATCGCCGGCAGCACCCCCTGCAACCGCTTCTTCGGCGTCCAGACCGAGCCCCTGCCCGGCTTTGGCGCCGCGCGCATGGGTGTCACCCAAAGGATGTGCCCGCAATTCCGCGAAGAGGCCGCCTTTCTCGCCGCGCTGCGTGAGATGACGATTTCAGAATTTGACGGCAATCGCCTGGTGCTGCGCAACGAAGACGGCCGCGAAATGGTCTTTGTCGCGGTCAACTGACCCCCTGGCCCGGCCATGCCGGAGAACTGCTGCCGGAGGCGTGCGCAGGCGCCTCCGGCGCCGCTGGCATCATCGCTAGCCGACTCGCTCGACAAACCGCCCACGCGCCTCCGGCAGCGGCCGGTGGCCCAGCGCCGGCGCCAGTTTCTCGGTCAGGAAATACCCGGTCACCCGCAGCGCGGCGGCGATTTCGGCGCTGTCTGCCGCGCCGCGCCCCAACATTACCTCCGGCAGCGGCAGGAGCCGGTCGGCCCAATCGCCCGCCCCGGCCTGCGACACCGCGCGTCCGGATTTCGGCGAGACATAAGCCAGCCCTTCACCGGCACCGGTCACCGCGCAGACCGAGAGATCGAGCCCGTAGCCCAGCTCTTCCAGCAGCGCCATCTCCCAGCGCAGATAGGCCAGCGGCCAGAGCTCGTCCTGCCCGAGCAGGTCGAGCAACTGCTCCGACCGCAGATAGAGCGCGGCATGCGGTTCGCGCTCCGGCAGGCAGAAGGCCAGCAGCGCACAGACCGCGTTCAGCCCGGACAGCGCCAGCCGGCTGCCCATGGCCTGCACCGCGCGCGAGCGTTGCAGCTCGACCGAATAGGCGCCCAGATGCTCCTCGAGCCGCGCCCGCCAGTGCAGATCGAGCTGCGCGCCGGGTTGCAGCACCGGGCCGAGCTTGCGGCTGGTGGCGCCGCGCACCACCCCGGCATGACGGCCGTGGCCCGGGGTAAAGACCTCGACGATGGCCGAGGTCTCGCCATGGTGCCTGATGCTCAGCAATATTCCGGTGTCGCGCCATTCCATGGCCGCCACGCTGGCCTCAAAGCCCACCGCTGTCCAGCAGGTGCCGCCCGGCGCGGTCTTCGACCTCGATCACCCAGAGATCGGGGTCCATCGCCCGCTGTTTCGCCAGCGCCGCATCCACCTCGGCCTCCGGGCCGGCCTGCATCTCCTGCCAGCGGGTCTCGTCAGCCATGAGATCATGCATCCGGTGAAACAGGCGGGCCTGGCCGTCCAGCGTATTGAGTTTCACCATCACCATGCCCGAGGTGTCGTCGCCATGCGCCACCACGAAGGCCGGGATATCCGCCTGCCGCAGCCGCGCGATATAGGCCGCGACCCAGAAATCCGCCGTCAGCCGCATGCCCCACCGTTCCTGAATGTTGTTGTCATTTGAAAATCTCGATCCCGGCGCTATCTCATGACTACAGTCAAAGTTTCTCTGCCACGAGAGACTGGACAGCTCTGTCGCGGCCGGTCGCAGGCCCGGCGGCAGGGTTGCGGGCCCGGTGACATCCCCTTACCTCGCCCGATCTCGTGGCAGGCCGGCGCGCTGCTTCCCCCGGCACGCCGGCGCTGTCGGGGCCCCGGGTCGACCCGCCGGGGCTCCGATACCGTCTCAGCTGTTGCCGTCGCGGAAATCCAGCCCCATCTCGGAATAGCGCGCCGCCTCTTCCAGCCATTTTTCGCGCACCTTCACTTGCAGGAAGAGATGCACGCGCCGGCCGAGAAACTCTTCGAGCTCTTCGCGCGCGGCCTTGGAGATTGCCTTGATCGACTCGCCCTTGTTGCCCAGAACGATGCCCTTGTGGCCGTCGCGCGCCACATAGACCACCTGGTCGATTCGCGCGGTGCCGTCCTTGCGCTCTTCCCAGTTCTCGGTTTCGACGGTGAGTTGGTAGGGCAGTTCCTGATGCAGCCGCAGGGTCAGCTTTTCGCGCGTCATTTCGGCGGCGATCATCCGCAGCGGCAGATCGGCGATCTGGTCTTCGGGATAAAGCCAGGGGCCTTCCGGCAATTGCGTGGCCAGCCATTTTTTCAGATCGTCGCAGCCATAACCCTTTTCGGCCGAGATCATGAAGGTTTCTTCAAAGCCGTAGCGGGCGTTCAGATCCTCGGTCAGCGCCAGCAGCACGTCCGATTTGACCCGGTCGATCTTGTTGATCGCCAGTGCCACGCGACGGCCCTGCCCGATCTCTTCAAGCCCCTCGAGAATGCGCTCCACCCCCTCGGTCACCCCCCGGTGCGCCTCGACCAGAAGCACCACGATATCGGCATCCGCCGCCCCGCCCCAGGCCGCCGCCACCATCGCCCGGTCGAGCCGGCGGCGCGGTTTGAACAGGCCCGGCGTATCGACAAAGACGATCTGGCTGTCGCCCTCCAGCGCCACGCCGCGAATGCGGGCGCGGGTGGTCTGGACCTTGTGGGTCACGATCGACACTTTCGCGCCCACCATGCGGTTGGTGAGGGTCGATTTGCCCGCGTTGGGCTCTCCGATCAGGGCGACAAATCCGGCGCGTGTGGTCATGGGTCAGGTTTCCTGTCAACAATCCACAGCGAGTAACGCAGATCCGGCGCTAAAACCAGAGGCGAAACCGCCCCGGAGCGCGCCGCGAATTGTTTCCCGTGCGGCGCCAATAGAGCGGGCGTTTTTGTCGAAATTCTCAACAATCTGGCATTTTCGCCAAAATTGGTCCGAATTTGCGCCCGAATCGCTGCCTAAATTCACGATATGATCACTCACACCGAAACAATCCCGAAACAGTCGCAGGCGCAGGTCACACTCACCGCCCGCCTGCGCTTGCCTGCCGGGGCCGACAAACGCTCCGACATTACCGAAACCCGTTTGCGCCAGGATATCGAAAGGCTCCACAGCCGCCGCCCGCCCGACATCGGGCCGAGCGCCGGCGCGCCCGTCACTGTCGTCACCCTCGAAAGCAGCGGCAAGGGCAAGGCGCGGCACTATGTTCTTTCGGTCTCGGCCGATACCGCACGGATCGCCGAAGTGGAACTGGCGCGCCTGACGCAAGCCCTCGTGGCGCGCCACCCGGTGACCGAGATTGCCTGGCTGGACGCCAAGTCCGTGCTCGACCGGCAGACCTTTCTCGATGCCCTCGCCCGGCCGCCCGCGCGTCCGCGCCCGACGCTTCGGACCGTCACCGACCGCCAGGCGCGCACGACAGGCGTCCCGCGTCTACGGGCCTCCGACGCGCAGCGCCAGCAGGAGACGCTGGTCCGTCGCGTGCTGTGCGAGCCGATCCCGCAGGAAGAATCCCGTCTGCCGCGCCGCGAGCTTGGCCTGCTGGAACCGAAACGCAGGGTGGCAACGGCCGCGCTGGCCTTCAGCGTCACGCTGGCGGTGAATACCACCGGCGCCGTCGCCGACGTCATGGCGCTGTTCTGATTTGCAAGGCCTGCGTCCGCGCCGCAGGCCTCCGGTCATCCGCCGTTCAACCTGTCCAGCAGCACCTTGGCCGCCGCATGTTCGGCCTGCCGCTTCGATCCGGCTTTGGCCTGGGCGGTCTGGCCGCTCTCCAACCTGACCTCGATGATGAACACCGGCGAATGGTCCGGTCCGCTGCGGCTGATCTGATCATAGACCGGCGGGTTCTGGCCGCGGGCCTGGGCCCATTCCTGAAGGCTGGTCTTGGCGTCGCGGGCATCGTCCTCGACCGTATCGATCCGCTTGCCCCAGAGCCGCAGCACCATGGCCTTGGCCGCCTCGAATCCGGCATCCAGATAGACCGCGGCAATCACCGCCTCCATCGCATCGCCCAACAGCGCCATCTTGCGCCGACCGCCCGAGAGCATCTCGGACCGGCCCAGCTTCATCGCCGCGCCGAGATCGATCTGCCGTGCGACATCGGCGCAGGTCTCCTTGCGCACCAGCGCGTTGAAACGGGGCGCCAGCTGCCCTTCGGTGGCGCGGCTGTCGGCGGCTAGAAGCGCCTCGGCCATCACCAGCCCGAGCACCCGGTCGCCGAGAAACTCCAGCCGCTGGTTGTCGCTGCGCGTCGGCGTCGACATCGACGAATGCGTCACCGCATGCACCAGGTGCCGCGGCTCGGCAAACTCATGCCCAAGCCGCGCCTGAAGCGCCTTCAACTCTGCCGAGAGCTTCACTCGATCGCCTTGAAGAAACGATCACCCCGCCAGGTCCAGAAGAACAGCATCGAACTGCCGGCAGAGGAGAACATCACCCGGTCGGCGCGGCCGACAAGGTTTTCGAAGGGCACGAAGCCGACGCCGCCGACCTGCTGCGGAAACCGCGAATCGGTGGAATTGTCGCGATTGTCGCCCATCATGAAGTAATGCCCTTCGGGCACGGTGAACACCGGCGTGTTGTCGGAAGACTGCCGGCCGATATCGAGGATCGAATGGGCGGTGCCTTCGGGCAGGGTCTCGACGAATTTCGCCTTTTCGCACATCGCCCCGTCGCCCACCGGCGCGTTCGAGCAGCGCGGGCTCAGCCGCTGCGGTCCCTGCGGGCCGGCGACCTCTTCGAAAACGCCATCCGCTTCCAGCTCGACCGGCGTGCCGTCGATATGCAGCCGCCCGGCCCGGACCTGGATCTTCTCGCCCGGCAGGCCCACCACCCGCTTGATGAAGTCGCGCCCGGTCACCGGATGCCGGAAGACAACGACATCGCCGCGCTCTGGCTCGGAGCCGAACAGCCGGCTGTTGTCGCCATCGGCCCAGCCGCAGAAATCGGTGGCATCGAGATCGATGCCGAAGCGGGGCACGATGATCGACGGGCAGGAGGCATAGGAATAGCCATAGGCCATCTTGTTGACGAAGAGGAAATCGCCGATCAGCAACGTGTCCTTCATCGACCCGGAGGGGATCCAGAACGGCTGAAAGAACACCGTGCGGAACACGCCCGCGATGAGCAATGCATAGACAACGGTCTTGATCGTCTCGACGATCGCATTGCCTTTCTTTTCCTCGGCCATGGACATGGGGCTCCCCGCGTTATCTGTCGCAGGCTACATGCGGCCCCATGTCGGAGGTGTCAAGCGATGGGGGCTTTACGGCGGGGCGTCCGGCCTGCCAAGCTGCCGCCAAATCGCAAGGAACCGACATGACGGACAAGCCCAACATCCTGATCTTCATGGTCGATCAACTTAACGGCACCTTGTTTCCCGACGGCCCGGCCGATTGGCTGCATACGCCGAACCTGCGCAAGCTGGCGTTGCGGTCGACCTGTTTTGCCAATGCCTATACCGCCTCGCCGCTCTGCGCGCCGGGGCGGGCGGGGTTCATGTCGGGCCAGCTGCCTTCGGGCACCGGGGTCTATGACAATGCCGCCGAGTTCGCGTCGTCGATCCCGACCTATGCCCATCACCTGCGCCGGGCCGGATATCACACCTGCCTGTCGGGCAAGATGCATTTCGTCGGCCCCGATCAGCTTCACGGCTTCGAAGAGCGGCTGACCACCGATATCTACCCGGCCGATTTCGGCTGGACCCCGGATTACCGCAAGCCCGGCGAACGCATCGACTGGTGGTATCACAACATGGGCAGCGTCACCGGCGCCGGCGTGGCCGAGATCTCGAACCAGATGGAATACGACGACGAGGTGGCCTATCACGCCACCCGCAAGGTGTATGACTTCGCGCGGGGCAATGACGACCGGCCCTGGTGCATGACGGTCAGCTTCACCCATCCGCATGACCCTTATGTGGCACGGCGCAAATACTGGGATCTCTACGAAGACTGCGCGCATCTGCTGCCGCAGGTGCCGGCGCTGGATTACGACGACCACGACCCGCATTCGCAGCGCATCTTCGACGCCAACGACTGGCGCAGCTTCGACATCGGCCAGGACGACATCCGCCGGGCGCGGCGCGCCTATTTTGCCAATATCTCCTATCTCGATGACAAGATCGGCGAGGTGATGGAGGCGCTGGAAGCGACGCGGCAGGAGGCGATCATCCTCTTTCTCTCGGATCACGGCGACATGCTGGGCGAGCGCGGATTGTGGTTCAAGATGTCCTTCCTCGAAGGCTCGGCCCGGGTGCCACTGATGATCGCCGCGCCGCAGATGGCGCCGGGGCTCGTCGAGGCGCCGGTCAGCACAATCGATCTCTGCCCGACACTCTGCGATCTGGCCGGGGTCAGCATGGAGGAGGTCCTGCCCTGGACCACCGGCGAAACCCTGGTGCCGCTGGGCAATGGCGCGACCCGGCTGAGCCCGGTGGCGATGGAATATGCCGCCGAAGCCTCCTATTCGCCGCTGGTCGCCCTGCGGGCGGGACCCTGGAAATACACCAATTGCGCGCTCGATCCCGAACAGCTCTTCAACCTCGAGGATGATCCGCAGGAGCTGACCAACCTGGCCGAACGCTCCGACCATGCCGAGGTGCTCGAACGGTTCCGCGTCGAGGCCGCCACCCGCTGGGATCTCGAGCAGTTCGACGCCCGGGTCCGCGAAAGCCAGGCCCGGCGTCATGTGGTCTATGAAGCGCTGCGCAACGGCGCCTATTACCCCTGGGACCACCAGCCGCTGCAAAGGGCCTCGGAGCGCTATATGCGCAACCACATGGATCTCAATGTCGTCGAGGAAAACCAGCGCTTCCCGCGCGGCGAATAGGCCCGACAGCCCGCCCCGGACCTGATCCGGGGCCTCCCCTGTCGCGGACCACGAGGTCCCGGATCAGGTCCGGGACGGGACCGGGCCCAGCGGCCGCGCCTCGATCAGCACCGTGGCCTGGGCCCAGGGGTGATCGTCGGTCAGGGTGACATGCAGGATCGCCTCATGCCCCGGCGGCGTCAGCACGTCGAGCCGGCGCTTTGCCCAGCCGGTGACATGCATCACCGGCTGGCCGGTCCGCAGGTTGGTCACCGACATGTCCTTCCAGGCGATGCCCATGCGCAGACCGGTGCCCAGCGCCTTGGAGCAAGCCTCCTTGGCGGCCCAGCGCTTGGCATAGGTCGCGGCCTCATGCGGACGGCGGGCGGCGCGGGCCTGTTCGCGCTCGGTATAGACCCGGTTGCGGAAGCGGTCGCCGAAGCGGGCGAGGATGGCCTCGATCCGCTCGATGTTGCACAGGTCGGTGCCGATGCCGAGGATCATGCGGTGCCGCGGGCGTCGTCCATCCGACGGCGCATTTCGGCAATCGCCGCCTCGAGCCCGGTAAAGATCGCCTCGCCGATCAGGAAATGGCCGATGTTGAGTTCGACCACCTGCGGCAGAGCGGCGACCGGGGCCACGGTGTCATAGGTCAGCCCGTGGCCGGCATGCACCTCGAGGCCGAGGCCCGCCGCGTGTTCGGCCATGTCGCGGATCGCCGCCATCTCGCGGTCGCGGTCCTCGAACCGGCCTTCGGCATGGGCATCGCAATAGGCGCCGGTGTGCAACTCTATCACCTGCGCGCCAATGCGGTGCGCCGCCTCGATCTGGCGGCGGTCGGCGGCGATGAAGATCGACACCCGGCACCCCGCCTCTCGCAGCGGAGCGATGAAATGCGCCAGCCGGTTCTCCTCGCGCGCGACTTCCAGCCCGCCTTCGGTGGTGCGCTCCTCGCGCTTTTCCGGCACTATGCAGACCGCATGCGGCCGGTGGCGCAGGGCGATCTTCTGCATCTCTTCGGTGGCCGCCATCTCGAAGTTCAGCGGCACCGTCAGCGCCGCCATCAGCCCGTCGATATCGGCGTCCGAGATGTGCCGGCGGTCCTCGCGCAGATGCGCGGTGATGCCGTCGGCACCGGCGGCCTCGGCCAGTGCCGCGGCGCGCAGCGGATCGGGAACCGCGCCGCCCCGCGCATTGCGCACGGTGGCCACGTGGTCGATGTTCACGCCGAGCCTGAGTTTTTGCATGTGGTGCCCCCGGTTACCTTCGGGCACAGGCTAACGCCCCGCGCGGGCGGTGAAAACCGCTAATCAATCGGCCTTTTCACGGGCCTCCTCGGCGGCGGCCGCCTTCTTGGCGGCGGCCTTGGCGCGGATCGCCTCAAGACGTTTCTTGAGCGCGCCCTTGCGGCGGGCCTGATAGGCGCGGATCAGCGGCTCGGCCACCAGATAGGCCGCGGTGGCGGCAACGATGCCGGGGATGATGCCGCCGATCATGTAGGGGTAAAAGACGTCGTCCCAGAACACTTCGAGCCCGTGCCAATCGGGTGGCTGACCCTTGACCCAGGCCCAGAAATTGCGCGTCAGATCCTCGCCCGCGTCGACGAACTTGCCGGTGAGCGTGCGCTCTATATGCGGCGAGAATTCATGGCCGAGCAGGAAATATCCGGTCTGAAGCGAGATCACCGCAATCGGCACATAGGTCAGCGGATTGCCGAAGAAGGTGCCCAGCAGCGCCGCCAGGATATTGCCGCGCATGATGAAGGCAAGAAAGGCCGCCACCAGGAAATGCAGGGTGTAGAACGGCGTGAAGGTGGTGAAGACCCCGGCCCAGATGCCGCGGGCGATCTTTTCCGGCGGATCGGGCAAACGCCGCAACCGGTGTTTCACATAGCGGGCCGCCCGGCCCCAACCGCCACGCGGCCAGAAGAATTCCCACAACGCGCGCAGGGTCGGTTTTCTGTCGCGGCGCTTGAAAACCACGGGAGGAATATTCCTTTCAGTTCGCCTCGGCGCGGGCGGCGATCGGAGTGACTTCGCGCAGCCGCGCGACGGCGGCGACATCGCTTTCGGCCTCGAGCGCGGTGATCAGCGAGTGCAGATGCTCGGCGTCCCGCAGCTCGACGTTGACATGCAGTCTGTAAAAATCTGGTTTTCTGTCGATGAATTCAAGGTCCGAGATATTCGCCTTGTGGCCGCCGATCAAGGTGCAGACCCGGCCCAACACGCCGGCGTCGTTGCTCATCGTCACCTCGAGCGTCACCGCATAGGCGGCCGGATGCTTGCCCTCGGACCAGTGCAGATCGAGCCAGCGCTCGGGCTGATCCTCGTATTCGGCAAGCTTTTCGCAATCGATGGTGTGCACCACCACGCCCTGGCCGCGAAAGGTGATGCCGATGATACGTTCGCCCGGCAGCGGCTGGCAACAGGGCGCCCGGCGGAAGCTCTGCCCCTTTTCCAGGCCGATCACCGCGCGCTTGCGGTCGATCTCTTCGCCGTCCTCGGTCACCAGATCGGGATAGACCGCCTCGACCACCGCGCGGGTCGTCAGCTCGGCCGAGCCCAGCCGGGCCAGGAGCGTTTCTGCGCCGTCGAGCCGCAGGTTGCGGGCGGCGGTTTCCAGCACCTTGTCCTTGGCCTTGCGGCCGACGTGTTCAAAGGCGGCCCGGGCCAGTTCCCGCCCCAGCCGGACAAAACGTTCACGGTCCTGTTCGCGCAGGGCCCGGCGGATCGAGGTCTTGGCCTTGCCGGTGATCGCGATATCGAGCCAGGTGGCCTGGGGCGCCTGGCCGTCGGCGGTGATGATATCGACCGACTGGCCGTTCTTGAGCCGGGTCCAGAGCGGCACCCTGAGCCCATCGACCTTGGCGCCGACACAGGCATGACCGATGCGGGTGTGGATCGCATAGGCGAAATCCAAGGGCGTGCCGCCCCGCGGCAGCTTGATCACGTCACCCTTGGGGGTGAAGCAGAACACCTGGTCGGAATACATCTCGAGCTTGACCGCCTCGAGAAAATCCTCGTGATCCTCGTCGTCCTGGAATTGTTCGGTGAGCGAGGAAATCCACTTGGCCGGATCGACGGCAAAGGGGTTCTCGCTGCGCACGCCATCGCGGTACGACCAATGCGCCGCGACGCCGGTTTCGGCAACGTCATGCATCTGGCGGGTGCGGATCTGCACCTCGACCCGCTTGCCGTCGCGGCCCGACACGGTGGTGTGGATCGAGCGATAGCCGTTCGACTTGGGCTGGCTGATGTAATCCTTGAACCGCCCTGGCACCGCCCGCCAGCGCTGGTGGATCACGCCCAGCACGCCATAGCAATCGGCCTCGGTGTCGGTGATGATGCGAAAGCCGTAGATGTCGGAGAGGCGGGAAAAACCCATCTCCTTTTCCTGCATCTTGCGCCAGATCGAATAGGGTTTCTTGGCGCGGCCAAAGACCTCGGCCTCGATCCCGGCCTTGTCGAGCTCGAACCGCATGTCGCCGGTGATCTTCTGGATCACGTCGCCGGTTTCGCGTTGCAGAGTGATGAAGCGGCGGATGATGCTGGCGCGCCCGTCAGGGTTGAGCACGCGGAAAGCCAGGTCCTCCAGCTCGTCGCGCATCCATTGCATCCCCATGCGCCCGGCCAGCGGCGCATAGATGTCCATCGTCTCGCGCGCCTTCTGCACCTGTTTTTCCGGCCGCATCGCCTTGATCGTGCGCATGTTGTGCAGACGGTCGGCCAGCTTGACGAGGATCACGCGCAGGTCGCGCGACATCGCCATGAAGAGCTTGCGGAAGTTCTCGGCCTGCTTGGTCTCGGTCGAGTTCAGTTGCAGATTGGTCAGCTTGGTGACGCCATCGACCAGAACAGCGACTTCTTCGCCGAAACGGTCAGAAATCTGGCTGAAGGTGCTCTTGGTGTCCTCGATCGTATCGTGCAAGAGCGCGGTGACGATGGTGGCATCGTCAAGCCGTTGCTCGGTCAGGATGGCGGCAACGGCGACGGGGTGGGTGAAATAGGGCTCACCGGACCGGCGGAACTGACCCTCGTGCATCTCGCGGCCATAATCATAGGCCGCGTGGATCAGTGCCTCATTTGTCTTGGGATTATAATTGCGGACAAGCGCGATGAGGTCGTCGGCAGAAATCATCGCTAACCCTTGTCACCGCAGGCCGGGGTTACCCCTGGCCCTGAGCCTCCATCAGTGCGCGGAGCAGCTTTTCTTCGGACATGTCGTCGTCCTGCGGCTTGTCGGGCTCGGCCCCCATCAGAAGCGCCATGGCGTCCTCTTCCGGTTCGTCGACCTCGATCTGGGTCTGGTTGCTTTCGATCATCCGCTCGCGCAGTTCATCGGCGCTCTGGGTTTCCTCGGCGATCTCGCGCAGCGAGACAACCGGGTTCTTGTCATTGTCACGATCCACGGTAATCGCGGCCCCGGAGGAGATCTCGCGCGCCCGATGGGCGGCCAACATCACCAGCTCGAACCGGTTGGGGACTTTGTCAACGCAATCTTCGACCGTCACGCGGGCCATGGGGAATCTCCGTCTGGCGAGTTCTGTCAGAAAGGTCAGGTCATAAAGCGGATCAAAACGCTTGACAAGGAGGTTTTTTGGCGCATTCCCCTGCCCGGCGGCGATCACAAGGCCTTGACTTCTGCCCTGGCCTCCGGCGCCAACGCCGCGCACATCCGGGCCACGCTCACCCCGGTGACCGGATGCACCCAGTCCGGCGCGACGTCCATCAAGGGCATTAGTACAAACCCCCGATCCTCGAGCCGCGGATGCGGCAGAATAAGCTGATCCGGCGCCCTACGCATCTGATCCGCGAGCGGCAGACCGCGCCAGGCGGCCCAGGTTTCGCGGTCCGGCAGCACCGCATCCCCCAGCGCAATCAGGTCAAGATCGAGCGTGCGCATGCCCCAGCGCACCTCCCGGGTGCGGGAAAACGCGGCCTCGACCTCATGCAAAAGCGCCAGCAGCGCCTCGGGCGTCCCCGGCCAATCCGCGACCAGCGCGGCGTTGATATAATCGGGGCCGGCGCCGGGCGGAAAGCAGGGCGTTTCAAAAAAGCGTGAGGCCAAACGAATCGCAAGACCCCGCTCCTGCAAGCGAAAAATCGCGGCCTGAACAGTCTCTATTGGCGTTTTTTGGGGCAGCGGCAGGTTCGCACCCAACGCAATCAACGCAACTTTCCCGCTATGGTTGTGCTTGATAGCTGTTTTTCCTTGAAGTATGCCTTGCGGGGCGGGACTTTTCCACTACCCTATTATGAGGCTCACCCGCAAATTTTCACTCACGGAGCGGACCTGAGCCGTCTTATTGGAAGGGCAATTAATGTTTTACAAGGACGAACGGCTTGCGCTGTTCATCGATGGCTCCAATCTCTATGCGGCTGCCAAGGCGCTGGGATTTGACATCGACTACAAGCTTCTCCGGCAGGAGTTCGTGCGACGCGGCAAGCTTTTGCGCGCGTTCTACTACACGGCGCTGCTCGAGAACGAAGAGTACTCACCGATCCGCCCACTTGTCGATTGGCTGCACTACAACGGCTTCACCATGGTGACCAAGCCAGCCAAGGAATACACCGACAGCCAGGGCCGCCGCAAGGTCAAGGGCAATATGGATATCGAACTCACGGTCGATGCCATGGAGCTTGCGCCGCGCGTGGATCATATCGTTCTGTTTTCCGGAGATGGGGATTTCCGGCCGCTGGTGGAAAGCCTCCAGCGTCAGGGCGTGCGGGTCTCTGTGGTGTCGACCATTCGCAGCCAGCCACCGATGATCGCCGATGAACTCAGACGTCAGGCCGACAATTTCATCGAGCTCGACGGGCTCCGCGAAGTCATTGGACGACCGCCTCGCGAACACCAGGAAGACCGGACGGCCTCGGCTGCCGCAGGCTGATCCGGGCGAACCGGCTTGAGCGAAATCGTGTCACTGTTCACGCTGTTCGCGGCAGCCTTTGGTGCCGCGACGCTCTTGCCGTTCCAGTCGGAAGTGGTGTTTGTCGGCATGCAGTTGCGCGGCTCGGCCCCTTTGGGCCTGCTGCTCTTCTGGGCGAGCTTGGGCAATACTCTTGGCTCTTGCGTGAATTATGCGATGGGCCGGTTCGCTGCGCAATATGAGGACCGCCGCTGGTTTCCGGTGTCCCGCCCCGCAATGGCGCGGGCGGAACGGTGGTATGCCAAATGGGGCTACTGGACGCTGCTGCTGAGCTGGGCGCCCTTCGGCGATGGCGTCACCGTCATCGCCGGTGTGCTTCGCACGCGCTTCTTGCTGTTCCTGGCCCTGGTCACCGTGGCCAAGACCGGTCGCTATGCCGTGCTGGCCTGGGGCACCGCGCAACTCTGAACGCCAAGGGTTTCGATACTCCTGGCGCGCAGCAAATGCGCGGGCCTGTCCGGATGGAAGGCGTTGCGGTTATTGCTGCTGCGCCTCGAACCGGCGGTTCAGCTCGTTGTGCCGGGCGATGACGCGCTCTGGCCATTGCGCCTTGATAAAGGCCAGCACGGCACGGATCTCATCGTCGGTCAGCACCTCGCCAAAGCCCTGCATGTCGGACACCACGGCGCCGCCGGTCACCTCTTCGGTGCCGAATTTGGTGATCGCGAAAAGCTGCGCATCGGCGTGATGCCAGGTGTGGCCGGTCTCGTCATGCGGTGGCGCGCGAAAGCTGCCATCCTCGTTGCGCCCGCGCCAATCCTCGGCCCCTTCCAGCGCCGCACCGTGACAGGCGGCGCAGGTCTCGGCATAAAGCGTCGCGCCGCGCGCCACCTCGGCTTCATCCCAATAGGGGAACTCACCCGCCGCATCCTCCGGTCTGTCACTTGCGGCGGCCAAAGGTCCGGCCAGCGCCATTGCCGCGAGAATGATGCCCTGTCTCAACATGCTTGTCTCTCCATTTGGGTGCCTTCCGGCTCGGGGCTTCCAGCGCCGGAAGGTCAAATCACTGGCGCGTGAACGCCCCGCCCACTGGACGCAAGCGCCCAGAAGCATTACCTCGGCGACAACAGCCCCGGAGACCGCCATGACCGACCAGCCCCAGCTTACGCTTTATCTCGCCGCGCCGCGCGGCTTTTGTGCAGGCGTCGACCGGGCGATCAAGATCGTCGAAATGGCGCTCGAGAAATGGGGCGCGCCGGTCTATGTCCGCCATGAGATCGTGCACAACAAATTCGTCGTCGACGATCTCAAGGCCAAGGGTGCGGTGTTTGTCGAAGAGCTTGAGGAATGTCCCGACGATCGGCCGGTGATCTTCTCGGCCCATGGTGTGCCGAAGTCGGTGCCACAAGCCGCCGAAGCCCGCGAGATGGTCTTTGTCGATGCCACCTGTCCGCTGGTGTCCAAGGTCCATATCGAGGCCCAGCGCCATGCCGAGAACGGCCTTCAGATGATCATGATCGGCCACGCCGGCCACCCCGAGACGGTGGGCACCATGGGCCAGCTGCCCGAAGGCGAGGTGCTTCTGGTGGAAACGGTGGAAGACGTGGCTCGGGTCGCGGTGCGCGACCCCGAGCGCATCGCCTTCGTCACCCAGACCACCCTGTCGGTGGATGACACTGCTGAAATCGTCGCCGCGCTTCAGGCGCGGTTTCCGGCGATTGTCGGCCCGCACAAGGAAGACATCTGCTACGCCACCACCAACCGGCAGGAATCGGTCAAGGCGATGGCCGCGCGCTGTGATGCGATGCTGGTGGTGGGCGCGCCCAATTCCTCGAATTCCCGCCGCCTGGTCGAGGTCGGCCGCCGCGCCGGCTGCGCCTATTCGCAACTGGTCCAGCGCGCCACCGACATCGACTGGCGGGCACTCGAGGGCATCCGCAGCCTTGGCGTCACCGCCGGGGCCTCGGCACCCGAGGTTCTGGTCAACGAGGTGATCGACGCCTTCCGTGCGCGCTATGACGTGACCGTGGAACAGATCGAAACCGCCCGCGAAAACGTCGAGTTCAAGGTGCCCCGGGTGCTGCGTCAGCCGGCCTGATAGGGGGCTTGGCGGCCGTCCTTCGGAGCTGGCGGGCAGGCCCGGGCGGCGACCCCGGCGTGGCGGCGACCACAGCTTCGCCTGCATCCGCGCATCCGCCCTTGCAACCTGCCGCCGGCTTTGCCATCTGGCAGCAGACCGCAGCCAAGGAGCCCCAGATGACCGAGCTTTTCGCCTATACCGACGGCGCCTGTTCCGGCAATCCCGGCCCCGGTGGCTGGGGTGCGCTGATGCAGGCCAAGGAAGGCGACCGGGTCGTCAAGGAGCGCGAACTCAAGGGCGGTGAAGCCAGGACCACCAACAACCGGATGGAGCTTCTGGCAGCGATCCACGCGCTCGAGGCGCTGGAGCGCGCGTCAAAGATCACCGTGGTCACTGACAGCGCCTATGTCAAAAACGGCGTCACCGGCTGGATCCACGGCTGGAAGCGCAACGGCTGGAAGACCTCCGCCAAGAAACCGGTCAAGAATGTCGAGCTCTGGCAGCGACTGGACGCGGCGCAATCCCGCCACGAAGTAACCTGGGAATGGGTCAAGGGCCACGCCGGCCATCCCGAAAACGAACGCGCCGACGAACTGGCCCGCGCCGGAATGGCGCCGTTCAAGGGCTGATCCGCTCAAAGCTCTTCATCCGCGAACGGCCCGGGCATTCGAGATCATCGTTGTCGCTCGTCAACTGGCAGACCCGCGCCTGCCGGATCGAAACACGCGCAATCTCGAACACTCTTCATCGCGCCATGTCACGCCTGCGCCACCGCAAGGCCGAAAGCTGAGACGTTACTGGAAACAGTCGGCCCGCCCGTCCCGCTCGATGGTCGCGGCGCCGTCGAGGATCGAGCCCGAGCGCCTGCGGAGGCTGGCCGAGGGCTGGCTGGCCGAGCGTTCCTTGGGGTTGGGCAGCACCGCCGCCAGCCGCGCCGCCTGGTCCGGGGTCAGCTCGCCGGGGCCGACGCCGAAGTAATGCCGCGCCGCGGCCTCGACACCAAAGACACCTTCATCGAACTCCGCCACGTTGAGGTAGACCTCGAGAATGCGCCGTTTCGACCAGACGGCCTCGACCAGCGGCGTGATCGCCGCTTCGAGCAATTTCCGCGACCAGTCTCGCCCGTGCCAGAGATAGACATTCTTCACCACCTGCTGGCTGATCGTCGAGGCGCCGCGACTGCCGCCATCGGCCATCGCCGCCTTGATCGCTTCGACGTCGAACCCCCAATGCTGGCAGTAATTTGCATCCTCGGCCGCCACGGCGGATCGCGCCATCACCGGGGCGATGTGCTCCATCCGCACCCAGACATGATCGATCTCGCCCAGACGCGCGCGCTCCTGCCGCATGTAGAGCGTCTGCGGCGGATTGAAGACGGAAAACAGGATCACCGCAAAGACCGCCAGCAGAAACGCCACCGAAATCGTCCGCAGCACCCAGCGCCGAACCCAGCGATGCGGCCGGAACGGCGTGCGGTGTGCCGCTGCCTTTTTCTTCAGTTTTGCCTTGCCTGCCATGGCCGCACATTAGCCTCTGATCCTGACCAATCCTAGGCCAACAATCGCGGTCGCCATCCTGCCGTTTGCCTTTTGCGGTGGAGATTTGCGGCAACCTGCGCGCCTTCGGTTCCCGGACGCAACTGTGTCCCGCGCCGCTCTGATTTGATAGCATCCAGACTTTAGCAGAAGGATTCTGACCATGCGTATTTTGCTCATCTATTCGGCCGCGCTTCTCTTTCTCCTGCCTGACCTGGGATCGGCTCAGGCCGCCTGCGCCGGCACGACCTCCGCGGACGCCACCGAATGCGAACACGCGCGATGGCAACACGCCGACGCCGAGCTGAACAAGCTGTGGAAGCGACTGAAGCCCCGGGCCGATGCGCGCGGCACCGGGCCGGCGCTGCTGGCCCAGCAGCGCCAATGGCTCAAACGGCGCGATTCAACATGCGAGCAGGAGCTTGGGCATGGTGGCAGCCTCGACCAGGCGATCTATTACGCCTGCATGAAAGACATGACCCTCCGGAGGAACGCCGAGTTCCGCGCCATGTTGCGCTGACGGCGCGCAATCCGGGCGGCACCGGCCAACTGCCCGGCGCCGACGCCGCCCCAGCGCGGCCACGGCGACGGAAAAGGCGCGCCGCGGTTTCCCCCGGCGCGCCCTGATCCTCGTTGTCGATGCCGGAGCCTATTCGGCCGGCACCGCCGCCTCTTCCACGGTCAGCGGATGCGGCAGCTTGTCGAGCATCTCCAGCGGGCAGACCTGGAGGAAGTTGCCTTTCTCCGCCTCCCAGTGCTGGAGGATATCGGCCGCGGCGCGGCTGCCGGTTTCCTCCAGATGGCGTTCGATCAGCTCGCGCAGCTGGCTTTCCCAATGCTCCACGGCCACCGGATTGACGGTCAGCGTCTCCATGTTGATCAGCTTGGTCGCCGCGCCTGCGGGATCGTAGATATAGGCCATGCCGCCGGTCATCCCGGCGCCAAAGTTGGCGCCGATGCTGCCGAGGATCACCGCCACGCCGCCGGTCATGTATTCACAACCGTTCGAACCGCAGCCCTCGATCACCACCTTGGCGCCCGAGTTGCGCACCGCGAAACGCTCGCCCGCGCGGCCGGCGGCAAAGAGATAGCCGTCGGTCGCACCATAAAGCACGGTGTTGCCGATGATCGTGTTGTCGCGCGCGGTCAGCGGGCTGGCCATCGGCGGGCGCACAACAATGGTGCCGCCGGAAAGGCCCTTGCCGACATAATCGTTGGCGTCGCCCGACACCTCGAGCTTCAGCCCCGGCGCGGCGAAGGCGCCCAGCGACTGGCCGGCCGAGCCTTGCAGCTTGACCGTCAGGTGATCGGGCTGAAGCACGTTGCGCATGCCGAAGTTCTTGACGATGTGGCTCGAGGTGCGGGTACCCACGGTGCGGTGGGTGTTCTGCACCGCATATTGCAGCTGCATCTTCTCGCCATCCTCGAGGAAGCGCTGAGCATCCCGCACAATCTCCGCATCCAGCGTGTCCGGCACCGCGTTGCGCGGCTTGTTGCGGTCGTAGGTGATGTCATGCGCGCCATCGACGGTGATCAACAGCGGGTTCAGATCGAGATCGTCGAGGTGATCGGAGCCGCGGCTGACCTGGGTCAGCAGATCGGCCCGCCCCAGCACGTCATCGAGCGAACGCGCGCCGATCGAGGCCAGCACTTCGCGCACTTCCTGGGCGTAGAAGGTGATCAGGTTGACCACCTTGTCGGCATTGCCGGTGAACTTGGCGCGCAGGCTCTCGTCCTGGGTGCAGACGCCCACCGGGCAGGTGTTCGACTGGCACTGACGCACCATGATGCAGCCCATGGCGATCAGCGCGGCGGTGCCGATGCCGTATTCCTCGGCCCCCATCATCGCCGCCATGACGATATCGCGCCCGGTGCGCAGCCCGCCGTCGGTGCGCAGCGTGATGCGCGACCGCAGGTTGTTCATCGCGAGAACCTGATGCGCCTCGGTCAGGCCCATCTCCCAGGGCAGACCGGCGTATTTGATCGAGGTCGCGGGCGACGCCCCCGTGCCGCCATTGTGGCCCGAAATCAGGATCACGTCGGCCTTGGCCTTGGCCACACCGGCGGCGATGGTGCCGACACCGGAGGAGGCCACCAGTTTCACCGTCACCTTGCAGCGCGGGTTGATCTGCTTGAGATCGTAGATCAGCTGCGCCAGGTCCTCGATCGAATAGATGTCATGGTGCGGCGGCGGCGAGATCAGCGTCACGCCCTTGGTCGAATGCCGCAGGCGGGCGATCAGATCGGTGACCTTCATGCCGGGCAGCTGGCCACCCTCGCCGGGCTTGGCGCCCTGGGCCACCTTGATCTCCAGTTCTTCGCACTGGTTCAGGTATTCGGCGGTCACGCCGAAGCGGCCCGAGGCCACCTGCTTGATCTTGGCCGAGGGGTTGTCGCCATTGGGCTCGGGCACGAAATGCGCCGGATCCTCGCCGCCCTCGCCACTGTCAGAACGCGCGCCGATGCGGTTCATCGCCACGTTCAGCGTCTTGTGCGCCTCGGGGCTGAGCGCACCGAGCGACATGCCGGGCGTGACGAAACGCTTGCGGATCGCGGTGACGCTTTCCACCTCTTCCACCGCGATTGCTTCGCCCAGCGGCTTGATCGCCAACAGGTCGCGCAGGTGAATCGGCGGGTTGGCCTGCATCGCATGGCTGTATTTCTTCCACAGTGCGTAAGAGGCGGTGTTACAGGCCATCTGCATCATGTGCATGGTCTGCGCACCCCAGGCGTGGCTCTCGCCGGTTTTCCGCGCCTTGTAGAAGCCGCCGATCGGCAGCACGTCACGGCCCTGCTTGTAGGCCAGCGCATGGACGTTCTCGAGCTTCTTTTGCACGCCCGACACACCGATGCCGGAGATGCGGCTGAGCATGCCGGGGAAATATTCGGCACACATCGCACGGCTCAGCCCGACGGCCTCGAAGTTGAGACCGCCCCGATAGGACGAGAGCACCGAAATGCCCATCTTGGACATGATCTTGAGCAGGCCCTGATCCACGGCATTGCGATAGCGCGCCACATTCTCGGTCAACGTGCCATCAAGCAGCCCGCGGTCGATGCGGTCGGCCAGGCTGTCTTCGGCCAGATAGGCGTTGACGATGGTCGCGCCGGACCCGATCAGCACGGCAAAGTAATGCGGGTCGATACATTCCGCCGATTGCACGTTGAGCGAGCAGAAGGTGCGCAGGCCCTTGCGCGTCAGGTGGCTGTGCACCGCGCTGGTGGCCAGGATCATCGGCATGCCGACCTTTTCGGCGCCAAGCCCCGCGTCGGTCAGCACCAGGTGACCGGCGCCGGAGCGCACCGCATCCTCGGCCTCAGCCCGGATACGTTCCAACCCGCGGCGCAGGGCGCCATCGCCGCCGTCCACCGGGAAGGTACAATCGATGGTCACCATGTCGGCGTTGAAATGCCGCTTCAGCTCTTCGAACTGCGCATTGCCAACAAACGGGCTGTCGACGACGAGAATCTCGGTCTGGGCCGAGGATTCATCCAGCACGTTCTTGAGGTTGCCGAAGCGCGTCTTGAGGCTCATCACCCGGTATTCGCGCAGGCTGTCGATCGGCGGGTTGGTGACCTGGCTGAAGTTCTGGCGGAAATAATGGCTCAGCGGGCGATACTTGGTCGACAGGACCGCCGACGGTGTATCGTCGCCCATCGAGGCGATCATTTCCTTGCCATCCTCGGCCATTGGCGCCAGCACCTGCTCGAGTTCCTCGATGCTGTAGCCAGCGGCGATCTGGCGTTTGCGCAGGTCGTCGCCCTGGTGCAGCGCCTTTTCGGTGACCTGCGACAGGGCGTCGTCCAGCTCGCTGATCTTGCCGACCCATTCGCCGAAAGGCCGGGCATTGGCCAATTTATCCTTGATCTCGGTATCGTGGTAGAGCTTGCCATCCTTCATGTCGACGGCAAGAAGCTGGCCCGGACCGAGCGCGCCCTTTTCCACCACGGTCGCCTCGTCCACCGGCACCATGCCGGCCTCGGAGCCGGCAATCACCAGGCCCTCGCCGGTGACAACGTAGCGCATCGGCCGCAGGCCGTTGCGGTCGAGGCCGGCGCAGACCCAGCGGCCATCGGTCATCGCCAGGGCGGCGGGACCGTCCCAGGGCTCCATCACGGAGTTGCAGTAGGAATACATGTCGCGCCAGGCCTGCGGCAGTTCCACCGCCTGTTTCGACCAGGATTCCGGCACCAGCATGGTCTTGGCCATCGGCGCCGAGCGGCCCGCGCGCACCAGCACCTCGAACACCGAATCCAGCGCCGCCGAATCCGACGACCCCTGCGCCACGATCGGCTTGATGTCGTCGGCAAAGTCGCCAAAGGTCGCCGAGGCCATGCGGATTTCGTGGCTGCGCATCCAGTTAAGGTTGCCTTTCAGCGTGTTGATCTCGCCGTTGTGGGCGAGCATGCGGAACGGCTGGGCCAGCCACCACTGCGGGAAGGTGTTGGTGGAATACCGCTGGTGATAAATCGCGAAGGCCGAGGCAAAACGCTCGTCCTTGAGATCGGGATAGAATTCCGCGACCTGCTCGGCCAGCATCATGCCCTTGTAGATGATCGACCGGCAGGACAGCGAGGCGAGGTAGAGCTGCTGCACGCCGGCTGCGGCGGCGGCCTTTTCGATGCGGCGGCGAATGACATAGAGTTCGCGTTCGAATTGTTCCTCATCCACGCCCTTGGAATTGGAAATCAGGATCTGCTCGATCTCGGGCCGGGTGGCATTGGCCTTTTCGCCCAGCACCGAGATGTCGACCGGCACATGCCGCCAGCCGTAGATGTAATAGCCCATGCGCAGGACTTCGGTCTCGACGATGGTCCGGCAGATTTCCTGGCCTCCGAAATCGGTGCGCGGCAGGAACACCTGACCGACCGCCAGAAGCTGATCCTCGCGCGGTTCGTGACCGGTGCGGCGAACCTGGTCGTAGAAGAACCTGACCGGGATCTGCACATGGATGCCGGCACCGTCGCCGGTCATGCCATCGGCGTCGACGGCACCTCGGTGCCAGATCGCCTTGAGCGCGTTGATGCCGTTTTCCACCACCTTGCGCGAGGGCTTGCCGTCCTGCGCCACCACGAGGCCCACGCCGCAGGAGGAATGCTCATGCTCCTCGCGGAACAGGCCGTTTTCTTCCATCCACTTGCGCTTGGCTTCCTCGGCGCGCACCCATTCGGCATCATATTTGGTCATTGGAGGGTCTCCCTCTGGCGACCGGACGGCGCCGCGGCGCCCCGGTCTCATTGATATCTCTGAGCAGCCCCGCGCCGGGCGGGGGCCGCGAAAATTACTCGGCGGCGATGGCCGACGTCTGCTTGGCGTCGAACCGCTTGAGGATCGCCGTGGCACAATCGCGCCCGTCACGGATCGCCCAGACCACCAGCGAGGCGCCGCGCACGATGTCGCCAACGGCATAGACGCCCTCGAGATCGGTGGCCCCGGTCTCGAACTCGGCCTTGACGGTGCCCCAGCGGGTGACCGACAGCTCGGGCGCGCCCCAGAGTGTGGGCAGGTCCTCGGGCTCGAAGCCCAGCGCCTTGATCACCAGATCGGCGTCCTCGACATAATCGGATCCCTCGATCACCTCGGGCGCCTGGCGGCCGGTGGCGTCGGGGTGGCCCAGGCGCATGCGCTGCACCATCACACCGGTCACGTCATCGCCGGCAAAGCCCTGCGGCGCGGTCAGCCATTCGAACTGCACGCCCTCTTCCTCGGCATTTGCCACCTCGCGCTGCGAGCCGGGCATGTTGGTGCGGTCGCGACGATACAGGCACTTCACGCTCTCGGCGCCCTGGCGCACGGCGGTCCGGACACAGTCCATCGCGGTGTCGCCGCCGCCGATCACGACAACCTTCTTGCCTTTGGCATTGAGCTCGCCGCTTTCGAACTCGGGCACGCTGTCGCCGAAATTGGCCGCGCGGTTCGAGGCGGTGAGATAATCGATCGCCTTGACGATCCCGTTGGCGCCGCTGCCGGGGCCTTTCAGATCGCGCGACTTGTAGACGCCGGTGGCGATGATCACCGCGTCATGGTCGGCGCGGATCTCTTCGAAGGTGATGTCCTCGCCGACGTTGCAATTCAGTTTGAAGGTCACGCCGCCGGCTTCGAGCTGCTTGTTGCGGCGCTCGACCACGTCCTTTTCCAGCTTGAAGCCGGGAATGCCGTAGGTCAGCAGCCCGCCGGCGCGGTCGTAGCGGTCATAGACGGTCACCTGCACCCCGGCGCGGCGCAGCATGTCGGCGGCCGCGAGGCCACCGGGGCCGGCGCCGATGATGCCGACGCTTTCCGCGCGTTCCTGCGCCGGATTGGCGGGCAGCACCCAGCCGTTTTTCCAGGCGGTGTCGGTGATGTATTTCTCGACCGAACCGATGGTCACGGTGCCGTGACCCGACTGCTCGATCACGCAGTTGCCTTCGCAGAGCCGGTCCTGCGGGCAGATGCGGCCGCAGATCTCGGGGAAGGTATTGGTGGCCTGGCTGACCTCATAGGCCTCTTGCAGGCGGCCGGTCGCGGTCAGGTGAAGCCAGTCGGGGATGTTGTTGTGCAGCGGGCAATGGCTCTGGCAGTAGGGCACGCCGCATTGGCTGCACCGGCTGGACTGCTCTTCGGCCTTGGCACGGGCGAACTCGGCATAGATCTCGTCGAAATCGCTGTTGCGCACATTCGCATCGCGTTTGACCGGCATATCGCGCTCGATTTGCACGAATTTCAACATGGGCTGCTTGGCCATATCGCTGGAGCTCCGGGTTGTTTGGCTGTTGGCGTGCTTTTACAACAGGGCTTCGCCCATGAAAAGTCAGAAGTGCTGACCTTTTATCCAGTAAAACGAGCTTTGCGGCAGGATAATTCGCCGCATAGCAGAAATTTCAGGTCCGAATCGGACCTATATTCCGGTTTCCCTATGTTTTCCTATGGGTTTATAGAGACGGCATATTTTCCAGAGGGCCGTGCCGGATGTCGCTATTTCACCTTCTGCTTGTGGCCGCGATCCAGGGTATCACGGAATTCCTGCCTGTCTCCAGCTCTGGCCACCTGATCCTCTTGCCGAATCTCACCGGCATGGCCGACCAGGGGCAGGCGATCGACGTCGCCGTCCATGTCGGCACGCTTGGCGCGGTGATCCTGTATTTCTGGTCCGACGTGCGGGGCGCTCTGGCCGGTCTGCCCCGGCTGGCGCGCGGCAAGACCGACACGGCGGGCGCACGGCTGGCCTTTTTGCTGCTGGTGGCCACGGTGCCGGTGATCCTGATCGGCCTTCTGCTCAAGCTCACAGGCCTCGACGACGCGATGCGCAGCGTCACGGTGATCGGCTGGACGATGCTGATCTTCGGCCTGGTGCTCTGGTGGGCCGACCAGAAAGGCACCTCGGACCTCGGGGCGGGCGACTGGTCCACCCGTCACGCCTGGATCCTCGGGTTCTGGCAGGCGGTGGCGCTGATCCCCGGTACCTCGCGCTCGGGCATCGTGATCACCGGCGCGCGGGCGCTGGGCTATGCGCGGCCCGATGCGGCGCGGCTGTCGATGCTGATGTCGATCCCGACGATCCTCGCCTCGGGCGCGCTGCTTGGCGCCGAAGTGGTGGGCGAGGCAGATTGGCAAATGCTGCGGCTGGCCGGCATCGGCGCGGTCTTTGCCTTTGCCGCGGCACTGCTCGCGCTGGCGCTGATGATGCGGCTGCTGCGCTCGGTCAGCTTCACGCCTTATGTGATCTACCGGGTCATCCTCGGCGTATTCCTGCTGTGGTGGGGTTATTTCGCCTGAAACCGGCGTGGCCGGGCTGGCCCTCGGCCGCCGCCACGCTACACTGCTTGGTCAGGCCCGGACTCACGGGCCATGAAATGTCTGCATAGGAGGTCTTTATGCCCCGCCGTTCCACCCCCTGCCTTGCCGCGCTTGCCGTTGTTGTCCTGCCTGCCGCCGCCCTGGCCCAGAGCAACCAGATCGCCTTTGAACTCGGCGGCGGCCTGGCCTATGCGCCGGAATACGAAGGCTCCGAGGAATACAGCTCTCGCCCCGCCTTTCAAGGCAGCCTGCATTCGCTGAGCCTCGGGTCGCTGTCCCTGGGTGGTGGCGACACCACCGGCTTCACCATCGCGCCGTCCTTCGGCTACATCGGCGAACGCGAGGCTTCGGACTATGCCAGGTTCCGGGGCATGGATGATGTCGACTGGACGCTGGAAGTTGGCCTGAAGGCGAAATACAGCTGGGACAACGCCGAGGTTTCGGCGGCGGTGCGCAAGGGGTTCAACGGCCATGAGGGCGTTGTCGCCGATCTGGCCGCCGACGCCATTTTGCGCCCCGATGCCCGCACCACGATCCGCGTCGGCCCGCGGATGAGCTTTGCCAATGAGGAATATGCCGACACCTATTTCTCGGTGCCCAATTCCGCCCCCAACCTCGCCACCTATTCCGCCGAGGGCGGGCTGAAATCCGTCGGTGCCGAAATCAGCGCCCGCCGTGAGCTGACCGATATCTGGTCGATCGAGGGGACGCTGGGCTATGACCGGCTGATGAACGATTTCCAGGACAGCCCGGTCACCGAATCCGAAGACCAGTACAAGGCCAGCGTGACCCTGATCCGCCAGTTCGACTGGCGGTTCTGAACTAGGCCGGCACGGCTCGCCCCGCGCACGGCGGGGCGGCCCGTATTACCCCTGCAACGCCTTCACCACCAATTCGCCTTCCGACCGGGCCTGCATCGCACGGGCTGCGGCATGGGCCGCGGCGGCGGTGGTGAAATAGGGGATCTTGTCATAAAGCGCGACCGAGCGGATTTCGCGGGAATCCTCCACCGCCGCCGCACCTTCCGTGTTGTTCATCACCAGGGAAATCTCGCCGTTCTTCAACATGTCGACGACGTTCGGCCGCCCCTCATAGACCTTCTTGACCAGCTCCGCCTTGATCCCCTGCTCGGCCAGGAATTTCGCCGTGCCCGCGGTGGCCACGATGGAAAAGCCCAGCCCGTCGAGGATCTGCGCGGCATCCACCAGCGCCGGCGTCTTGTCAGCGTCCTTGATCGAGAAGAAGACCTTGCCGCCCTCCGGCAGAACCATGCCGGCACCCATCTGCGCCTTGAGAAAGGCGCGGGCAAAGCTGCGATCCCAGCCCATGACTTCGCCGGTCGAGCGCATTTCCGGCCCGAGAATCGTGTCGACACCGGGGAAACGGGCAAAGGGCAGCACCGCTTCCTTGACCGAGAACCAGGGCATATTCGGGTCGGCCAGGGTCATCGGATCGGCCAGCGGCAGCACGGTGTCGTAATCGGCGTTCTCGGGATAGGCCGGGCGCATCGGGAAGGCCGACAATTTCTCGCCCGCCATCACCCGCGCGGCGATGGAGGCAATCGCGCTGTCGGTGGCCTTGGCGACGAAGGGCACGGTGCGCGAGGCACGCGGGTTGACCTCGATCAGGTAGATATCATCCCCCTTGACCGCGAACTGGATGTTCATCAACCCGACCACGTTCAACGCTTTGGCCAGTGCCTCGGTCTGCGCCTTGATCTCGTCCAGCACGTCCTTGCCCAGCGAATAGGGCGGCAGCGAACAGGCACTGTCGCCCGAGTGCACGCCGGCCTCTTCGATGTGCTGCATGATGCCCGCCACATGGACCTGCGCGCCATCGCAGAGCGCGTCGACGTCCAGCTCCACCGCGCCCGACAGATACGAATCCAGCAGCACCGGGCTGTCGCCGGACACCACGACCGCCTCGTTAATGTAGCGTTCGAGGTGGCCCATGTCGCGGACGATCTCCATCGCGCGGCCGCCCAGCACGTAAGACGGACGGATCACCAGCGGAAAGCCGATGTCCTCGGCAATCGCCAGCGCCTGGGCATCGGTCGAGGCGATGCCGTTTTTCGGCTGCTTCAGCCCCAACTCGTTGACCAGCGCCTGGAACCGCTCGCGGTCTTCGGCCAGGTCGATGGCGTCGGGCGTGGTGCCGAGGATCGGGATGCCCTCGGCCTCGAGCGCATTGGCCAACTTCAGCGGGGTCTGGCCGCCGAACTGCACGATGACGCCGTGCAGCGTGCCGTTGTCCTGCTCCACACGCAGGATCTCCATCACATGCTCGAAGGTCAGCGGCTCGAAATACAGCCGGTCCGAGGTGTCATAGTCGGTCGAGACGGTCTCGGGGTTGCAGTTGACCATGATGGTCTCGTAGCCCGCGTCGGTCAGCGCGAAACAGGCGTGACAGCAGCAATAGTCGAACTCGATCCCCTGGCCGATCCGGTTCGGGCCGCCGCCGAGGATGACGACCTTCTTCTTGTCCGAGGGCCGCGCCTCGCATTCCACTTCGCCCATCATCGGGGCCTCGTAGGTGGAATACATATAGGGGGTCTGCGCCTCGAACTCGGCGGCGCAGGTGTCGATCCGCTTGAAGGCGGCGACCACGTTCTTGGCGATCCGCCGGTTGCGCACGTCCTTCTCGGAAAAGCCGGTGAGTTTCGCCAGCCGCGCATCGGTGAAGCCCATCATCTTGAGATGGCGCAGCCCGGCCTCGTCGCCCGGCAGCCCCTCGGCCTTCACCTGCTCCTCGGCCTCGACGATCTCGCGGATGCGGGCCAGGAACCAGGGGTCGAACATCGTGGTGGCGTGGATTTCCTCGTCCGACAGCCCGTGGCGCATCGCCTGGGCGATCGTGCGCATCCGATCCGGGGTCTGCTGGCTGATCGCCTTGATCACGGCGCTTTTCTCCGGCGCGCCCTCGATCTTGACCTCGTCGAAACCGGTGAGGCCCGATTCCATCGAGGCCAGCGCCTTTTGCAGCGACTCGTGGATGGTGCGGCCGATGGCCATCGCCTCGCCCACAGATTTCATCGCGGTGGTGAGATAGGGCTCGGAGCCGGGGAATTTCTCGAAGGCGAACTTCGGGATCTTGGTGACCACATAGTCGATGGTCGGCTCGAAGCTGGCGGGCGTGACCTTGGTGATGTCATTGTCCAGCTCATCCAGCGTGTAACCGACCGCCAGCTTGGCGGCGATCTTGGCAATCGGGAAACCGGTCGCCTTCGACGCCAGCGCCGAAGAGCGTGACACGCGCGGGTTCATTTCAATCACCACCATGCGGCCGTCTTCGGGGTTCACCGCCCATTGCACGTTCGATCCGCCGGTCTCGACCCCGATTTCGCGCAGCACGGCGATCGAGCCGTTGCGCATGATCTGGTATTCCTTATCGGTCAGGGTCAGCGCCGGGGCGACGGTGATCGAATCGCCGGTATGCACGCCCATCGGATCAACGTTCTCGATGGCGCAGACGATGATCGCATTGTCCGCCTTGTCGCGGACGACCTCCATCTCGAATTCCTTCCAGCCCAAGAGCGACTCATCCACCAGGATCTGGTTGACCGGCGAGGCATCCATGCCGGTGCGGCAATAGTGGATGTAATCCTCGCGGTTATAGGCCACGCCGCCGCCGGTGCCGCCGAGGGTAAAGGCCGGGCGGATGATCGCCGGCAGGCCGATCTCCTCCAGCTCATCCAGCGCCATCTGCACGCCGGCATCGAGATCGGCGCTGCCATTGGCGCGTTTCGGCGCGGTGATGATCGTCGCCTTGGGGTTTTCCAGGCCGATCCGGTCCATCGCCTCGCGGAACAGCTTGCGGTCTTCGGCCATTTCGATGGCGTCGCGCTTGGCCCCGATCATCTCGACGCCGAATTTCTCGAGCACGCCCATCTCTTCCAGCGCCAGCGAGGTGTTGAGACCGGTCTGCCCGCCCATGGTGGGCAAGAGCGCGTCGGGGCGCTCCTTCTCGATGATCTTCGCCACGACCTCGGGGGTGATCGGCTCGATATAGGTGGCATCGGCCAGGCCCGGATCGGTCATGATCGTCGCCGGGTTGGAGTTCACCAGGATCACCCGGTAGCCCTCTTCGCGCAGGGCCTTGCAGGCCTGGGCACCGGAGTAATCGAACTCGCAGGCCTGTCCGATGACAATCGGCCCCGCGCCAATGATCATGATCGACTGGATATCGGTTCTTTTGGGCATATCGGTCCTCGGGGTTCAGCGCGGGGGAATGGGCGCAGGGCGCAAATTGTCGTGGGTTATAGACATGCGAGTGCCGGGTTCAAGGCCGAATGCCGGTCGATCTGCCGGGAAATCGCCCCGATCCGCCCCTTATTTTAGGCTTTACTTAAATAAGGGGCCGCCTAATAATCCTTTGCAACGACTCACGGAACCGACACAGGATAATTATGGCCGCCCTGCCGCAGACCTTTTCCGCCCTCTCCGATCCGGTCCGCTTTGCCATGGTCGAGCGGCTGCTGGCCGAGGGCGAGCTGCCGGCGGGGCGGCTGGGCGAGGGCTTTGGCATTTCGGCGCCGGCGGTGTCGCAGCACCTGGGCGTGCTGCGCGAGGCCGGGCTGGTCAATCGCCGCGCGCAGGCGCAGCAGCGGCTCTATTCGATACGGCCCGAGGGGCTCCTGGCCGTGGCCAACTGGGCCGACGAGGCCCGGCGTTTCTGGCAGGCCAGCCTCGACCGGCTGGAACATGTGCTCAACAAGGAGACCGACAGGAAATGACGGATGTCGCAGAAAGAACGGACCTGACGCTGGAGCGCCGGTTCAACGCCCCGCAGGACCGGGTGTGGGATGTGGTCACCCGGCCAGAGAACATGGTGCTCTGGTTCGGTCACGATGGCTGGACGATGGAAAGCCACAGCCTCGACTTTACCCGCACCGGCCCCTGGCACGCCCATATGCGCAGCGCCGAGGGCAATCGTTTTGACGTCAGCGGCATGGTGACCGAGGTCGCGCCGCCGCGTCACGTGGCCTTTACATGGGCCTGGCAGGATGCCGAAGGAACCCGTGGCCACGAAAGCCATGTCACCTTTACCCTCGCCCCGGCCGGCGATGTCACGCTGTTCACCCTGCACCACAGCGGCCTGCCCGACAGCGAGACCGCCACGTCGCACGAAGGCGGCTGGACGGCAGTGCTGGCCCGGCTCGCGCGGCAGTTTCCCGACGGAATTCAACCCGACCAGTAAAAGGAGGTCATTATGCCGAAATACATCTTTGCCTATCACGGCGGCGGAATGCCGGAGACGGAAGAAGAAGGCAAAAGGGTCATGGCGGCCTGGGGCGCCTGGATGGAATCCATGGGCGACAAGCTGGTCGATGGCGGCAACCCGGTGGGCATGTCCTCGACCCTGACGGTCGACGGGCTGAGCGACGGCGGCGGCGCCAATCCGCTGTCCGGCTACACCATCGTCGAGGCCGAGAGCGTCGAAGCGGCGGCCGAGATGGGCAAGGGCTGCCCGATCCTCGAAGGCGGCAGCGGCACCATCGAGATCGCCCCGTTGATCGACATGTGAAAACGACCTTGGCCGGGGCGGCCGCATCTGCCGCCCCGGCCCCCCGCGCCGGAGCGTCCCGGCCTTGTTGGCACGCCGCGCGCGTCGGGGTGAAGACCCACCGGCCCCGCCACGGAGCAGTGAAAACCCGACACCGCCCGCGCGAAGCGCACCTTCCCCCCTACCCCACGGCCTCGCGGCTTGACTTTCAGCCACAGGCAAGGTGTATCGGCCCGAACCTCGAATGACCCCCGGAGCCGCCAGATGCACCCCTACCGCAGCCATACCTGCGCCGAACTGAACAAATCCAACGTCGGCGAGACCGTCCGCCTGTCGGGCTGGGTCCATCGCGTGCGCGATCATGGCGGGGTGCTCTTCATCGACCTGCGCGATACCTATGGCATCACCCAGGTGCTCTGCGACAGCGACAGCCCGGTCTTCGCCGAGGTCGAGAAACTGCGCTCGGAATGGTGCATCCGCATCGACGGCACGGTGAAGGCCCGCGACGAGAGCCTGGTGAACCCCAAGCTGCCCACCGGCGAGATCGAGGTCTATATCCGCGACATGGAGGTGCTGGGCGCCGCCGACGAGCTGCCGCTGATCGTCTTCGGCGATCAGGAATATCCCGAGGAAACCCGCCTGCGCTATCGCTACCTCGACCTGCGCCGCGAGGTCATGCAGCGCAACATGAAGCTGCGGTCCGACGTGGTGGCCGCCATGCGCCGCCGCATGTGGGACGCCGATTTCCGCGAATACCAGACCCCGATCATCACCGCCTCCTCGCCCGAGGGCGCGCGCGATTTCCTGGTGCCCTCGCGTCTGCATCCCGGCAAGTTTTATGCGCTGCCGCAGGCGCCGCAGCAGTTCAAACAGCTGATCATGGTGTCGGGCTTCGACAAGTATTTCCAGATCGCACCCTGTTTCCGCGACGAAGACCCGCGCGCCGACCGCTCGCCCACCGATTTCTATCAGCTCGACATGGAGATGAGCTTTGTCGAGCAGCAGGACGTCTTTGACACAATCCAGCCGGTGCTGACGGGCATTTTCGAAGACTTCGGCGGCGGCCGCAAAGTGGATCAGGACTGGCCGCAGATCTCTTACAAGGACGCGGCGCTGTGGTATGGCACCGACAAGCCCGACCTGCGCAACCCGATCAAGATGCAGGTGGTTTCCGAGCATTTCAAAGGCTCGGGCTTTGCCATCTTTGCCAAGCTGCTGGAGCAGGACGGCACCGAGATCCGCGCCATCCCGGCGCCGGGGGGCGGCTCGCGCAAGTTCTGCGATCGGATGAACAAGTTCGCCCAGGAACAAGGGCTGCCCGGCATGGGCTATATCTTCTGGCGCGATCAGGGCGAGGGCATGGAAGCCGCCGGCCCGCTGGCCAAGAACATCGGGCCCGAGCGCACCGAGGCGATCCGCCAGCAACTGGGGCTTGAGGTCGGCGATGCCGCCTTCTTCCTCGGTGGCAAGCCCAAGGCCTTCGAGGCGGTTGCCGGCCGTGCCCGCACCGTCATCGGCGACGAGCTGGGGCTGACCGACAAGGACCGTTTCGCCTTTGCGTGGATCGTCGACTTCCCGATCTACGAACGCGACGAGGAAACCGGCAAGATCGACTTCGAGCACAACCCGTTTTCCATGCCGCAAGGCGGAATGGCGGCGCTCGAGGGCGATCCGCTCGAGGTCAAGGGCTATCAATACGACCTGGCCTGCAACGGCTATGAGCTGGTGTCGGGCGCGATCCGGAACCACAAGCCCGAGATCATGTTCAAGGCCTTCGAGATCGCCGGCTATGGTGCCGACGAGGTCAAGAAACGCTTTGGCGGGCTGGTCAACGCCTTTCAATACGGCGCGCCGCCGCACGGCGGCTGTGCCGCCGGCATCGACCGTATCGTCATGCTGCTGGCCGAGCAGGAAAACATCCGCGAGGTCATCATGTTCCCGATGAACCAGCGCGCCGAAGACCTGATGATGCAGGCGCCGTCAGAGCCGATGTCGGATCAGCTGATGGAGCTGGGCCTCCGGGTCATTCCGCAGGACTGAGCACAGGGTTCGAGAGGGGGCGCCGGGCTTTGGCCCGGCCCCGCCGTCAGCCAATTCCCTTCTTGCGCAATTCCTCTTGCGCCGCCTCGGTCTTGTCCAGATCGAGGCCCATGCCGCGCAGCACCTCTGGGGTCTTCGAGAACTGCAAATCGCGGTATTCGACCACCTGGATACGGTTGCCCCATGGGTCGCGGAAATCCATGAAATCGCTGTCCATGATCTGCGCGCCGGCCTTGGCGGCCAGCGCCATCACCCGGCTGCGGTCATCGACGACAAGGCCGAAATGGCGGTGGGCGTCGGCGGGCTGGCTCTTGCCCTCGACCAATCCGATGAACTGATCGCCGAGGTCGAGAAAGACAAAACCGTCGCCCGCCCCGCGCACGTCAAATTCGAAGATGTTGTGCCAGAAGGCCATGGCATGTTCGATATCGCCCACTTCCAGAACGATGTGATTGACCCCCACGAGGCGCGGCTTGTCGGACATGGCTCAATCCTCGAGCGAATCTTCGCGTTTCTTGCCAATGATCTCCAGCTCCTGCGCCTTGCGGTCGCGGAACCGTTTGCCATAGCCCTCGATCTCTTCTTCGGGGATCACCTCTCTGGCGCGGGAAAAGACCTCGTCTTCCTCTTCGTCGATGTGGTGTTCGTAGTCGTGGCGCAGCGTCTTGAATTTCTGCAACCAGGCCCCCTGGCTCATGTCCATCTCGCGCAGCTCTTCGAGCAGGTCGTCGATCTGCTGGTGTTCGTGCACCGAATGGCGGGCGCTGTCCTGGCCCCAGGTCTTGGCGATCAGCTTGGAGTAGAAGGTCTCCTCTTCGGCGGCGCCATGCGCCTTGACGTCGCGATAAAATTCCTGCCAGGCCGACTTGCGCGCCTCCGACGCGCCTTCGGTGTTCTCGATCGTGTCGAGCAGGCTGCGGTGGCGGTCATGATCGGATTTGAGGCTGGAATAGATGTCGCTCATGCTGGCTCTCCCGTCTGGTCGCTGGTCCAACGCAACAGGGGCGCCCGGGGTTCCCCGCGGCGCCATCTTCCGGCTTCCCTTTTCCGACCCAGTGCCTATCCTTGCCGAAATCCGTGCAAGGGCCTGAGATATGAACGATTTTCCCCCGCTGGGCGAGGCCGTGCCAGACTGGACCCCGCCCCCGCTCCCGCAGGGCGCGCCGCTCGAAGGCCGTTTCACGCGGCTTGAACCGCTGGCGGCCGAGCAACACGCCGCGCTGCTCTTTCGCGCCTTCGAAGGCCATGACGACCGCTGGGCCTACATGCCTTATGGCCCGTTCCATTCCTCGGCTCAGTTTCACCGCTGGGTGCGCGAGACGGTGGCCCGGCCGGATCACCTGTTCTATGCCGTCAAGGATCTGGCAACCGGCACCTTCGGCGGCGTCGCCAGTTTCCTGCGGATCGCGCCCGAGGCCGGCTCGATCGAAGTGGGCAATATCCACTTTGCCCCCAGCCTCGCCGGCAGCCGCGCCGCCACCGAGGCGATGTATCTGATGATGAAATGGGCCTTCGAGGCCGGCTATCGCCGCTATGAATGGAAATGCAACGCGCTCAACCGCCCGTCGCGGCGGGCGGCACAGCGGCTCGGCTTCAGCTACGAGGGCGTGTTCCGCCAGGCGATGGTGGTCAAGGGGCGCAACCACGATACAGCCTGGTTTGCCTGTATCGACAAGGAATGGCCGGCCCTGCAAGAGGCCTTTGCCGCCTGGCTCTCGCCCAAGAACTTCGCCCGCGACGGCACCCAGATCGAACGCCTGAGCGATCTCACCCGGCTGGTTCGCACCGGCAGCGACCCGACGCTCTAGACCCGAGCACCGGGCCGCCTCCCCGGCGTAAACTACATGGCGGCGCGCTGGGTCAGCCGGTCCTGCACCAGCCCGGCGATATGCGCCGCCTGCGAACCTGTGGGCTGGCCTTTTCGGCGCAGCGCGATCAGCCGGTCGGCGGCATCGCGCAGCGCCTGGTCATGGGCGATCCGCGCCACGCCGCTGAGGAATTGCCCGACGTAATCAATTGACCGTTCGTCGGTGGCATCACAGAGGATTCCGGCGATATGCGCCATGTCGTCCTGAAAGGCGATCCGGTCCGGGATCACCTCGACCTCGTTGAGCGGGCGCGGGCCGAGCGGCTGACGCTCCGGCGGCAGGAGCGACAGGATGTGCTCCTGAAACCGGACCAGAGAGGTGATCGGCTTGCGCAGAAAACCGTCGGCGCCGGCGGCGACCGCCAGTTCCTCGGAAAAATCATCGCCGCTGGTGCCGAGGATAACGGGAATGCGCGGGCTGGCCGCAGCCAGTTCGCGGATCAGATCGGCGCCCGAGCCGTCGGGCAGGCCGAGATCGACAACCACCACCGATGGCCGATAGACCCGCAGGTGCCGCCGCGCCGACCGCAGGCAATCGGCGCGGCGAATACGGGCGCCGGAGCGCAGGCACAACAGGCGCATCGCCTCGCAGGCAAATCGGCTGTCCTCGACCACAAGAATGGTCAGCCCGAGCAGCGGCCGATCCGCCGATGGCGCCGGTGCCGGTGTCGGTTCAAGGTCTTCCAGATCGTCCATCGCAAGCCCTCCACGCTTTCACTGCCACTGTCGCCAAGTTAAGTTACCAACTGCTTAATGCGCGCTCCTGTCCAATTGCGCCGCCTGCCCTGCCGCGCGATAAAGCCGGCGAAACCGGACACCAGGAGCCCCACATGATCGGACGTCTCAACCACGTTGCCATTGCCGTTCCCGACCTCGAAGCCGCAGCAGCGCAATATCGCGACGCCCTTGGCGCCACAGTCGGCGCGCCGCAGGACGAGCCCGATCACGGCGTCACGGTGATCTTTATCGAGCTGCCCAACACCAAGATCGAATTGCTCTATCCGCTGGGCGCGGATTCGCCCATCCAGGGCTTTCTCGACAAGAACCCGGCTGGCGGCATCCACCATGTCTGCTACGAGGTCGACGATATCCTGGCCGCCCGCGATCACCTGAAATCCACCGGCGCCCGGGTGCTGGGCTCGGGCGAGCCCAAGATCGGCGCCCATGGCAAACCGGTGCTGTTCCTGCACCCCAAGGATTTCAACGGCTGCCTGGTCGAGCTGGAACAGGTCTAGGCGCGCCGCGCCACAAACGTAGCTAGGACAAGAACATGGGCATAACCTCTGCCATCGTGCTTTTCGCGGTCATCTGGTTCCTCACCTTTCTGGTGGTGATTCCCTTCCGCATCCAGACCCAGGGCGACCTTGGCGACGTGGTCGAAGGCACCCACGCCGGCGCGCCGCAGGTGCACAACCTGGCGCGCAAGGCCAAGCTCACCACGGCGATCTCGGCGGCGATCTGGCTGCTTCTTTTCGTGATCATCCAGTTCGAAGTGATCACCGTGCGCGACATCGACGGCTGGATGTATCAGCGGATGACGCCCTCCGAGGCGGGCTGAGGCGCCGGCAGGCAACCGGTTCCGGCACAGACGTCAGGAGCCGGCAGATTGGCGAAACCGGGGTAGGAGCGGAAGTGGCGCCCGTTCCCCTCGAACGGCCGCCACGCCCCCGGGGCACGCACGGTATGGCGCTCCCGGAGCAACCCTATGGCGGCGCGGCGCGATCCTGTCACGCGGCGCACAGCCTGTCCGTCGACCACGTGCAAGCGATCACGGCCGACATCGGGTCGCCAGACTGGCCACCGGTCTGGCGCCAGCATTCCTGTGCTTTCTCAATGGCTCGGCTCTCTTCATAGCATGTAGAGCGTGCCCTGTCAGCGGATTCCGCGCAGGCCTCCGGCCGCCGCGCCGGGCACCGGGCCCGATAGCGCCGGTCAACCCTTTGACAAATCGTCGAACATCCGGGCATTGCGACAATAGCCGGGGCTCGCGGCCACCGGGGCTGCTTGCCGGTCGAGCCATCTGGCGCAGTCGTCCGGCCGGGTGCAATTGGTACAGCTCAGCACCGCATCGGCCACCGCTTCGCTGCTGATCCGTCCGCGCAAGACCTGCTCTTCCATATCGAGCCCCCGCGCCTCGGCCACCCGATCCATCAGGATCGCATGGCGCTTGATCTTCTGTGGTGACTGCATGGCGTTCCCCTTTGCTGTGCAACGACGGCCCCAGCCTAGCAGGACGGGTCGCCGCCGCCTTTGATCTGGGTCAAAACCCGGCGTCACGCGAATTTGTGCCGATCGATCCCGCCGGCTGGAACAGTCGGGCCGCTGCGGCGTTGGACCAGCGAGTTGAGAAGAGGTATCAAGATGACCAGATCGACATTGATGAAAAGCACGGCCATTGTGCTGTCTCTCGCGCTGGCCGTTCCCACGGTCGCCCCGGCACAAAGCGGCGACGTGTCAGCCTTTGCAGCCGGCGAAATGCCCTCGGCCGAGCAGATCGACGAGATGGGCCGCGACATTCTCGAACAGCTTGGCGTGCTGATCGGCCTTGACCGCGATGCCGCGCGGGCGATGGAGCTCGAAGAGCTTCGCGTCGCGATCAAGACGGAGCTTGGGCTGCCGGTCGACGAGGCCGCAGAGAGCGAAGAACCGCCGGCCGAGACGGCGGAAGTCACGGCCGAGGGCGCCGCCGAAGTGACCGCCGAGGAGACCGCCGCAGAGGTCGAGGGCGCGGCCGAAGCGGCTGTTGAAGAGGCCCAGGACGTCGTCGAGGAGGCGGCGGACGCGGCAGAAACGGCCAGCGAAGAGGCCGGCGAGCAGACCGAAGAGCTCCGCGAGGCGCTGGAAGACGCGCAGGCAGAGGACGCGCCGGAGGTCGAACAACAGATCGAAACCGAAGCGGAGGCCGAAGCCGAAGCGCAGGTCGAAACCGAAACCCAGGTCGAAAGTGAGGCCGAAGCCCAGGTCGAAAGTGAGGC
>NZ_JARAML010000025.1:0-84733 GCF_028807375.1 Marinovum sp. PR37 | reverse complement strand
ATCCTGATTGTCGCGCTGATCTCACCCTGATTGTCGCGCTATATCCTGACCCTGTATCGTCGTTCGGCACCAGGGCCCTGATCGGCCTGGTGTCGCTGCGCAGCTTGACGGTGACGACAACGCGAGGCGCGCCGAACTGAGCGATCAAACGCTTCAGGGATCGTTTCGCCGCCGTCGCGTTCCGGCGCGGCTGGAGGAGAATGTCTGGAACGTCGCCATGGTCGTCGATCGCGCTCCAGAGCCAGTGCGTCACGCTGCGTATCGAGATCCCCACTTCGTCAAGATGCCATTTGTTCGCTGCGCGCGGTGCATGCTGCAAAATGAGCGCCAAAGCGGTTCACCCGCAGCCTCCCCGCTGACCGTGACGCCACGCTGTGCGAGGAGGCCCTCGACATCTGCCGCGCTTAACGCGAAACGCGTGGTATGCCCGGACGGCCTAGCTGACCACCTCGCGCGGAAAACGCAAGCCCTTCAGCCGCGGCCCGGAAGCATAATCGGTCATCTCAGAACGCCATCCGACCCAAAGCACCATTGTCAACTTGGCAATGTTCCTGACACCGCCATCCCGCGCGGACATTGTCGGCTGGCAATTCCTGTCCAACCCACGCGGACAGGGCCTACATTCTCGTGGTCCCGGTCACGGGGGCATTTACTTCACAAGGCGGGAATGCCGAACTGACGATGGGGATCGATGGGATTGCGCCAGGCGGCGACCAGCGTCCCAGACGGCAGTGACGAACCCTCGGAAGACGATCTTTGGCTCCGCCCCGGACCGCTCGGAGAGGCCCCGGAGGGATTGCCCGAAGCGCTGCGTGCCGCTGGCCATGGGTGGGGCAGGGGGCTGCGGCCCCGGGCCGGGTGGATCAGGGGCCGTTCCTTCGATGGCAGGCACCTAGTGCCATCAGGCCTGTCCCATGTCGCTTTAGGCCCCAAAGCCCCGAAACTGGACTTACCATAAATACAGACTTGGCAGGAAAATTCGGATATTGACGCCTTGTATCGTTATTTGGTAAGACCAAAATGACAGGAGGAGCCAGGTACATGCCCAAGATAGAAGCCGTCACCGCCGAATTGTTCACCTTGCCGCTGGCAGAGGTTCTCAGCGATGCCATGCATGGGGATCATACCCATTTCGAACTGGTGATCGTGCAGGTCCGGCTGGACAATGGCAGCCGCGGGACCGGCTATACCTATACCGGCGGCAAGGGCGGCCACGCGATCCTTGCCATGATCGAGCACGATTTCGCGGAGTGGCTGACCGGGCAAGAGGCCGGTGACATCGAAGCGCTGAATGCCGCGATGGGCCGGCACATCCATTATGTCGGCCGCGGCGGCATCGACAGCTTTGCCATCGCCGCAATCGATATCTCGCTCTGGGACGCCAGGTGCCGCGAACTGGGCCAGCCGCTGTGGAAGGTGGCCGGCGGCGCCTCGGACCGGTGCCGGGCCTATCGCGGCGGGATCGATCTGAACTATTCGCAGGACAGGCTTCTGGCCAGCGTACAGGGCTATCTCGATCAGGGGTTCGATGGCGTCAAGATCAAGGTCGGCAAGCCCGATCTGGCCGAAGACCTGGCCCGCGCCCGCGCGGTGCGCGCGCTGATCGGGCCGGATATCGACTTCATGGTCGACGCCAATTACGCGATGACGGTCGATCAGGCCATCGCGGCGGCACGTGGGTTCATGGAGCTGGATATCACCTGGTTCGAAGAGCCCATCGAGCCGGACGATTATGTCGGCTATGGCCACATCGCCGAGACCACCGGCTGCCCGCTGGCGATGGGCGAGAACCTGCATACCGCACAGGAATTCCGCCACGCCTTCGAGAATTCGAAACTGGCCTTCATCCAGCCCGACGCCTCGAACTGCCGGGGCATCACCGGCTGGTTGCAGGTCGCCGAGATGGCGCGCGAGGCCGGTATCCCGGTCTGTAGCCACGGCATGCAGGAGCTTCACGTCAGCCTTGTTTCCGCCCGGCCCAATGCCGGCTGGATCGAGGTGCACAGTTTTCCAATCGACGAATACACCCACCGGCCACTGGTGCTTGAAAACCGCCGGGCCGTTGCGCCTTCGACGCCGGGCATCGGTGTCGAATTCGACTGGGACAAGCTGCGCCGCGCCAACGATGTGGCGGCCTGACGTTGCACCCACCCCAAACCATGAAATTCCGGAGGAGAGAAATGAAGATCACCAATGTCATGGGGCCCGTTGCCCTGGCCGCGAGCCTGATGGGCAGCGCCGCCTTTGCCGATGTGCTGAAGTTCGCGCATGTCTACGAAGTCGGCCACCCGTTGCAGGCCGCCGCCGAAAAGGCCGCGGAGCTGTTCGAGGAGCGCACCGAAGGCCGCCATTCGATCGAGGTTTTCCCGGCCTCGTCGCTGGGCAAGGAGACCGACCTGAACGAAGGCCTGTCGCTGGGCACCGTCGATATCATCTATACCGGCGCCGGCTTTGCGGGGTCGTTCTATGGCCCGGCCTCGATGACCGATTTCCCCTTTACCCTGCGCAATCTCGATCACTGGAAAGCCTATTTCGGCAGTGACGTCTTTGCCGAGGTGGCCCGGGGCTACGCCGATGCCACCGGCGGCAACGAGATCGCGGCGGTCAGCTATTACGGCTCGCGCCACGTGACCGCCAACAAGCCGATCCTGACGCCCGAGGACATGCAGGACCTGAAAATCCGCGTGCCCGGCGCGCCGGCCTATATGCTGTTTCCGGCCGCCGTCGGGGCCAACCCGACACCGCTGGCCTTTGCCGAGGTCTATCTGGCGCTGCAACAGGGCGTGGTGGATGCCCAGGAAAACCCGCTGACCACGATCAAGGCCAAGCGTTTTCACGAGGTGCAGAGCGACATCAGCCTGACCGGCCACATCATCAACTCGACCTATACCGTGGTGTCCGGCTTCCGGCTGGGGATGCTGTCGGACGAGGACCGGCAGATCCTGGACGAGGTGCTGAAGGAAACCGCCGACGACGCCACCGCCGCCATCGTGCAGGCCGAGACCGAGCTGGCCGACTGGTTCCGGGGCGAGGGGGTCACCGTCAACGAGGTGGACCGCGCGCCCTTTATCGCCGCCGTGGCGCCGGCGCTGACCAATGGCGATCAGCCGTTCCCGACCGAGCTTTACGAGCGCTTGCAGGCGGTGCCGGACGCCGAGTAAGGCGAGATCGCACGCCGCCGCGGCCCGAGGCTTGCCGGGCCGCGGCACCCCAGGGAGGAGGACCCGATGACTCGGAAAGACCAGATCGACGCGCTGATCGGCGAGGCGGAGGAAGTCACCGACGATATTTCGGATGTCAGCTGGATGGACATCCCCGTATTGCTCGTCTTTGCGATCCTGTTCGTGATTGTCGCGCTGCAATTCTTCACCCGCTACGTGTTGAACGACAGCCTCGGCTGGACCGAAGAGATCGCGCGCTATTTCCTGATCTTGCTGGGCTTTCTGGGGGGCGTGACCTGTGTTCGCCTGGGCAAGCATATCTTTCTCGAATTTGCCTATCACTACATGGCGCCGAGGGTGATCAAGCCGGTGGTTCTGGGGGTCGAGGCGCTGGTGACGGTCTTTTGGGGCTATGCCGGCTGGCTTGGTGTGGAGCTGGCGCAGCGGACCAATTCCAGCATGGTCTCGGTGCAGATGCCCAAGGCCTATCTTTATTACGCCGTCGCCCTGGGCTGCGCCGGCATGGCGGGTCTTTCCGCCGTCATCCTGGTGCGGCAGGCGCGGCGCCCGGCGCAGGACATCGCCGCCGCCAAGCTCCCGTTCATCTCGGAGGACACCTGACATGGCTCTGACCGTGCTTTTCATCCTGCTCGCCGTCTTCCTGATCCTGGGCGTGCCGGTCGCGGTCGCCCTGGGCGGCGCCTCGCTGGCCTATATCATGATCAAGGGGCTGCCCGATGTGCTGTTGATCCACCGGATGATCGGCGGCATCGACAGTTTTCCGCTGCTGGCCATTCCGTTCTTTATCCTTGCCGGGCATCTGATGAACACCGGCGGCATCACCACCAAGATCTTTGCCTTTGCCCGGTCGCTGGTGGGCTGGCTGCCCGGTGGGCTGGGGCATGTGAACGTCGGGGCCAGCGTGATCTTTGCCGGCATGTCGGGGGCCGCGGTGGCCGATGCCGGCGGGCTTGGCAATGTCGAGATCAAGGCCATGCGCGAAAGCGGCTATGACACCGATTTCTCGGTCGGGGTCACCGCCGCCTCATCGACCATCGGCCCGATCATTCCGCCTTCGCTGCCGCTGGTGATCTATGGCGTCATGGCCTCGGTCTCGATTGGCGAGCTGTTCGCGGCCGGTCTGGTGCCGGGGCTGCTGATGGCGGTGTCGCTGATGGTCATGGTGGCATGGTATTCGTGGAAGCGCGGCTATCCGCGCGACGGCCGGATCAGCGCCTGCCGCATCTGGGAGACCTTCAAGCAGGCCTTTCTGCCGCTGCTGACCCCGGTGATCATCGTCGGCGGCATCGCCACCGGCATCTTTACCCCGACCGAGGCCGCGGTGGCCGCCGTCTGCTATGCGCTGGTGCTGGGCCTCCTGGTCTATCGTTCACTGACCTGGCGGCACCTGGTGCGGGTGTCGATGGACACGATCATCACCTCGGCCGCGATTCTGATGATCATCGCCTCGGCGGCGGTCTTTGCCTGGATCCTGACCTCGGAGCAGGTGGCGACCAAGCTGGGCGCGGCACTTCTGGGCATCACCGACAACACGCAGATCCTGCTGTTGATCATGATGGGGATCGTCCTGTTGATCGGGTTGTTCATGGAGACCATCGCGGCGATCACCATCCTCGTGCCGGTGCTCATGCCGATCGCCTTGAGCGCCGGCATCGACCCGGTGCACCTGGGGATCTTGCTGATCCTGAACCTGATGCTGGGGCTGCTGACGCCGCCGGTGGGCATGGTGCTCTTTGTCCTGGCCGAGGTTTCGGGCGTGCGTTTCGAGCGATGTGTGCGGGCCACGATGCCCTTTCTCGTGCCGCTGGTGATCGTGCTGCTGCTGATCACCTTCATCCCCGGCATCGCGCTCTGGCTGCCGAATGCGGTCTATCGCTGAGCCGGCGGCCCGGATGGGCGAGGCCTGAGCGCAGTTCGGCCCGGCGCGGTGGAGCCGGGATCGCGCGGCCGCTTCGGCCGGTTTCGGACCTTGGCCCGGCGGGCGCCGGCGGTTGCTTCCCCGCCCTTCGTCGGCGGTTGACCGGCAACGGTGGATCTTTGCGCGTCGGATCCGGGGCGCTCTTGCGGGCAAATTCCCGGTGACCCGCGCGCGGCGGCATGCCCGAGGCCCCGAAAAACGCCCAGGCTTTTCAAATGCCTGCGGATTGGGCGGCGCCGGTCTGGCCTGCCCTCGATAGACTTTTTTTTCCCTGTCACAAAAGTTTTGGATTGGACGGCGCGGGGGTTCCGCGTGTCCGATGACCCCAGGCCACCGGGCCGGGTTCGGCCGGTCTGATCCGGGCCGTTCCAGGCGGAGCGGGCAGGGGGGTCAGGTGCCTCCGGCCGGATCGAGCTGGTGCCTATCGCAGAGTGCAGAGCAGGGAAAGCGCGAAAATGAAGGATGTTACCGACACGGCGGATGGTCTGGCGCAATGGCGCGTCGGGGTGGATTCGGGCGGCACCTTTACCGATATCTGCCTGTTCGACGAGACCTCGGGCAAGATGGACGTCTGGAAGGTGTCTTCGACCCCCGATGATCCGTCGCGCGGCATGGCTTGCGGCGTCGAGGAGGCGATGCGCGAATGCGCCGGCGCCGAGACCGATCCGGCGGCCGCGGTGGCCTATCTCGGCCATGGCACCACGGTGGCGACCAATGCGCTGATCACCCATCGCGGCGCCCGCGTCGGGCTTTTGACCACCGCCGGCTTTCGCGATCTGCTGGAGATCGGCCGCCAGAAACGCCCGGATCTCTACGACATCTTTGCTGACAAGCCGCAGACGCTGGTGCCGCGGGCGCTGCGGTTCGAAGTGCCGGAGCGGCTGCTGCACGATGGCAGTGTCGAGACCGCGCTTGACGAGGACGCGGTGCGCCGGGCCGGGGCCGGGCTGCGCGCGGCAGGGGTCGAGGCGGTGGCGATCTGCTTTCTCTATGCCTTCGTCAACCCGGCGCATGAACAGCGCGCCGGGGCGATCCTCGAGCAGGAGCTGCCCGGGGTCTTTCTCTGCGCCAGCCATGAGATCGCACCGGAGTTTCGCGAATTCGAACGGCTTTCGACCGCGACGGTGAATGCCTATCTCGGGCCGATCATGCAGCGCTATATCCACCGCCTGACACCGCGGCTTGACAGTCTCGGCCTGACAGTGCCGCCGCATCTGACCCAGTCGAACGGCGGCGTGGTGCGTTTCGAGGTGGCGGCGGAGACGCCGGTGCGGGCAGTGCTCTCGGGGCCGTCGACCGGCGTGGTGGCGGCGCAGGTGATCGGTGCGGCGGCCGGCGCGCCCGACATCATCACTTTTGACATGGGCGGCACCTCGTCGGATGTGGCGCTGATGGCCGGTGGCCAGACCGCACGGACCCATGAAAGCCAGGTGCACGGCTATCCGATCAAGGCGCCGATGCTCGACATCCACACCGTCGGCGCCGGTGGCGGCTCGATCGCGCGGATCGACGCCGGCGGGCTGCTCAAGGTCGGCCCGGACAGCGCCGGCGCCGATCCCGGCCCGGTCTGCTACGGGCGCGGCGGGGCGGAGCCGACCGTGACCGACGCCAATATCGTGTTGCAGGTGCTCAATCCGACGCATCTGCTGGGCGGCCGCATGGAGGTGCGCCGCGATCTCGCCCTGGCCGCCATCGACCGCATGGCCGAACGGCTGGGCATGGACACCATGGCCACCGCCCAGGGCATCATCTCGGTGGTGACCGCCAACATGGCCAAGGCGATCCGGGTGATCTCGGTGCAGCGCGGCCACGATCCGCGGGCCTATGCGCTGATGGCCTTTGGCGGCGCCGGGCCGCTGCACGCGGTGCGTCTGGCGCAGGAGCTGGGCATGCCGCGCGTGTTGATCCCGCGCACGCCGGGCACGCTCTGCGCCATGGGGCTGCTGCTCACCGATCTGCGGGCGGAATTCCCGCTGACCCGGCTGATGCCGCTCGAAGAGGCGTCTCTGGCCGAGATCGGCGCCGCCGCCGCGGCGGTCACGGCCGAGGCCGAGGGCTGGTTCGCCGCCGAGGAGATCGCCGCCGACAAGCGCGGGCTGACCCGCCGTGTCGACATGCGCTATGAAGGCCAGAATTACGAGCTGTCGATCGACCTGCCCGCCGGGCCGGTCACCTCCGAGACACTGGCGGCGCTGCGCCAGGGCTTCACCGAAGCGCACAGGCGCATGTATGGCTTTGCCGTGGAGCAGGAGCGCATTTTCTGCGTCACCTTCCGCGCCGAGGCGGTGGGGCTGGTGCAGAAGGCCGAGCTGCCGCGGGCGGCGCTTGGCCCCGAGGCGGCCGACCGCGCCATCATCGGCGCGCGCCGGGTCTGGTATCCGGAAACCAGCTGTTTTACCGAGACCACGCTTTATGCCCGCGATCGGCTGCGGCCCGGGATGCGTTTTGACGGGCCGGCCATCGTCGAGCAGATGGACACCACCACATTGATCCCGCCGGGGGTTTCGGCCCACGTCGACGAAATCGACAATCTGATCCTGGAGCTTGGCCAATGACCGACACCGCCCCCGCGCTCGATCCGATCACCGTCGAGGTCATCGGCGCCGCGCTGTCCTCGATCGTCGAGGAAACCGGCGAGGCGCTGGTGCGCGCCTCCTATTCCACCAACGTCAAGGAGCGCCGCGACTGTTCCACCGCGCTGTTCGACCGGGCCGGCCGCACGCTGTGCCAGGCCGAGCATATCCCGGTGCACCTGGGCAGTTTCCTCGATTTCATCCCGATGGTGCTGTCGCTGCATGACGCGGCGGGCATCCGCCCCGGCGATGTGTTTGTCGGCAATGACGCCTATCAGGGCGGCGGCACCCATCTGCCCGACATCGTGCTGGCCGAGCCGGTGTTTCATGGCGGCCGGCTGGTGGCCTGGACGGTGAACCTTGCGCACCATTCAGATTTCGTCGACCGGGCGCATGCCCATATCTATCAGGAGGGGCTGCGCATCCCGCCGATCCGGCTGTATCGCGAAGGGGTGTTGCAGGAGGATGTGCAGAACCTGATCCTGCTGAACTGTCAGGTGCCGCGCGAACGGCTGTCGGATCTGCGCGCGCAGATGGCGGCGAACCGGGTCGGCGTGCAGCGCTTTCAGGAGCTGTGCGCGCGCTATGGCGCCGAGACGGTGCTGGCCTCGGGGCAGGCGCTGCTGGACTACGCCGAGCGCAAGATGCGCGCCGGCCTGGCGGCGCTGCCGGACGGGGCGTGGCGGTTCGAGGATGTGTTCGACAATCTCGATTTCGACGCGCCGATCCCGCTGGCGGTCACGGTGACAATTTCCGGCGAGGACATCGCCCTGGCCTTCGAGGCGCCGCCGCAGGTCCGTGCCGGCATCAACATGACGCGCACCGCGCTTCTGGCCACGGTCTATTACATCGTGAAATCGGTGGTCGATCCGACGGTGCTGCCCAATGCCGGGCTGGCGCGGCCGATCACGGTGACGGCGCCGGACCGATCGATCCTCAATTGCGCCCATCCGGCGGCGGTCAACGGGCGGGTGCAGACCTGCCAGCGGGTGGCCGATCTGATCCTTGGCGCGTTGGCGCAGGCGGCGCCCGAGCGGGTCTCGGCCTGCACCAATTCGACCTGCACGGTGGCGCAGTTCTCGGGCACCCGGCAGAGCGGGCCGGAGGCCGGCGCCTACTGGGTCTATCTCGAGACCATCGGCGGCGGCGGCGGCGCCCGGCCCGCGGCCGACGGGCTGGACGGCATCCATGTGCATGCCACCAATACATCGAACCTGCCGGTCGAGGCGCTGGAAGTCGAATATCCGCTGATCCTCGAGCGCTACGAGCTGGTCGACGGCTCGCAGGGGACCGGCCGCCAGCGTGGCGGCATGGGGCTGCGCCGGGTCTACCGCGCCACCGAGGATTGCCTTGTCCGGGTCGATATCTCGCGCAACCTGTCGCGCTCCTGGGGGCTGGCGGGCGGCGGCGAGGGCGGCCACGGCAGCTATGCCACCGGCCCCGGCACCGCGCCTTTCGATCGCGGCCAGGGTGCCCTGCGCCGGGGCGAATGGCTGGAGGTGGTCACCCCCGGCGGGGGCGGCTATGGCCATCCCGAGGAACGCCGCGTCGCCGCCGAGTGACGCGCCCCCGAACCTTTACCCACCCGAAGGGCCGAAAAGAGCCCGCCACAACCGACAAGGAGACTGCAATGACCAATGGACTGAACCGCCGCGGCTTTCTCGCCACGACACTCGGAGGCGCCGGGGCGCTGAGCTTCCTCGGCCCGCGCGCGCTGATGGCGCAGGAGGGCGGCACGCTGCGCTTTGCGCTGTCGACCTTTCCGCCGAGCCTCGCGGCCTGGACCTCGGCCGGAACGGCGGCGGGGACCATCAAGCTGATGATGCACCGCGGGCTTCTGAGCTACGGAGCCGACGGCATGCTGCGCGGCGAGCTGGCCGAGGATTGGTCGGTGGATGACGCCGGGGTCTGGACCTTCACCCTGCGCGAGGCGCAGTGGCACGACGGCACGCCGGTCACCGCCGAGGACGTGGCCTATACCATCGCCGAGGTCGCCAAGCCCGACAGCGCCGCTTTCAGCCAGGGCCAGATGTCGCTGATCACCAAGGTCGAGACGCCCGACGCCCGCACCGTGCGGCTGCATACCTCGGAGCCGCTGGCGACCCTGCCGGGCTGGTTCGCGCATTACCACATGCCGATCATCAAGACCGGCGAAAGCCCCGAAACCGAGATCGGCGCCGGGCCCTTCACGCTCGACAGCATCGAACGCGGCGTGTCGCTGAGCCTCACGGCCTTCGACGGCTATTACAAGCCCGGGCTGCCGAAGCTCGCCGGGGTCGAGGCCATCGTCTATGCCGACGAGAACCTGCGCGTTGCGGCGCTGGAAGCGGGCGACGTCGATCTTGCCGAATACGTGCCCTGGCAGGCCATGGCGCAGGTCGAGGACAATGACGCGCTGAGGCTCGATGTCACCGACGGGCCGTTCATGTATCTGACCTTCAACGCCGGCAAGCCGCCGTTCGACAACCCCAAGGTGCGGCAGGCCGTGGCCCATGCCATCAAGCGCGAGGATATCGTTGCGGCGGCCTTCTACGATCGCGGCGGGGCGCTGACCCATCTGCCGATCGCGGAGAAATCGGAATTCTTCAACCCCGACCTGGCCGACGCCTGGTCTTACGACCCGGAAAAATCCAAGGCGCTGCTGGCCGAGGCCGGTTATCCCGACGGTTTCTCCTGCACCATGCTGTCGACGGCGCAATACGGCATGCACCAATCCACCGCCGAGGTCTGTCAGGCCTATCTTTCGATGGTGGGCATCAACGCGCAGCTTGATCTGCCGGAATGGTCGAGCCGGGTGAAGAAGGGCAACGAAGGCCAGTACGACCTTGCCGTGATGGGCACCACCGCCGACAACAACGACCCCGACGGGCTGGTCAATGTGCTTGACGGCTCGCTGCCGCCCTCGTTCGTGCGCAGCTATGACATGCAGACGCCGGAAATCACCGAGCTATTCGCCAGGGGTCGGGCGACCTTTGACACCGAGGAACGCAAGGCGATCTACCACGAGCTGGAAAGCACCGCGATCGAAACGGTGCCGCTGGTCGGTCTCGCCTGGCGGGCGCAGGGTTATGGCATGAAGGCGGGCGTTTCGGGCTTTGCCAACCTGCCCGGGCAGCTGACCTTCTATTCCGGCATCACGCTGGAAGAAACCATGCTGGGCTGAGCGGTCCCCGATGGTCAGATACATAGCCTACCGCAGTCTCGTCGCGATCTTCCTGGTCTGGGTGGTGGTGACGCTGGTCTTCCTGTTGCTGCACCTGATCCCCGGGGATCCGGCGGAACTTCTGCTGAGCCAGGGCAGCATCGCGCCCGACCCGCAGGCGGTGGCCGCGCTGCGCGAGAAGATGGGGCTCAACGCCCCGCTGTGGCAGCAGTATCTCGACCATCTGGGGGGGCTGCTCTCGGGCGATCTCGGCGCGTCGTTCCGTGACGGCGCGCCGGTGATGGAACAGATCGCCACGCGCCTGCCGCGCACGCTCGAGGTGATTTTCACCGCCGCCCTGCTGGCCAGTCTGGCGGGGGTGCCGCTGGGCACCTGGGCGGCGATCCGCGCCGGCGGCAAGGCCGACGGTTTCGTTTCGTTGCTGGCCTCGGCGGCGCTGTCAACGCCGGTCTTCGTGGTCGGCTCGGTGGTGATCCTGATCTTTGCGCAACAGCTGAAATGGCTGCCGGCGGGCGGTTTCGTGCCGTTCTCGGAGGATCCGGTGCAACACCTGAAACTGCTGATCCTGCCGGCCGGCACCGTGGCGCTGAGCCTCTGGGCGGTGATTACCCGGATGACCCGCGCCTCGGTGCTGGAGGTGCTGGAGCGCGACCATGTGCGGACCGCCCGCGCCAAGGGGCTGGGCCGCAACACCATCCTGCGCCGCCATGTGGTGCGCAATGCGCTGATCCCGGTGCTGACGGTGCTGGGGCTCGAGATGGGCACGCTGATCGGCGGCACCGTGCTGGTCGAATTCGTGTTCAACTGGCCGGGTCTGTCGGGCTATCTCGTCGCCGCCGTCGACGCCCGGGACTATCCCGAGGTGGTCGGTATCGTGATGACGATCTCGGTACTCTTTGTCTTTCTCAACCTGGTGGTGGACGTGGTCAATGCCGCGCTCGACCCGCGTATCTCGCTGGTGACGCCATGAGCCGATCGACCCGAAAACTGCTCCTGCCCGGCGGCATCGTCCTCGCGCTTGTCACCGTGCTGCTGCTGGCGCCGCTTCTGCCGCTGCACGACGTGCGCGCCATGGACATCCCGAACCGTTTCGCCGGCCCGTCGGCCGCGCATTGGCTGGGCCAGGACGAGTTCGGCCGCGACGTGCTGGCGCGGCTGATCTGGGGCGGGCGGGCCTCGCTGTTCATTGCCGTCGGCTCGGCCCTGGCGGCGGCCACGATCGGCACCCTGCTGGGCCTGCTTGGCGGCTATTTCCGCGGCGTCGTCGAAGTGCTGACGGTGCGCGCCGCCGAGGTGCTGCTGTGCCTGCCGCCGCTGTTGCTGGCGCTGCTGGTGGTGACCATCCTCGGCGCCGGCACCTGGCCGCTGATCCTGGCGCTGACGCTGCTCTATACCCCGAATTACGCCCGCGTCGCCTATGCCGCGACGCTTCAGGTGCGCGGGCTGGATTACGTCACCGCACAGCGCGCCATGGGCGCGCCGCCGCTGACCATCCTCGGCCGCACCATCCTGCCCAACGTGCTGCCGCCGCTGCTGGTGCAGATGTCGCTGGTGGTGGCCTCGGCCATGGTGATCGAGAGCGGGCTGAGCTTCCTCGGCCTGGGCGTGGTGCCGCCGACGCCGTCCTGGGGGCTGATGATCCGCGCCGCCCGGGGCGCGATGGAACAGGCGCCGATGCTGCTGGTCTGGCCGTCGCTGGCGCTGGCCGGCACCATCCTGACCTTCAACCTGCTCTGCGACCGGCTGCAAACCGCGCTCGACCCGCGCGAGGTGACCAAGGGCGGCGCGCTGTGGATGCGGCGGCCGGGGCGGCGCAAGACGGCGGCGGCGCGGCGGCCCGGGGCCGCGGACGACAACGGGCCGCTGGTCGAAATCCGCAACCTCGCCATCTCGGTCGGCCGGACGCCGCAGATCGACCTGGTGCGCCGTGCCGGGCTGACGGTGATGCCGGGCGAGACCGTGGCGCTGGTCGGCGAGAGCGGATCGGGCAAGACGCTCACCAGCCTGGCGCTGCTCGGGCTTCTGCCCGACCAGCTTCGGGTGAGTGCCGGCGAAATGCGCTATCGCACCCGCGCGGGCGTGGTGCTCGACCTGGCGCAGATGGACGAAGAGGCGTTTCGGGCGCTGCGCGGGCCGGAGGTGTCGATGGTGTTTCAGGACGCCGCCGCGGCGCTCAACCCGGTGCACCGGGTCGGCGACCAGCTGGCGGAGGCGCTGCGCGCCGGCGGGCTGACCGGCGAGCGCGCGGTGCAGGCCCGTGTCGTCGAGCTGCTGCGCCATGTCGGCATACCCGATCCCGAACGCCGCCGCCGCGCTTATCCGCACGAGCTTTCGGGCGGGCAGCGCCAGCGCGCGATGATCGCCCTGGCGGTGGCCAATTCTCCCCGGCTGCTGGTGGCCGACGAACCGACCACCGCGCTCGACCCGACGATCCAGGCCCAGATCCTCGACCTGTTCCGCAAGCTCAAGACCGACACGCCGGACATGGGGCTGATCTTCGTCACCCATGACCTTGCGGTTGTCTCGGAACTGGCCGACCGGGTGGTGGTGATGTACGCCGGAGAGGTGGTCGAGACCGGGCCGGTGGCCGAGGTCTTTGCCCGGCCGAAACACCCCTATACCGCGGCGCTGATCGCCTCGGTCCCCGAGGGCGCGGCAGATCAGCTGCGCGCCATTCCCGGCAGCGTGCCGCCGCCGCATGACATGCCACCGGGCTGCCGGTTTGCGCCGCGCTGCGATCATGCGCTGCCGCAATGCACCAGCCGGGTGCCGGAAACCAGCCACCCGGAGGCGTCCCGCAGCTCGCGCTGTATCCGCTGGAAGGAGGTCTGCTGATGTTCGACATGGGAGCCAAGCCCGCCCCGCTGGTCGAGGCCCGGGGCCTCGCGCGGAACTTTCCCGGCCGGCAGGGCCTGCTGGGCCGGGTGCGCGATGTCTGGGCGGTGCGCGATGTCACCCTGGCGCTGGCGCCGGGCGAGACCGTCGGCGTGGTCGGCGAAAGCGGATGCGGCAAATCCACGCTCGGCCGGATGATGATGGGCCTCGACCGGCCGACCGAGGGCCGCGTCAGCTTTGACGGCCGCGATCTGGCGGCGCTGTCGGCGGCCGAGCGGCGAAAGCTGTCGCGGCGCATGCAGATGGTGTTTCAGGATCCCTTCGGCTCGCTCGATCCGCGGCGCAGCATCGGCGCGCAGATCACCGACGGGCTGCGCATTCACCGGCTGGTGCCGCCCGGCGAGATCGAGGCCGAGCTGTTTCGCCTGCTCGATCAGGTCGGCTTGCCGCGTTCGGCTGCGTCGCGCCGGCCGCATGCCTTCTCCGGCGGCCAGCGCCAGCGCATCGCGGTGGCCCGCGCCCTTTCGACCCGGCCGGATTTCATCGTCGCCGACGAGCCGGTCTCGGCGCTCGACGTGTCGATCCAGGCGCAGGTGGTCAACCTGCTGATGGACCTGCGCCGCGATCTCGACCTCGCGATGCTGTTCATCAGCCATGATCTGCATGTGGTGCGCCATCTCTGCACCCGGATCGTGGTGATGTATCTTGGCCGGGTTGTCGAAGAGGGCCCGGCCGAACGGGTGTTTGCCACGCCGGCGCATCCCTATACCCGGGCGCTGCTGACCGCGACGCCGAGCCTGAAGCCGCGCCCGACCGGCGGCGCGCCGCGAATTCTGCCCGGCGAGTTGCCGAGCCCGGCGAACCCGCCCTCGGGCTGTCCGTTCCGCACCCGCTGTCCGCTGGCCGAGGCGGCCTGCGCCGAGGCGGTGCCAGCGGCGCGCAGGATCGAACCGCGGTGGCAGGCCGCCTGCATCAAGGCGGCGCCGGAGGCGGTGGCATGAGTGCGCCGGTGGCGATGATCACCGGCGGCAACCGCGGCATCGGGGCGGCGATTGCGCAGGCGCTGGCGGCGCGCGGCTACCGGCTTGCGCTGGGGCTGCGCCGCGCCGGCAGCCTGCCGCCCGAGATCGCCGCGCTCGATCCGCTCGAGGTGCCTTACGATGCCGCCGATCCGGCCGCCGCCCGCGCCTTCGTGGCAGCGACCGAGGCGCAGTTCGGCCGCATCGACGTGCTGGTCAACAATGCCGGAACCGGCGGCCCGCTGGAGCTGATGCCGGAGGCGCCGCAGCCCGATGACGAGATGGAAACGGCGCTCGAGCAATTGCTGGCGGTGAACGTCAAGGCGCCGTTCCGGCTGACCCGGGCGGCGCTGCCGGCGCTCTGCCGGTCGGGGCAGGGCCGGGTGATCGTGCTGGCCTCGCTCTCGGGCAAGCGGGTGCTGGGGTTGAACGCCGGCTACCAGATGACCAAACATGCCGCTGTGGCGCTGTCTCATGCCGCCCGCCGGGCCGGCTGGGACAGCGGCGTGCGGGCCTGCGCCATCTGCCCCGGTTTCACCGCCACCGACATGACCCTGCGCCACGATCTGCCGCGCGAGGAGATCACCCAGCCCGCGGATCTGGGCCGGCTGGTAACCGAGATCGTGCGCCTGCCGAACAGCGCCAGCGTCTCCGAACTGGCGGTGAACTGGCGCTACGAGCCGGGGCTGTGATGCGGCCCTGGGTGACGACGGTGGCGGGCGACGCCGATCTGCCCGAGGCGGTGGACCTGGTGGTCATCGGCGGCGGCATCATCGGCTGTTCGGCGGCGCTCTGGGCGGCGGAGCAGGGGCTGCGGGTGGCGCTGCTGGAAAAGGGCCGGATCGCAGGCGAGCAATCGGGGCGCAACTGGGGCTGGGTGCGGCGCATGGGCCGGGCGGCGGCGGAATATCCGCTGGGCATCGCGAGCCTGACGCTCTGGGCCGGGCTGAACGCCCGCATCGGCCGCGACACCGGCTTTCGCCGCTGCGGCATCGTCTATGGCGCCGGCAGTGCGCGCGAGGAGGCCTGGCTCGACCGGGTCGAGGCCGAGGCTCGGCGTTTCGGCCTCGGGGTCACGCGGCTGGATCGCGCCGGGCTGGCCGATCACTTTCCCGGCGCGCGGCTGGCCGCCACGACGGCGCTGATGACCGCTGACGACGGCCGCGCCGAACCGGCGCTGGCGGCGCCGGCGCTGGCCGAGGGCGCGCGCGACGCCGGGGCGGCCGTGCTCACCAATTGCGCCGTGCGCGGGCTGGAGACCGAGGCCGGCCGGGTGTCGGCGGTGGTGACCGAGCGCGGGGTGATCCGCTGCGGCGCCGCCATCCTTGCGGCCGGAGCCTGGTCGCGGCTGTTCTGCGGCAATCTCGGGATCGATCTGCCACAGGTGCGGGTGCGCAGCTCGGTGCTGCGCACCGCGCCGGTGGCCGGCGGCCCGGCGCTGGCGCTCGGCACCGGTCGTTTTGGCATCCGGCCGCGGGCCGACGGTGGCTATACCGTGGCGCGCCGCGGCCGCACGCCGGTGCAGCTCACCCATGATCTGCTGCGCCAGGCGCCGCGCTTTGCCGCCGGGCTGCGGCAGAACCGCCGCGAGATTTCCCTGACCGTGGATCGCAGCCTGATCGACACGCTGGTCACGCCGCGGCGCTGGCGCGGCGACGAGATCAGCCCGTTCGAGCGCTGCCGGGTACTCGATCCCGCGCCGCAGGACCGGCTGCTGGCGGCCGCGCTGCGCGACGTCTGCCACAGCTTTCCGGCGCTTGCCGGCGTGCCGGTGCGCGAGCGCTGGGGCGGGATCATCGACGTGACCCCGGACGGGGTGCCGGTGATCGACCATGCCCCGAGGTTGCCGGGGCTGGTGATCGCCACCGGCTTTTCCGGCCATGGTTTCGGGCTGGGCCCCGGTGCCGGGCAACTGGCGGCGGAACTGGCCACCGGCGCCGCGCCGCTGGTCGATCCCGCGCCATTCCGCCTTGCCCGGCTGCCCGGCGCGCGCCGGGCGGCGGCCGCCGCCGGTCCGCTCCGCAAGGGCGCCTGAGAGGCGCTGCCAAGCCTCTGGCGGCACGGCAAAAATTTTCTCTATCGGCTGACAAACCCTTTGAATTGGACGGCGCCGCCCGCGACCGGTTCACTGCATGTGACAGTGACAAGCATTTCAAGGAGCCCCTCATGATCAACAAGATCCGCATGGCGGAACTGACCTCGGAAGAGGCGCGGCAGGCCCTGACCGCAGAGGCCGTCGTGCTGCTGCCAATGGGCTCGCTCGAGGATCAGGGCATCCATGCGCCGATGGGCGATTATCTGGCCGCCGACCTGATGGCGGTGGAGATCGCCAAAGCGGCCCGCGCCGAGGGCGTGGCGACCTTTGTGGCGCCGGTGATCCCCTTTGGCGGACGCGATTACTTTGACAGCAGCCATGGCGGGATCTCGATCAGCCATGCCACGCTGTGCGGCATTCTCGACGACATGTTCGCCTGTCTCAACCGGCACGGCATCCGCAAGGTGATGATCGTCAACGGCCATGGCGGCAATGTTCCGGCGATCACCGAGGTGACGCTGCGCTGGCGCCAGAAGGCCGGGCTTTTCGTGCCGTCGATGTATCTCTGGCAAGTGGCCTATGGCGAGCTGCCGGGATTGATCGGCCCGGAGCAGGCGGCGAAATCCTCGGGCCATGGCGGCGATCCGCTGACCTCGGTCGGGCTGCATTTCTATCCCGACCTGCTGCGCCCCGACCTGATCCGGCCGGCTCCCGAAGGCGCCGAGATCAAGGGGCTGGCGATTTCCGGTTTCAACACCGTCACCGTCGACGGCGCCAGGATACAAGTGCCGATCGAGGCGCTGGAGGCCACCGAGACCGGCGCCTTCGGCTGCGACCCGACGCTCTGCTCGGCCGAGACCGGCGACAGGCTGGTGGCGCGGCTGGCCGCCATCGGCGCCACGCTGGTGCGCGACCATGTCGCCCCGGGCCTGCACGACTGACCGACCCCATCCCGCGGACCGGCCGACACCGAACCGCCAACCCCCGGCTGCCAAGCAAAGACATCATGAACCGGACAACCGGTCGCGCAGCCCCCAACACGGAGAGAAGACCATGACCAAGACGATGCGACTGACCCTGACCACCGCGCTGGCGCTGGCGCTGGCCGGCCCGGCGCTGGCCGAGACCACCTGGCGCATGGCGACCAAGATGCCGGTGGACAGCCCCGAGGGGCAGGTGTTCGCCAAGTTCGCCGAGCTGACCGAGGAATACACCGATGGCGAGCTCAAGATCGATGTCTTTCCGAACGAGCAGCTCGGCAAGGAAGACGCGGTACTCGAGCAATTGCAGGCCAATATCATCCAGGTCTACGCCGAGGGCTTCGGCTACATGAAAAAATGGGAGCCGGCGCTGGCCTGGGTCGCCGCCGCCTTCGCCTTTGACAATTACGACCACTGGCAGCGGTTCATGACCTCCGAGACGGTGACCGGCTGGTTCGACAACGCCGCTGAACAATCCGGCGTGCGGCCGCTGGGAGATCCGACGCAGGTGCTGCGCGGGCCGTACCGGGTGATGGTGTCCAACGTGCCGATCGAGAGCGCCGCCGACATCGCGGGCGTCAAGCTGCGGATGCATGAGAACAAGGTGGCCATCGAGACCTGGGACCACCTTGGCGCCGAGGTCATCACCCTGCCGTGGACCGAGGTCTATCAGGGCATCTCCAAGAGCATCGTGCAGGCCGTGAACTCGCCGATTGCGCTGGTCGAATCGATGCGCTTCAACGAGGTCGCGCCCTATATCACCCGCCACGACGAATATTGGCAGTCGATCGGTTTCATGGTCAACGAACAGGCGCTTGCCGCGCTTGACGAGGAGACCCGCGCCGGGCTGCTCAAGGCCTATGAGGCGGCCGGCGATTATTCGCAGGAGGTGATGTTCGGCGTCGCCGAAGAGAGCATCGCGCGAATGGAGGAGGCCGGCGCCACCTTCAGCGTGCTCGACACCGCGCCGCTGGTCGAGAAGATGCAGAGCTTCTACGATGACATGGCCGCGCAGGGCGAGCTGCCCGAGGGCTTCATGGCGGCGGTCGAGGCCAGCCGGGCCTCCGGCCAGTGACGCCTTACGACTATACTCCCAGGGGCCCGCGACAGCGGGCCCTCAACCGGATCGACCGGCTGAACTGGGATCTGGGCGGCATCTTCATGTGGCTGTCGAATGCCTGCCTGCTGGTGATGCTGGGGCTGACGGTGGCCACCATCATCCTGCGGCCGATGAGCCTCGCGCCCTACTGGATGTGGCCCTGGACCATGGTGTTTTTCATCTGGCTCAGCTTCTTCGGCTTTTTCGCCATGTACGTGCGGCTCAAGGATGTGCGCGTCGATTTCATCGCCGGTCTGTTCGGCCCCGCCGGCATGGCCGTCACCCGGCTGCTGAGCGATGCCGCGACGCTTTCGGTGACCGGCGTGCTGCTGTGGCAGTTGCCCAAGGTCATCGCCACCTCGCGCGGGGTCTATGACGGTGCGATCCTGCCCGCCGGTTTCGAACTGCCGCGGCTGGCGCTGTCGATCCCGCTGTTCGTCTCGGCCGCGCTGGTGACGCTGACCGCGCTGCTCGACCTGGCCAAGATCGGCGCCGGGATGCCCGAGAACGTCGCCGACCATCACCCGGAGAGCTGACCCATGGCCTGGATCCTGATCGGAACCTTCATCGCGCTGATCCTGGTGCGCGTGCCCGTTTCCATCGCCATCGGCGCGGCGACGGTGCTGACTTTTGCCACTTCGGATTTCTCCTCGGCGATGCAGATCATCCCGCAGCAGATGCTCGAGGGGGTCAACAAGGCCTCGCTGACCGCGGTGCCCTTTTTCATCATGGCGGGCAACCTGATGAACGCCACCGGCGTGACCGAGCGCATCTTTGCCTTTGCCAATGCGCTGGTCGGCCATCTCAAGGCCGGGCTGGCGCAGGTCAACATCCTGTCGTCGATGATCTTTGCCGGCATCTCGGGCGCGGCGGTGGCCGATTGCGCCGGGCTGGGCGCAATCGAGATCAAGGCGATGCGCGAACGCGGCTACAAGGCCGATTTCGCCGCGGCGATCACCGTCGCCTCTTCGGTGATCGGGCCGCTGATCCCGCCCTCGATCGGGCTGGTGATCTATGCCTTTCTGGCGCAGCAGAGCATCGAACGGATGTTCCTTGCCGGGCTGGTGCCGGGGCTGACCGTCGGGCTGGCGCTGATGATCTATGTGCGGCTGCGCGCCGGTTTCGAGCAATTTCCGACCCAACCCCGCGCCACCCCGCGGCAGGTGGTGGGCAGCGCCCGTCACGGCTTTGCCGCGCTGATCGCGCCTGGCATCATCCTGGGCAGCATCCTGTTCGGCTTTGTCACCGCCACCGAGGCCGGGGTGCTGGCCTGCCTCTACTGCATCGGGCTTGGCATCTGGTATCGCGAGCTGACCCTGCGCAACTTTGTCCAGGCGCTGTCGGATACAGCGATGATGACTTCGGTGATCATGATCATCATCGCCTTTTCGATTGCCATGGGCTGGTTGCTGGCGATCGACCAGACGCCGCAGAAACTGGCCGACTGGACCTTTTCGCTGACCGAGAGCCGGCATGTCTTTCTGGCGCTGCTGCTGATCTTCATCGTGCTCGTCGGCTGTGTCGTCGAGGGCGTGCCGGCCAAGCTGATCCTGGTGCCGACGCTGCTGCCGCTGATCGACGCTTACGGCATCGACCGGGTGCATTTCGGCATCATCATCCAGCTGGGCCTGCTGATCGGCATCGCCACGCCACCGATGGGCATCGGGCTCTACATCGTCTCGGAGGTCGGCCGCGTCCGCTTCGAGCGGGTGACCCTAGCCGTGCTGCCGATGCTGCTGCCGCTTTTCGCCGTGCTGATCCTGCTGACCTATGTGCCGCAGATCGTGACCTTCCTGCCCGACCTCGTGCTGGGCCCGCAATAAGGACGAACCATGACCAACCTGACCTACAAGATGAACCCGATGCCGACGCCGATCGCGCAGGACAAGCTCGACCGTCTGGCCAAGCTGGAAACCGCGACCATCGGGCATTTCTATCACTTCGGCTTTGCCGCGCCGGCGATTCAGCCGGTGCTGCCCGGCAAGGTGGTGGCGGCGACGGTGGCGACATTGGCCATTCCCGGCCTCGATTCGACGCTGCTGCACCATTGCCTGAGCCAATGCGGGCCGGGTTACTTCCTGGCCGTCGACCGGCTGGGCGACAGCAAATATGCCTGCTGGGGCGGCGGCGTGACCCGGATGGCGGCGATGATCGGGCTGGAGGGCGGCTGCGTCGACGGCCCGCACACCGACACCGCCGAGATCGAGGAACAAGGCTTTGCCATGTGGTCGCGCGGTGCTTCGCCGGTGACGACGCGGCTCTACAACACCGGCGGCGGCTTCAACGTGCCGGTCTCGATCGGCGGCGCGGCGGTGCTGCCGGGCTATGCGGTGCTGGCGGATGCCTCCGGGGTGCTGTTCATCGCGCCCGAGGATCTCGATGCGGTGCTGGAAGAGGGCGAGTTGAAGACCGAGCGCGGCCGCATCAGCGAGGCCAAGGTCAGCGACGGCACGCATCTCGGCCAATTGTCCGGTGCGACGAAGATGGTCGAGGGCAAGCTGGGGGGCTGACCCCCGTTGCCTACGATGTAACCTGACCCTAGTTGCCCTCGATGTAAGAGGTATAGCGCGGATGATCCCGACACCAGGCCTGCGCGCTGTCGCGTGCCAGTTCCAGAACCAGCTTGACCTGCTTGCGCCGCGCCCGGTTGGCGTAGGTGCAGGCGAGGTCGAGCGGCGGGATCTTGTCGGTCACCTCGAGCTGGACCAGCCGGCCGTCGGCCAGCTCCTGCTCGACGCCGGCCAGGGCCAGCGCCGAGGCGCCATAGCCCCGCCGCAGCATGTCGTACATCGTCGACAGCGAATTGCCGTAGTGCCGCGCCGCCGGCTGCGAGCGCATCTCGTCGATGACCTCGGCCACCGGGTTCCACATCGGCGATGTCTTGGGATAGAGTACCAGCGGCAGATTGCGCAGCGCCTCGGGCGTCAGCGGCTGCACCACGCCCTGCACCAGATCCGGCCGTGCCACCCAGCCGACATCGAAGCGGGTGGTGAAGGCGGCCTCCGGCACCCTGTCGCCGCCGGCGGTGAAGGCGAGATCCAGCGTCCCGGCATCGATGAAACGCGCCAGTTGCAGATCCGAGCTGGAATAGACGTCGAGGGTGATCTCCGGGAGTTCGTCGCGCAGCCGTTGCAGCAGGATCGGCCCCCAGGTCAGTGCCGCCATCCCAGCCAGGCCGATGGTCAGCCGCTGCTTGTGCTTGTCCAGAAGCCGGGTGTTCATCGTCTCGCGCAGGTTCAGGAACTGCAACGCGAAATCCGCCACTTCCATGCCCTGATCGGTCAGCCGGAAGGCCGGGGCGTTGCGGTCGATCAGGGTCTTGCCGAGATCGGTCTCGAGCGACTGAATCCGCGCCGAGACCGCCGGTTGCGTCAGCCCGAGGCGCTGCGCGGTCTGCCGGTAGTTCTGAATCTGGCTGAGCCAGTAGAAGGCCTCGAGCTGTTTGAAATTCATCCCCTAACTCCCCGACACGAACAATGAAGGACAGACCCATGAAAGCCGCCGTCTACCTGCCCCTCGAAGACAAGATCCAATGGTGGGTCGAGATGCTGCAAGGCCTGCTGCCCGGCTGGCAGGTCGTCGCGATGGATCAGGCGAGCGAGCCGGAAAGCATCGACGTCGCCGTGGTCTGGCGCCCGCGCACCGGCGATCTCGCCCGGTTCGCGAACCTCAAGGCCATCGTCTCGATCGGTGCCGGCATCGACCATGTTCTCGCCGACGAAAAACTCCCCGTCGGCGTGCCGATCATCCGCACCGTCGGCGACGACCTGACGCAGCGGATGCGCGAATACGTCGCCCTGCACGTGCTGCGCCATCACCGCGACATGCCGCGCCAGCTTCAGGCCCAGGCCGAGGCCGACTGGCACGCCATCGTGGTGCCGGTGGCGCCGAACCGCACGGTCGGGGTGATGGGGCTGGGCAATCTCGGTGCGGCGGCGGCGCAGACGCTGGCCGGGCTGGGCTTTGCCACCCGTGGCTGGTCGAAATCGCCCAAGGAGATCAGCGGCGTGACATGCTATTCCGGGGCCGAGGGCTTTGACGCCTTCCTCGACGGCTGCGAGATCCTGGTCAACCTGTTGCCGCTGACCGAGGCGACGCGCGGCATCCTGAACGCCGAGCTCTTCGCCAAGCTGCCGCGCGAGGCCTGCGTGATCAATTGCGCCCGTGGCCCGCATCTGGTGGATAACGATCTCTTGGCGGCGCTTGACAGCGGCCAGGTGAAACAGGCCACGCTCGACGTCTTTCACCAGGAGCCGCTGCCCGCCGATCACCCGTTCTGGAGCCATCGCGGGATCACCGTGACGCCGCATATCGCCTCGAAGATCGATGCCGACACCGGCGGCCGGATAATTGCCGAGAACCTGCGGCAGTTCGCCGAGACCGGCACCTGCCCCGATGTGGCCGATGCGGCGCGCGGCTACTGATATCCGGCGGGGGCCCTCAGACATGTTGGCCCCCGTTCACGTCGATCGAGCTGCCATTGACATAGCCGGCCTCGGCTGAACACAGGAACAGCACGACGCGGGCGACCTCGTCGGGCTGGCCGAGCCGGCGCATCGGGATCAGGCTGGCCATCTCCTCGGTGCCGGGTGACAGGATCTCGGTCTCGATCTCGCCCGGGGTAACCATGTTTACCCGGATGCCACGCGGGCCGAGCTCGGCCGCCGCCTCGCGGGTCAGGGCCGCCAGCGCCGCCTTGGAACAGGCATAGGCGGTGCCGGCAAAGGGGTGCACGCGGGTGCCGACGATGGACCCGACATTGACCACCGCGCCCGTACCACGCGCGAGCTCGGGCATCAGGTCGCGCATCAGCGCCGCGGGGCCGATCAGGTTGACCGCAAGCACCTGCCGCCAGATCTCGTCGCTGCTGGTGGCCACGCCGAGGCGCTCGCCCTGCGGCCCCTTCGGCGAGATGCCGGCATTGTTGACGATGGCGTTGAGACCGCCGTCGCCCAATGTCTCGCGCAGGCGCGCCACCAGATCGGCGCGCGCGGCCGGATCCGCCAGATCGCCCTGGAAATGATCGGAGGTGCCGGCGTGCCAGGGGCACCGCGCATCGAAGGCGCTGCGCGAGACTGTCAGCACCCGCCAGCCGGCGGCCTGGAACAGCTTGACCGTGGCGTGGCCGATCCCACGGCTGGCGCCGGTGAGCAAGAGTGTCTTCTGGGTCATCCGGTGCGTCCTTTGCGGTCTTGTCGGCTCAGATATGGAAGGAGACGCCGGCCTCGGCCAGCCCGCCGCCCATCGCCGAAACCGTGCCGTCGGCGCGCCAGCAGGCGGCGCCGGTCATCTGCCCGCCCGGCCCGAAGGCGATGGCGTTCATGCCGCCGCCGACATGCGGCACCAGGGCGACTTCGTGGCCCCTGGCTTCCAGCGCCTCCCGGTGATGGGCGTAGTCGGGTTCGAGTTCGACATGACCGCCTTCGGTCCAGATCCGCGGCGCCTCGACCGCCTGTTGCGGGGTGAGGCCGAAATCGATCAGGTTGACGATGGCCTGCATCGCCGAGGGGAAGATGCGGAGCGCGCCGGGCAGGCCGAGCGCAAAGCGCGGCACGCCATCCTTGAGCACCATCATCGGCGCCATCGAGGTCGGCACCCGCTTGCCGGGCTGGATCGACAGCGCCTTGCCGGGGTGGGGATCGAAATTGTACATGTAGTTGTTGGGGATGATGCCGGTGCCCGGCACCATGATCCGCGCCCCGAACAGGCCGTTGATGGTATGGGTGGCGGAAACCACGAAACCGTCGCGGTCGGCCACGGTGACATGGGTGGTATTCCGGCTCTCATGGCCCGGCGGCACCTGCCCGGCGCCCCCGGCATCGCGCAGCCGGGCGCGGCAGTCGCGGGCGTAGTCCTTGGAAATCAGCCGCTCGACCGGGATGTCGACGAAATCCGGGTCGCCCGAGGCGGCGCGGCGGTCCTCGAAGCCGACGCGGATCACCTCTGCCAGAAGATGCAGTCGCGCGGCGCTGTCGAAGCCCATGGCGGCGAGGTCGTAGCCTTCGAGGATGTTGAGCATCTGCGCCACATGCACGCCCGAAGAGGCCGGCGGCGGCGGCCCGGCGATCTGGTGGCCGCGATAGTCGGCAAAGATGGCATCGCGTTCGCGCGCCCGGTAGTCGCGCAGATCATCCAGCGAGACGCTGCCCTCGGCGCCCAGCCTTTCGACCAGCGCCGCGCCCAGCGACCCGCCGTGCAGCGCGGTGTCGCCCTCTCGGGCGATCTGCCGCAGGCTCTCGGCATAATCGCCCTGCACCAGCCGGTGGCCGGGCGTGGCGGGGGCGCCGCCCGGCAGGAACAGCGCGGCGATCACCGGGTCGCGGGCCAGATCCGCGGCATGGCGCTGGATCGTGCCGTTGAGATAGGCGGTGACCCGGAAACCGCCTGCGGCCAGCCGGATCGCCGGGGCGATGACATCGGCAAAGGGCAGGGCGCCCTGCGCCGCCTGCATCGCGCACCAGCCACGCAGGTTGCCGGGCACCGCCACCGCCGCCGGGCCGACGAGATTGCGGCGGCCTTCCGTCTCCATGTAATCGGGCAGCCGGTCCGAGACCGGGCGGAACATCCCGGGCGTGGCGGCGGCGCCGGCATGCGACAGGCAGTCATAGACCACGTGGCGGCCGTCCGGGGTGCGCAGATGCGCGACGCCGCCGCCGGCAATGCCCACCATCATCGGCTCGACCACGGTCAGCGCCAGCAACGCGGCGACCGCCGCATCCACGGCATTGCCGCCCGCCGCCAGCATTTCGTGGCCGGCGGCGCTGCCCAGCGGGTGGTTGGTGACGACGACGCCGCCGGACCCGCTGGCCGGGGCCTTGCGGCAGGTGAAGGGCAGGGAGGGAGCTTGCGTCATGATCGGTCCTGTGGTCGGGCCCGCGCAGGGCGTCCTGGGGTCATGGGGCGGTGGCGCTTTCGGTGAGGGCCGGCACCCGCTGCTCGAGCGTCGCGACGAAGGCGCGGGCGGCCTCGGTCAGCGGCCTGCGGGCCGGCTCCAGCAGGTAGAGGCTGCGCCAAAGGTCGAGGCCCGCCACCGGCACAAAGCGGATTTGCGGGTCGCGGAACAGCAGCACCGCGTTCCTGGGCAGAAGCGCGACCCCCAGCCCGGCGCGCACCATGCAGAGTTGGGCAATGGTCGAATGGGCGCGCAGCTGCGGCGCGAGAAAGGCGCGCGGGATCGCCGCGCAATCGGTCAGAAGCTGCTGGGTGCCGGCCTGGGCGTCGAGCCCGATCAGCGAGGCGGCGTCGATCTCGTCCAGCCGCACGGCGTCGCAGCCGGCAAAGGCGTGACCCGCCGGACAGGCCAGCCCGATCTCGTCGCGCAGGATGCCGCGCTGGCGCAGATCGGCCGAATGTTTTGCCCGCCCGGCGATGGCGATATCGAGCCGGCCCTCGGCCACCATCTGCGCCAGGCGTTCGGCGATGTCGTCGTGCAGCAAGCATTGCAGCCCCGACCGCCCGGCAAGGAAATCCGCCAGCACCGGCGCCAGCAGCTCCGAGATCGCCGAGGGGGAGGCGCCAATGTGCAGCGTGCCGCTTTCCAGCCCGGCGCGGGCGCTGAGCCGGTCGATTGCCCGGTCCATGCCGGACACCAGCGGCGCGGTATCGGCAAGAAAGTCGCGGCCGAGCGGCGTGATCGAGGGCGGCCGGGTGCGACGGTCGAACAGCGGGGCGCCGATGTCGGCCTCGAGCTGGCGCATTAGCTCCGACAGCGCCGAGGGCACGACACCCAGCGATTCTGCCGCCGCGGCGAAGGTTCCCTGCGCCGCGATTGCATGCAGGGCGCGGAGATGGCGGAAATTGATATTCAATTTGTCTGTCGAAGCTTTCATGTTATTCGGAAAATATGATACTAAACGCCACAAAGCAACAGATTCCGACAAAAGGCGGCCGAATATGAGTGAGCTTCCGCAGACAGGCGACGGCGCGGCGGTTGCCATCGAAGCGCTGGACGAGGCGCTGCGGCAGGCCGGATTCCGCGGCGCGCTGGACGGTGACAGCGCCCTGCGCGAGGCGATGTCGACCGACAATTCGGTCTATCGCATCTGCCCCGATCTGGTTGCCGCCCCGTGCGATGCCGCCGACATGGCGGTACTGGTGGCGGTGATGCATCAGCCGCGGTTCCGCGCCATCCCGCTGACCGCGCGGGGGGGCGGCACCGGCACCAACGGCCAGAGTCTCAACCGGGGCGTGGTGGTCGACACCCGCCGCCACATGCACCGCTTGCTGGCGCTCGATGCCGAGGCCGGGTGGGCCGATGTCGAGCCGGGCCTGGTACTCGACGATCTGAACGCGCAGATCCGCGACACCGGCTGGTTTTTCGCACCGGAAACCTCGACGTCGACCCGCTGCACCATCGGCGGCATGGTCAGCACCGACGCCTCGGGCAAGGGGTCGCGGGTCTATGGCAAGACCTCGGACAACCTTGTGGGTCTTGAGATCGCGCGCCCCGAAGGGCTGTTGTGGAGCGGTGACCCGGCTCCGGACTGGGCCCGGCCGATGCTGGCCGAGGCCGGGCGTGCGGCGCGCGACGGCCGCGCCGCGTTTGTCGCGGCCACCCCCGCGCTGAACCGGCGGTTCACCGGCTACGATCTCGAACGCGCCTGCCCCGAGCCGGGCGGCTTCGACTGGTGGCGGCTGTTTCCCGGCGCCGAGGGCACGCTGGGGCTGATCTCGCGCATCCGCGTCCGGCTGCGCCGCATCGAGGCCGAGAAACGCCTGATCCTGGCCGGCTTCGACGGGTTTCGCGCCGCACTCTCTGCCGCGGTTCCGCTGGCGCGAGGGGCGCCGACCGCCGTCGAGGTCATGGACGCGCGCACCCAGGGGCTGGCCGCCGACGCCGGTCTGCTGGACGCGCTGCCCGAGGCGCTGCGCGCGCCCGACATCGCCCCGGTGTTCATCGAGGTCAATGGCACCGGCCCCGAGGAGGTCGAGGCCCGGGTGGCGGCGATCGGCGAGATCCTGGCCAGCTTGCCGGGGCTGCGCGCCACCCATCTCGCTGCCGGACGAGACGAAATCCGCCGGCTCTGGGCGGTGCGTTCGGCCGGGGTCGGCCTGCTGGGCCGCACGGAAGGCCGCGCCCGGCCAGTCGCCTTTGTCGAAGACGCGGTGGTGCCGCCGGAGAACCTGGCCGCCTTTCTCGACGACTTCCTCGCCACGCTGGATGGCTTCCGCCTGAACTACGGCATCTATGGTCATGCCGATGTCGGCTGCCTGCACGTTCGGCCGGCGCTTGACATCGACCGCGACGCCGACCGCGCGATCTTGCAGAAAGTCTCGGATGCGGTCTTTGCGCTGACCCGCAAGCATGGCGGCATCTTCTGGGGAGAACACGGCAAGGGCGTGCGCGGAGCCTATCTGCGCGACTGGATCGGCGATGAGGCCTATGCCGCGCTGCAAGGCGTCAAGGCCGCCTTCGACCCGGAGGGGCGCTACAACCCCGGCAAGCTGGTGGCGCCGCCCGAGCGGTTGATGGGCATCACCACCACCCCGTTCCGGCCGTTCAACGCGCCCGAGGGCGACCCGCTCGACAAGGCCTTTCGCTGCAATGGCAATGCGCAATGCCTCTCCTATGCCGCCGCGACGCCGATGTGTCCCTCGTTCAAGGCCAGCGCCGACCTGCGCCACAGCCCGAAAGGCCGGGCCGATGCGCTGCGGGCCTGGCACGGCGCCCGCGACAGCGCGCCGCCGGCAGAGCTGGCCCGGCGCGAGGCCGAGCTGCATGTGGTGCTCGATACCTGCCTTGGCTGCAAGGCATGCGCCACGTCTTGCCCGGTGCAGGTCGACATTCCCGAGATGCGCAGCCGGTTCCTGGCCGACTACCACCGCCGCCACCGGCGCGGTCTGACCGAGCGGCTGACCCTCCTGGCCGAGCGCGCCAGCCCGTTGGCGCTGTGGCTGGCGCCCGTTGTCGCGCCCCTCTGGCCGCTGCTTCGCCCGCTGGCCGAAAGGCTGACCGCCACCACCGATCTACCGCCGCGGCTGGCCCGGCGGCTGGCGCCCGAGCTGTACCTGCGCGACAACGAACTGGCGGGGTCGCTGCCCGAGGGAAGCGTGATCCTCGCCCAAGACTGGTTTACCGCGCTCTTCGACGCGGCCGCGCAGCGCCAGGCCGTGGCCGGGCTCCGCGCATTGGGCTATTCGCCGCGTCTGCTGCCGCTCTGTCCCGGCGGCAAGGCCGCCCATGGCGCCGGCGATCTGCCGGGCTTTCGGCGCCTTGCCGGTCGGCTGGCCGCGCGCCTGCACCGCGCGGCGGCCATCGGGGCGCCGATCCTGGCGCTCGATCCGGCGTTCGGCATGATGCTGCGGCAGGAATACCCAAAGGCCGGGATTCGCGCGCCGGCGGTCCTGATGCCGCAGGAGTTTCTGGCGGAAGAGCTGGCGCGGGGCCGGGCCTTTCCGCAGGCCGGGCAGGACGGGGCGCGGCTGCTGGGCCATTGCACCGAAGTCACCGCCAATCCGCAAAGCGCCCGGCAGTGGCGGCAGGTCTTTGCCGCGCTCGGGGTCGCGCTGGAAACACCCGACACCGGCTGTTGCGGCATGGCCGGGCTGTTCGGCCACCAGGCGCGCCATCAGCGCATGTCGCGCGATCTCTTTGCCCTGTCCTGGCGGGATCAGGTCGATGCCCCATATCCCACCGCCGCCTGCGGCTTTTCGTGCCGCAGCCAGGGCCACCGCCTCGCCGGCCGCGATCTGCTGCATCCGCTGGGCCTGATCGCCGCGGTGCTGGCGCCAGCGGCCGCGGCCAGGCACCCGGGCTGACCGGCGGCGGCGTGCCGGGGGGTCATTCGTGCAGCAGCACCGGGCCTTTAGCGGCAAAACCCATCCGCACTTCGGCCCCGGGCGCCAGCGGCGCATCCACATCCTCATGCACCGCAAACACCTGTCCGAAGGCGCCGGTCAGCGTGTATTCCATGCGCACACCCACATAGGTCGCCTTGGCCACGGTGGCGCGGATGCCCCGGTCATCGCCGATCCTCAGCCGGGACGGGCGAACGGCGATGGTGGCCGGGCCTTCCGAAAGACCGCGCGAGGGCAGGTCGTGGCGATAGCCTTCGATGTCGATCGTGGCGGTCTGGCCGTCGATGGCGACGATGGTGCAGGCCAGCAGGTTGGCTTCGCCGATGAAATCCGCGACAAACCGGTCATTGGGCGCCTCGAAAAGCTGGCGCGGCGTGCCGATCTGGGCGATCGCGGCGTTGCGCATGACGACGATCTCGTCGGAGACCGCCAGCGCCTCTTCCTGATCGTGGGTGACATAGACCACCGTCAACCCGAGATCCTGCTGAATCGCGCGGATATCCTCGCGCACCTGGCGACGGAGCTTGGCATCGAGGTTGGAGAGCGGCTCGTCGAACAGAAGCACCTGCGGTTCCAGCACCAGGGCGCGGGCGACGGCCACGCGCTGCTGCTGTCCGCCGGACAATTCCGACGGCAGCCGGCCATCAAAACCGCGGAGGCCGACGAGATCGAGGCCGTGAAGCGCGCGGCTCCGGGCCTCGTCCCTGGCAAATCCCGAAAAGGTCAGCCCGTACATCACGTTCTCCAGAACGTTCATGTGCGGAAAGAGCGCATAGGACTGGAAGACCATGGAAACGTCGCGGTCTGTCGCGGGCAGTCTGGTCACGTCCCGGCCACCGATGAGAATGCGGCCCGCGCTGGCCATCTCGAGCCCGGCGATCATGCGCAGGGTGGTGGTCTTGCCGCAGCCGGAGGGCCCGAGCAGCGTCACCAGCTTGCCGGCGGCCACATCGAGATCGATCCGGTCGACGGCCACCACGTCCTTGCCGAAGAGCTTGGACACGCCTTCGAACCGGACCGGGGCGGCCTTGGAGCCGATTTTGCTGTCGCTCATGAAGTTCTCCCGGTTCCGAGTTCGGTGCGCCGGCCGATCTGAACCCGGCCGACGAGAAATTGCAAAAGCCCGACCGCGGACAGCATGACGAAGATCAGCGTCGTGGAATAGGCGATGGCGAGGCCGTAATCGTTGTTCTCGACGCGGCCGATGATGTAGCTCGTGGCCATGTCGTATTCCGCCGAGACCAGGAAGATCACCGCCGAGATCGCGGTCATCGCGCGAACGAAGCTGTAGACCAGGGCGGCGAGGATCGCCGGGCGCAGCAGGGGCAGGATGATCCGGCGGAAGGTCTGCCAGGAATTGGCCCCGAGGGTCAGCGAGGATTCGTCGAGCGACCTGTCGAGTTGCGACATGCTGGCGATACCGGCGCGCACGCCGACCGGCATGTTGCGGAAGATGAAACTGACCACCAGGATGACGCCGGTGCCGGTGATCTCGATCGGGGGCACGTTGAAGGCCAGGATATAGCTGACGCCGATGACGGTGCCGGGGATGGCAAAGCTCAGCATGGTTCCGAACTCGAAGGCGTTCTTGCCGGCAAAGCTCTGCCGGGTCAGGAGGTAGGCGGTGATCAGCCCGACGGCGGCGGTCAGCGGCGCGGCGATGGCGGCAATGCTGATCGTGGTCCAGAAACTGTCCCAGGCGGCCCCGGTCCAGCGGATGCCCGCCTCTTCGACGCGGACCGAGAAGGCGGTGACATAATGCTTGAGCGTCAGCGCGTTGTTGACCCCCCAGAGCTCGACGATGCTGCCATAGACGATCATGCCGTAGACCACGATGGTGAACAGGCCCCAGCCGATCACGATGATCTGCACCGGCACCGAGAGGCCGGTCGGCATCAGGGGATGCATGCCCGCGTCGCCCTTGCCGGTGACGGTGGTATAGCTTTTCTTTCCGAGCCAGGCGCGTTGCGCGTAAAAGGCCGAGAGGGTGAAGAACAGCAGCACCATGGCCAGAACGGCGGCACGGCCCTGATCGTATTGCGCGCCGACGATGGCAAAGAAGATCTCGGTCGACAGGACGTCGAAATTGCCGCCGAGGACCAGCGGGTTGCCGAAATCAGCCATGCTCTCGATGAAGCCCAGAAGAAAGGCATTGGCGAGCCCGGGGCGGATCAGCGGCAGCGAGACGGTCCGGAAGGTCTGCCATCTGTTGGCGCGCAATGTCTGAGCGGCCTCCTCCATCGAGGGCGAGACCCCTTCGACCACGCCGATCAGCACCAGAAAGGCGATCGGCGTGAAGGCGAGGGTCTGGGCGATCAGCACCCCCGGCATGCCGTAGAGCCAGCGGGTGGGCTGCGTGCCGAACATCTCGGCGACAAATTGGGTGACCGAGCCCGAAAGCCCGAACAGGAGGATCAGCGCGAGGCCGATCACGAAAGGCGGCGTGATGATCGGCAGGACGGTGAGCGCCCGCAAGGCCCGCTTGTAGCGAAAGCCCGAGCGCGTCACCACAAGCGCAAAGCAGAGGCCCAACACCGTGGTGATCAGCCCGACGAGGATGGCGAGGGCCAGCGAATTCCAGGCGGCGCCGCAGCGGGCGCCCCAGAAACAGCCGATGCCCCAGAGCCGGTCATCGAAGAACTTCGACAGGAAGACGCTGACCGAATAGGCGCCGTCCTCGGTGACGAAGGCGGCAAACAGCATTCTGGCGATCGGAAAGAACACAAAGGCGGTGACAATGGTGATCACGCCGCCGATGGCGCTGACCACAAAGACATCGCCGTTGATCGCCCCCCGCGCGGCGACGCCCTGGGTCAGCAGGAAGAGAAAGGCCGAGGCGCAGATCATCGCGCCGTAGCCCATGCCGAACTGGCGGATCGGGAGATCTCCGAACAGCGCCTCCTGCCAGGCGAAGCTGAAGCCGCGGATGCCGATGGAAAAGCCCTGCACGATCATCCAGCCGAACCCGAGCGCCCCGGCAAGGATCAGGATGCGGGCATAGATCGGGTCGTTTTTTGCCCGCCGCAGCACCAACAGCGGCAGCGCCAGCGGGAGCAGGAGCGGCGCCAGCCACAGCTTTTCGCCCTGTCCGATCAGGAACAGGGCCGGCGCGACATCCGCATCGAAAGGATAGCCGCCGGTCAGCCAGTCGAACGACCACAGGCCATCCTCTACCATGTACCATGGCAGAAGGCCGAAACCGACCCACCCGGCAAGGATCCAGAAGATCAGCACCGGGTGAGCGGTCTTTTCCGGTTCCTCCCTCACTTACTGCGGCAGGACCGAGACTTCCTCATCCCATTTCTGCAACAGCCGTTTGCGTTCGTCCGAGGAGCCGTATTTCTTGAAGTCATAGTCGATCAGCTTGATCTGGCTCATGTCGGGGGCGCTTTCGGAGGTTTCGGCCGCCATGTTCGACGGCACCTGGAAGGCGTTCACCTCGAGCGCGAGGTTCTGCGCCTCGGCGCTGAGCGCCCAGTCGTAGAACTTTTTCGCCTCGTCCAGGTTGCGGGCGCCGTCGATGATCGACATCGAGCCGATTTCGTAGCCGGTGCCTTCGCAGGGGGCGACAACCTTGATCGGGAAGCCCGAGACCGCCTGTTTCACCGCATCATGCATGAAGACGATGCCGATGGTGTTTTCGCCGCGACCGGCGGCCTTGATCGGGGCCGAGCCGGATTTGGTGTATTGGTTGATGTTCTTGTGCAGGCCCTTCATGAACTCGAAGCCCTCGTCTTCACCGAAGATCTGCACCATCGAGGCCAGCGTCGTATAGGCCGTGCCCGAGGAATTGGGATTGGCCATCTGCACATGGCCCTTGTACTCGGGTTTCAGCAGGTCTTTCCAGCAGGCCGGTTCGGGCAGGTCGTTGGCGGCGACAAGATCGGCGTTGTAGCCATAACCCAGCGCGCCAGAGTAGATGCCGATGGTCCGGTTTCCGGCGCTTTCCGCCTGCGAGATCGCCCAGTCGTGCAACTGGTCGCGCATGGGCGAGACATATTCCATGGTCAGGCCCTCTTCGGCGGCCTGCAAATGCGGATCGCCGGTGCCGCCCCACCAGACGTCGCCCTTGGGGTTCGCGCTTTCGGCGCGGACCTGCGCAAAGGTCTCGCCGCTGGACTTGCGTGTCATGTTGACGTCGATGCCGGTGGCATCCTCGAAACTGCGCGCCATCAGCTGGCACCAGTCTTCCTGCGCCGAACAGTAGAGCGTCAGCTTTTCGGCCTGTGCCGCCCCCAGCGACGCGGCATAGGCGATCAGCGACAGGGCTGCGGTACGTGTCAATGTCTTCATGTCTTCCTCCCTTGGGTTTGGTTTGGCCGTTTTTCCGGCCTTTCACCGCCCGAATCTACGAAGCCCGCCGCAATTCCTCCAATGCGGTCAATTTCCCGGAGTCTTCCGCCAGCCGTTTCAGAAGGCCGGTCAATTCCTCCTCGTTCACCAGCCTGGCCGCCTTGTTCGGCGAAAACCAATGGCGTTTGCGTTCCTTGCGCTCTTTCCAGCGGCGCTTGAGCCGGTCGACCACCATCGGATAGACCGTCACGCGGCACAGCACGCTTTCGCCGCCGGTCAGGCGTTTTTCGTAATGGTATCGGCCGAGCGCCTTGTCGGAGACGAAGCCGACGGCGCCGGCCTCTTCCAGCGCTTCGATCTTGGCGGCGCGCCAAGGCTTCTTGCCGTCCATCAGCCAGCCCTTGGGCATGACCCAGCGCCCGGTATCGCGAGAGGTCACCATCAGCACCCGCAACCGGCCTTTCCTGTCCCAATGGACCGGCAAGGCGGCGATCTGCCTGGCGATGCGGGCCTTGGATTTGCTCATGCCGGCTTCCCCGCGAATTTCGGGCGCGCCAGCCGGCTGGCGAGAAGATCGCCGGTTTCCTCGGCGATAGGGTAGGCGACATAGCTGATCGCGGCATTCACCTGTTTCAGCAGCCTCAGGGTTTCCTGATGGGCGTTTGTGGTGGCGATACTGGCCGGGTTGCCCTGGCCGAGGCGCGTCAGGTGGCGTTCCTGCAATTTCTGCTCTTCGCGCCGGATGCGATCCTTTTCCGCCACCAACTGGCGCGCCGACTCGGCATCGCCGGTGGTCAGCACCGAGAGCGCCAGCCGCGTGTTCGTTGCCACCTGGTCATGAAAGGCCTCGATGTCCCGCAGCCCCTCGTCCGAGAAGGCATGGGCCTTGTCGTGCAGCCGTTTTGCCAGGGTCAACAGGTTGACCGCGACGCGGTCGGCGGCCTCTTCGAGGCTGTTGGCCATGGCGACCAGTTCCACCGCACGCCGCGCCTGTTCGCGGGGGATGTCCTTGTCGCGCAGCTGCGACAGGTAGATCTTGGTTTCGTAATGCATCCGGTCGACGGCATCTTCGCGAAGCTCGATCAGATCCGCCGCCTGTTGATCCCATTGGCGCAGCAGCCCCGGGATCGGCGACAGCATGGCCTGCACCGTTTCGCCCATCCGAAGCAGTTCGCGCTGCGCGCAGGCCAGCGCCATGGCCGGTTCGTCGAGCACGCCGGGATCCAGCGCGGTGCGGGTCACCGCCTCGGCCTCGGTCGATTGCGGCACCAGGGTTTCGGCCAGGCCGACCAGCTGGCCGGTGACCGGCAGGGCCAGAACCAGCAGAGCGGCGTTCAGAAGCACATGCAAGGTGACCGCCTGCTGGCTTGCCCCGCCCCACAGCATCGACAGGTCGAAGGCGCCGAAGACCAGCAGGGCGAAGGCCGCCAGCGTCACGCCGCCGCGCGCCACGAGGTTCGCGACGGCGACCTGCCGCGCCACACCCCGCTCTGACCAGAGCAATCCGACCGCAATCATGGCGCCGCCGAGATTGGCGCCGATGACCAGCGCCGCGGCCGCGGTGGTGCCGACGAGGCCGGTTGCCGCGAACATCGCAAAGGTCAGAACGGCGGCCAGACTGGAATGCATCAGCCAGGCCAGCAGGGCACCGATGACGAATGCGCTGAGCAGATCCCGTTCGAAATAGGCGGCCGCCGCCTGCACGATGTCGTTCTCTCCGATCGGCGCCGTGGCCTGGCGGATCATGCCCAGCGAGAGAAAGACCAGCGCGACGCCGATGGTGATCCGCCCGGTCTGCTTGGCCTTGCGGGACCGGGCGTTGAGAAACAGGATCACGCCGACAAGCAGGATCAGGGGCACCACCTTGTCGACCGGGAGCTGAAGCACCTGCACCATAAGCGCCGAGCCGAGTTCGGCGCCGAGAATCATGGCCAGCGCCGCGCCCGAAGACAGCAGGCCGGAGGCCGCGAAACCGCTGCCGATCAGTGCCACGGCGGTGGCGCTTTGCAACATCATCGCCGTCGGAATGCCGGCCGCGGCCGCCGAGAGCCGGTGCGCCGACATCTCTTTCAGCCAGCGACGCAGTTCCGGCAGATAGGCGCGTTCGGCGCCGGTCCGGATCATCCGGACAGACCACAACAGAAGCGCGACAGCCGCCGCCAGGTTGACCGCGAGCAGGATCATGTCGGCCGGGCCGCAGGCATACGAGTGTCGGACGAAACAGGCGCTTTCAACGGTTTGATTTCCTTGCCCATGCAAAAATCTCACCACCAGAACGAGGCTTTTGCAACAAAATTCATTGCATATACTGCCGAAACTCCACACTTTTGATGACAGCAAGTGAATCGGCGGGGTGGTATGGCGCACGCGGGCACGACATCAGAGATACCGGTCAGGGGACGCAGGCGGCTCAAGAAGGAGGAGCGCCGCCGGCAAATCCTGCTGGAGCTGAAACTGCGCCCGCATGTCCGGATCAGCGAATTGTCCGAGCGCTTCAACGTCTCGACCGAGACCCTGCGGCGCGACTTCGACGCGCTGGCCGATGAGGGGCTTGTCGCCCGCGCGCACGGCGGGGCGACCGCGCCCACTCAGGGCCATTATCCCAGCCTTGACGAGCGGGCGAATGCACGCATCGAGGAGCGGGAGCGGATCGGCAAACGGGCCGCCGAACTGGTGCAGGACGGCGAGACGGTGATGATCGATTCCGGCTCGACCACGATCGAGATGGCGCGCGCGCTGGCCTATCTCGGCACCTCCTGCACGGTGATCACGAATTCGATTCCGGTGGCGATGACCCTTGGCCACGGGGCCGCGCAGATCCTGCTGTGCCCCGGCGAATACCTTGCCGCCGAATCCGCCGTCATCGGCACCGAGACCCTGGAATTCTTGTCGCGTTATAATGTCGACCGCTGCATGATCGGCTCGTCCGGGTTCTCGGAGGAAGGCCCGTCGGAAACCGTGCGCGGCTTTGCGGCGGTCAAAAGGACGATGCTGCACCGGGCGCGCGAGCGGCATCTCCTGATCGATTCGGAAAAGTTCGGACGCAGGGGGCTGGCCCATGTGGGCGACATGTCGGACCTGCGGTCGATTGTCGTGAACACCGCCCCGGCGGGCGCACTCCTGGCGGCCCTGGAGGCGGCCAAGGTCAGGATCATCGCGACGGACGAAGGATAATATCAACCGCGGCAAAAACGCCGTAACTCAGGGAGGACAAGATGAAGACGGAGATCACACTATTGATCGGGGCATCGGCCATGGCGCTCATGTCCCTTGGCGGGGCGACTGCGGCCCAGGAGTGCCCGCGCGGCGACCTCGATGCGCGCTACTGCGACGCCGACGACGACATGATTGCCGACATTCCGACCGATCCGGCGGAGCAGATCGATCCTGACACGCTGGTCTTTGCCTATACCCCGGTGGAGGATCCGGCGGTCTACAAGACGGCCTGGGCGGACTTCCTCGAACATCTCGAAGCCGAAACCGGCAAGGACGTGATCTTCTTTCCGGTCCAGAACAATGCCGCCCAGATCGAGGCGATGCGCTCGGGCCGGCTTCATATCGCGGGCTTCAACACCGGGTCCAACCCGCTGGCGGTGAACTGCGCCGGCTTCCGCCCCTTTACCATCATGGCCGCGCCGGACGGCAGTTTCGGCTATGAGATGGAGATCATCACCTATCCCGGCAGCGGCATCGAGCAGATCGAGGATATCCAGGGCAAGCAGCTCGCCTTTACCGCGCCGACGTCGAATTCCGGGTTCAAGGCGCCCTCGGCCATCCTGAAGGCGGATTACGGCATGGAGCCGGAAAAGGATTTCGAGCCGGTGTTCTCGGGCAAACACGACAATTCGGTTCTGGGTGTCGCCAACAAGGATTACATGGCCGCCGCCGTCGCAAATTCGGTCATGGGCCGGATGATCGAACGCGACGTGGTCAGCGCCGATCAGATCGTGTCGATCTACAAGTCCCAGACCTTTCCGACCACCGGATACGGCGTGGTCTACAACCTCAAGCCCGAGTTGCAGGAGCAGATCCGCGACGCCTTTTTCAACTTCGAATGGGAAGGCTCCAGCCTGAAGGAAGAGTTCGAGAAGAACGGCGAAGGTCAGTTCCTGCCGATCACCTACAAGGAATACTGGGACGTGATCCGCAAGATCGATGCGGCCAACGACGTCAGCTACGCCTGCCAGTGATCCGGCAACATGGCGGCGGCCCCGGATCCGGGCCGCCGCAGCGCGCAAGGGGAATGCGATGCTGCGCCTTCAAAAGCTATCCAAGACATACAAGACCGGCGACCAGGCGCTGACGGCGATCGATCTCGATGTGCCCAAGGGCCAGGTTCTGGCGCTGATCGGGCCGTCGGGGGCGGGGAAATCGACGATGATCCGCTGCATCAACCGGTTGGTCGAGCCGACCGGCGGCGCGGTGCTGCTGGATGAGGTCGATCTCACCGGGCTCGGCCCGGGCCGGCTGCGCAAGGCGCGGCGCGAGATGGGGATGATTTTCCAGGAATACGCCTTGGTCGAACGTCTGACGGTGATGGAGAACGTGCTGTCGGGCCGGCTGGGCTATGTCGGCTTCTGGCGCAGCTTCCTGCGCCGCTATCCGCAATCGGACGTCGATGCGGCGTTTCGGCTGCTCGATCGGGTGGGTCTGTTGCATATGGCCGACAAGCGGGCAGACGAGCTTTCGGGCGGTCAGCGCCAGCGGGTGGGGATCTGCCGCGCGCTGATCCAGCAGCCCAAGCTGCTGCTGGTGGACGAGCCGACCGCCTCGCTCGATCCAAAGACCAGCCGGCAGATCATGCGGCTGATCACCGAGCTTTGCCAGGAACGCGGGCTGGCGGCGATCATCAACATTCACGACGTGGCGCTGGCGCAGATGTTCGTGCCACGTGTCGTCGGGCTGCGTCTTGGCGAGATCGTCTATGACGGGCTGCCCACCGGGCTGACCCCCGACAAGCTGACCGAGATCTATGGCGAGGAGGATTGGGAAGCGACCATCGAGAAGGTCGAGGACGAAGAGATCGAGGCCGCGGAATGAGCCACCGGGAACTTGACGACATGCTGGGCAAAGGCTGGCGCAAACCGGCCTTCGTCCGGAATCCGCTGTTGCGATGGGGGCTGGGCCTCGGCTTTGTCGCCTATCTGATCGCCGCCGTCCTGACCATCGAGGTGGACTGGGGACGGGTTTATGAAGGGCTGGATCGGGGCTGGGCCTTCATTCTGGCCTTTACCAGCCCGGATTTCCTCTCGCGGTGGAGTGACATCTGGAGCGGACTGCTGGAAAGCATCGTGATGACCGTCGCCGCCTCGGTGGTGGGGATCGCGATTTCCATTCCGATCGGCCTCGGGGCGGCCCGCAATATCGCGCCGCTGCCGGTCTATGTGATCTGCCGCGGCATCGTCGCCATCAGCCGCGCCTTGCAGGAGATCATCGTGGCCATCCTTCTGGTGGCGATCTTCGGGTTCGGCCCGCTGGCCGGCTTCCTGACCCTGTCCTTTGCCACCATCGGTTTCCTGTCGAAGCTTCTGGCCGAGGATATCGAGGCGATGGACAAGGCGCAGGCCGAGGCGATCCGGGCCTCGGGGGCGCGGTGGATGCAATGGATCAACTACGGTGTGCAGCCGCAGGTCATGCCGCGTCTGGTGGGGCTGTCGATGTACCGGATCGACATCAACTTCCGCGAAAGCGCCATTCTGGGGCTGGTGGGCGCCGGCGGCATCGGGGCGACGTTGAACACCGCCTTCGACCGCTACGAGTACGACACTGCCGCCGCCATTTTGATCCTGATCATCGGCATCGTCATGGCGCTGGAATATCTTTCCGGCATCATCCGCGCGAGGGTGCAGTAATGCCGGTCCTGGAGCGCGCAGGCACGCAGATCTGGCGCCGGCGAACCGGGCGCGACAGCCTGATCCGCTGGTTCGGCTGGCTGATCGGCGTGGCGGTCTTTGTCTATTGCTGGCAGATCATCTCGGCCTCGACCACGTGGTTCTTTGTCTGGGATGCGCCGCGCATCGCCAATGACATCTGGACCCGCGCCACGCCGCCCCGGTGGGAATACATCACCCAGCTCGGCCGGCCGATCTGGGACACGCTCAACATAGCCACCCTTGGCACCTTGATCGCGCTCTGCCTGGCGGTGCCGGTGGCCTTTCTAGCGGCGCGCAACACCACGCCGTCGGCGCTGTTCATCCGGCCGGTCGCGCTGCTGATCATCGTCTCGACCCGGTCGATCAACTCGCTGATCTGGGCGCTGCTGTTGATCGCGATCATCGGCCCCGGCGTCTTTGCCGGGGTCATTGCCATCGCCATCCGGTCGATCGGTTTCTGCGCCAAGCTTCTGTACGAGGCGATCGAGGAAATCGATTCCGGCCAGGTCGAGGCCATCACCGCCACCGGAGCCAGCCGCTGGCAGGTCATGGCCTATGGGATCGTGCCGCAGGTCTTGCCGGCCTTCGCGGGCATCGCGGTCTTTCGCTGGGACATCAATATCCGCGAATCAACGGTGCTGGGCCTGGTGGGGGCAGGGGGCATCGGCTTGCAGCTCTCGGCCTCGCTCAACGTGCTGGCCTGGCCGCAAGTCAGCCTGATCCTGATCGTGATCCTGGTCGCCGTGCTGATCAGCGAACTGGTGTCGGCCAAGGTGCGGGGGGCGATCATTTGATGGCGATCTCGGCAGAAGAGGCCTTTGAAGTCTATGAATCCGTGCGCCACCGGCTGCCGCCGGCGCGGACCGCGGCGCCGGCCTGCCGCCATTGCGAAACGCTCGACGACCTGGCCGACGAATTCGACATCTTCCTGCTTGATGCCTTCGGCGTGCTGAACATCGGCGAGGCGGCAATCCCCGGCACGCCCGAGCGGATCGCCGGGTTGAAGGCCCGGGGCAAGCGGGTGCTGGTGGTCTCCAATGCCGCGGGTTTCCCCCATGCCGCCCTGATCGAGAAATACACCCGTCTGGGCTATGATTTCGCTGCCGAAGACATCATTACCAGCCGCGCCACGCTGTTGGCCGGTCTCGACGCGCGGCGCGCGCTTCACTGGGGGCTGATGGCGACGCCGCGCGCCGGGCTGCGCGATCTGGAGGGATTGCACCTCACCTATCTCGAGGAGGATCCGGGCGCCTATGAGGCCGTCGACGGTTTCCTGCTGATCGGCAGCGCTGTCTGGACCGAGCCGCGACAGGAATTGCTCGAAGCGGCCCTGCGGCGGCACCCCCGCCCGGTGCTGGTGGGCAACCCGGATATCGTGGCGCCGCGGGAAACCGGGTTCTCCCCGGAACCCGGCCATTTTGCCCATCGGCTGGCCGAGCAAACCGGCATAGCGCCGGAATTTTTCGGCAAGCCGTTCCGCAATATCTTCGATCTCGCCTTCGCGCGACTTGGCGAGGTCGACCGCAGCCGCATTGTCATGGTGGGCGACAGCCTGCACACCGATATCCTCGGCGCCCAGACCGCCGGCCTGCCTTCGGCGCTGATCACCGATTTCGGATTTTTCGCCGGTCAGGATGCCGAGCAGGCCGTTTTGCGCGCCGGTATCGTGCCGGATTTCATTGTGAGGCGGCCATGAGGCCGTCATGTTATATTTGTTTTACAACGCGCCACAAGAATGCGCGGCATCGCGGCGAGAAAAGTCGCCACAACCTCAACTTAGGGAGAAAGAGATGAAACACACGATCAGCATATTGGCCGCGGCGGCGGTGCTGGGCTCGGCCCAGTCGGCTCTGGCCCAGACCGAGATCGAATTCTGGCATGCCTTCACCGGACGCCTGGGCGAGTTGGTGGCCGAACAGGTCGAGACCTTCAACGCCTCTCAGGACGCCTATCAGGTGGTGGCCTCGCACAAGGGCAACTATTCCGAGACGCTGAATGCCGGGATCGCCGCCTTCCGGGCGGGGGAACAGCCCGACATCCTGATGGTTTTCGAGGTCGGCACCGCGACGATGATGGGCGCCAAGGGCGCGATCAAGCCGGTCTATGAGGTGATGGCAGACGCCGGCGCCGATTTCGACCAGTCGAAGTACATCGGTTCGGTCAAGGGCTATTACACCACGCCCGACGGCGACATGCTGTCCCTGCCGTTCAACTCGTCGACCCCGGTGCTCTGGGTCAACCGCGACAAACTGGAAGAGGCGGGGATCGATCCCGACACCGATCTGTCGACCTGGGAACAGGTCGGCGCGGTGCTGGACCAGCTCAAGGAGGCCGGGGTCGATTGTCCGATGACCACCGCCTGGCAGAGCTGGATCCATCTCGAGAACTTCTCCGCCTATCATGACGTGCCTTTCGCCACCAAGGACAACGGCTTTGGCGGCACCGATACCGAACTGGCCTTCAACGGTGCGGCACAGGTGGCGCATATCTCGGCCATGGGCGACTGGGCGCGGGACGGCAAGTTCATCTATGCCGGCCGCCGCAACGAGGGTGGCGCCAACTTCCGCGCCGGGGAATGCGCGCTCTTCACCGAGAGCTCGGCCGGCTATGCCGGGATCAAGGCGGAGGCCGAGTTCGATTTCGAGGTGCGGCCGCTGCCCTATTGGGAATCGGTCACCGACGAGCCGCAGAACACCATCATCGGCGGCGCCTCGCTCTGGGTGATGGAGGGCCAGACCGAGGAAGAATACAAGGGTGTCGCCGCCTTCCTCAATTTCCTGTCCAGCCCCGAGATCCAGGCCAAGTGGCACCAGGACACCGGCTATCTGCCGATCACCTCGGAGGCCGGCGAACTGACCCGCAGCCAGGGCTTCTACGACGAGAACCCCGGCACCGATATCGCGGTGACCCAGATGACGGCCAAGCAGCCGACGGCCAATTCCAAGGGCCTTCGTCTGGGCTCGTTTGACCAGATCCGGGGCATCATCGACGAGGAGCTGGAAGCGGTCTGGTCCGGCGACAAGGACGCGCAGGCGGCGCTCGATTCGGCGGTGGAGCGCGGCAACGCGCTGCTGCGCCGCTTCGAGCAGGCTTCGCGCTAGCGGCAATCCCGCCCGCCCCGGACCCCGGTCCGGGGCCTCCCGGTTGACGAGGAGGCCCCGGGTCGGTCCCGGGGCGGTGGCGTCCGGGGAAGCAAGGAGGACCGATGGAAAAACGCGTCACGTTCAAGGGCCGCTGGCTGCCGCTTTTGCTGGTCCTGCCGCAGATCGCGATCACCGCGATCTTCTTTTTCTACCCGGCCGGACAGGCGATCTGGCAATCGCTGTTCATCCCCGATCCTTTCGGATTGTCGATGCGCTGGGTCGGATTGGGCAATTTCGAGTTCCTGCTGTCGGATCCCTATTACCGCGCCTCCTTTGTCACGACGGCGGTCTTTTCCATCCTGGTGACGCTGGTTTCGATGGGCGTGGCGCTTTATCTCGCGGTGCTGGCCGACCGGCTGATCAAGGGCTCGGGCACCTACCGGACGCTGCTGATCTGGCCCTATGCCGTGGCGCCGGCGGTGGCCGGCGTGCTGTGGCTGTTCATGTTCAACACGCGGGTCGGCGTGGTGACCTGGTATCTGGGCCTGCTGGGCTATGACTGGAACCACGTGCTGAACGAGGGCGAGGCGATGGGGCTTGTCGTCGTCGCCTCAGCCTGGGGCCGCATCAGCTACAATTTCCTGTTCTTCCTGGCGGGCCTGCAAGCGATCCCGAAATCGGTGATCGAGGCCGCCGCCATCGACGGCGCGCATTTCTGGACCCGGTTTCGCACCATCGTCTTTCCGCTGCTGTCGCCGACGACGTTCTTCCTAATGGTCGTGAACATCATCTACGCCTTCTTCGAGACCTTCGGGGTGATCCATACGATCACCAGTGGCGGCCCGCAGCAGGCCACCACGATCCTGGTCTACAAGGTCTATTCCGATGGCTTCGTGGGTCAGGATCTCGGCTCTTCGGCGGCGCAATCGGTGATCCTGCTGCTGATCGTCTCGGTCCTGACGGTCGTGCAGTTCAAATATATCGAGCGACGGGTGCATTACTGATGGCAGAGCGACATGGCATGGTCGAAAAGCGGGGCACGGGCCTCTGGTTGACCCATCTCGGGCTGATCGTCGGCATCGCCTTCATCTTTTTCCCGATCTGGCTGGCCTTCGTTGCCTCGACCGTCGAACAGCATGACATCGTGCGCCCGCCGATGCCGCTTTTGCCCGGCGACAAGTTTTTCGAGAATTACGCTAGGGCGCTGACCTCGGGCATCAATGCGCCGGTGGCGACGATGTTGTGGAATTCGCTGGTCATGGCGATGGGCATCGCGCTTGGCAAGATCGCCATCTCGCTGCTCTCGGCCTTTGCCATCGTCTATTTCCGCTTTCCGGGGCGGCAATTGTTCTTCTGGCTGATCTTCCTGACGCTGATGCTGCCGGTCGAAGTGCGCATCGTGCCGACCTATGAGGTGATCGCGAATTTCGGCATGCTGAACAGCTATCAGGGCCTGATCCTGCCGCTCATCGCTTCGGCGACCGCGACCTTTCTGTTCCGGCAGTTCTTCATGACCGTGCCCGACGAGCTGGCCGAGGCCGCCCGCGTCGATGGCGCCAAGCCGATGCGGTTTTTCTTCGACATCCTGCTGCCGATGAGCCGCACGAATATCGCCGCATTGTTCGTCATCCTCTTTATCTACGGCTGGAACCAGTACCTCTGGCCGCTTCTGATCACCACCGAACCGGAAATGAACACCATCGTCATGGGCATCAAGCAGATGTTCCCCTCGGGCGACGATTTTGCCCATTGGCCGACGATCATGGCGACGTCGATCCTTGCCATGGTGCCGCCGGTCATCGTGGTCATCGGCATGCAGAAGCTCTTTATCCGCGGCCTCGTCGAAAGTGAGAAGTAATGGCAACCGTCACCCTAGAGAACCTGAAGAAATCCTTCGGCAAGACCGAGGTCATCCAGGGCATCGACATCGACATCGCAGATGGCGAATTCGTGGTCATCGTCGGGCCTTCGGGCTGCGGAAAGTCGACGCTGCTGCGCATGGTGGCGGGCCTCGAGACCGCGACGTCGGGTGAGGTGCGGATCGACGGCAGGCGGGTCAATGACGTCGAGCCGATGGACCGCGACATCGCCATGGTGTTCCAGAACTACGCGCTTTATCCGCATATGTCGGTCTTCGACAACATGGCCTATGGGCTGAAGATTCAGAAAGTGGCCAAGCCCGAGATCGCCGAGCGGGTGCAAACCGCCGCCAAGCTCTTGCAGCTGGAGCCCTATCTGCAACGAAAACCGCGCGAGCTTTCCGGCGGGCAGCGCCAGCGCGTCGCCATGGGACGCGCCATCGTGCGCAAGCCCGCCGTCTTCCTGTTCGACGAGCCGCTGTCGAACCTCGATGCCAAGTTGCGGGTGCAGATGCGTCTTGAGATCAAGGCCTTGCAGCGTGAATTGGGGGTGACCTCGCTTTACGTGACCCATGATCAGGTCGAGGCGATGACCCTGGCCGACCGGATGATCGTGATGAATGCCGGCGTCGCAGATCAGATCGGCGCACCGCTGGAGGTCTATGCCGATCCGGCGACCGAATTCGTGGCCGGGTTCATCGGCTCACCGCCCACGAATTTCATCGACGCCGCCTTGCTGGACGGCGAGAGGGCGGGCCGGATCGGCATCCGCCCCGAGCATGTCCGCCTGGCCGAGCAGGGGCGGATCGAGGCGGTTGTCGTCTACGCCGAAGCCCTGGGGGCCGAGACGCTGGTGCATCTGCGCGCGGGGGACGGCCAGCAGATCACCGTTCGCCAGGAGTCCGGCCTGGCGATCCCGACCGAGGGCCAGAGCTGTGGCCTGGCCTGGGATTCGGCACAGGTGATGCGGTTTGACGAGGCCGGTCTGCGGCAGAGGTAGACCGCACGCGGCAGCGGGCTGCGGCGGTGTCTCAGCCCTGCCGGGCCAGTCGCAGGATGGCGCGTTCGAGAACCGTGATCGCCACATCGAGATCCTCGGCGCTGGCAAATTCGTCGGGCCGGTGGCTGACGCCGCCGCGACAGCGGACAAAGAGCATCGACACCGGACAGAGATCGGCCATTGCCGAGGCGTCGTGGGTCGCGCCGGAGGGGATTGTCATCGGCCTGATGCCGCAGTCGCGGATGGCCTGTTCCAGCGCCTCTGTCAGCCTCGGGTCGCAGGTCGTCGCCGGCTGAACATAGGTGCGGCCGGCCTCGATTTCGCAGCCCGCCGCGGCGCAGATCTCTTGCGCGCGGCCGAGAATCCCGGTTTCAAAGGCGGCGCGGGTGGCATCGCTGGCTGCGCGGATTTCGAGCGTGAAGCGCACCCGGGAGGGGATCGCATTGACCGCGCCGGGACCGACCGAAATGCTGCCCACGGTGGCGCGAACCTCTGTTGCCATGGCTTCATCGCTGACCAGGGCAATGATCCGCGACGCCGCGACAAGCGCATCCTGCCGGCCGGACATCGGCACCGTGCCGGCGTGGCCGGTGGTGCCGGTGACCGTCACCTCGAAGCGGGAGATGCCGCAAATCGCGCTGACCGCAGCCACCGGGAGGTTCTCGGCTTCGAGCACCGGGCCCTGTTCGATATGGGCCTCGAGATATCCGGCAACCGTCGCCGGATCGCGGGCTATGCCAAGGCTCTGCGTGGCCTCGACGCCGAAGCTTGCCATCGCCGCGCGCATCGAGACGCCGTCGGTATCGGTCATCTCCAATGCGCCGGGATCGAGGGTTCCGGCCAGCGCGCGCGGGCCGATCAGCGCTGTGGGAAACCGTACGCCCTCTTCATCGGCGAAGGCCAGCACCTCGATTGCAAAGGGAAACTTCGGTATCTCGTGGCGCAACGCCTCGGCCGCGAGGCAGCCGACGGCAATCCCCATGATCCCGTCAAAGGCCCCGCCTGAAGGCACGCTGTCCTGGTGCGAGCCGATCAGCAGCACCGGCTTGCCCTCGGGGTTCGGGCTGGCGCCGACAAGCGTGCCGGCGGCATCGCGCGTCACGTCGAGCCCGGCCGCCTGCATCCAGCCGGCGATTTCATCGCTGGCCACGCGGTGTTCCGGGGTCCAGGGCAGGCGGGTGACCCCCTCGGTCGTGGTTGACGCCTTGGCAATTTGCTGCAATCGGGCAGCAGCCTTGTCTCCGTAGGTCATAGCGGCCTTGAATTTATCATGATAAATGGGCTTGTATTACAGATACCCCGCCCAGACAGGAAAAAGCGAGGCATTTTTTGATGACACCCGGATCGCCCCGGCCCCAGGGACAGCCCCGCCGTTCGCGTCCGTTGCGCGTTGCCGATGCGATCAAGGATTGGGTGGTCGAGCGCGGATTGAAGCCGGGTGACCGGCTGCCCGGCGAGGCCGAGCTGATCGCGCAGTTCGGCATGTCCAAGGGCACGATCCGCGAGGCCATGCGGCTGTTGCAGGCGCAGGGCCTTGTGGAAACCAAGACTGGCCCTGGCGGTGGCAGTTTCGTTGGCGAGGTTTCGCGCGAGCGGGCGAATGCGCTTCTGGCGAATTACTTCTACTTTCGCGACGTCAGCATCGACGACATCTATCAGGTTCGCATCGCGCTCGAGCCGGAACAGGCGGCCAAGCTGGCCGGATGCCTGACCGAGAGCCAACTGGCCGAGCTCGAGGCGATCATGGCGGAATATGCCGACCCGGCGGCGGATGCCGAGGAAGAGCGCCGCCAGCATGTGGCCTCGTTGCGGTTTCATGCGCGGTTGTCCGATTTCGGCCAGAACGCGCTGCTCAGCTTCTTCATCAACTTCATGTCGCAGATCCTCACCGATCTCACCGTCTACAAGCGGCTCTACAAGGCCCCCAACCACGATCTCTGGCAGCAGGGGCGTGACCACCAGGTCGATCTGATCGAGGCCTTGCGGCAGGGCGATGCCGACCGCGCCCGGGAAGTGATGCGCAGCCATATGGAAATGGCGCGCAGGTTGATGGAGGCGCAGGAGGCCGAGGTGATGAAACGGTTCATCGCGGAATGATCACGGCTCATAAGGCGTGGCGCGCTCGGGGTCGGCCAGCGTCGGCACATGTCGGACCCAGTTCGCATATTCGCCGGATGTGGCGTGGCGGTGCAGCTCGGCCAGCGCCTCCAGCGGCGCGGGCGCATAATCCACCCGCAGGGTGAGCGGCGGCCGCCTTCGTCCGACCACCAGCAATGCCGCCGACAAGAGCCCGCGACTGTCGCCGCCGGCCATTGCGGCCGCGGTCAGGGCTGCCAGAAGCCGGTTGTCGAGCGCGCCGGTGGCGGTGGCAAATCCATCGAGGCAGGCGTCCAGCACCGCCTCGGATGCCAACAGGTTGCCGGCCACGATCACCGACCGCGCGCGGCGCCCGCCCGCCGTGGCAATGCTGTTGGCGCCGGTGAAATGGCCAGTGCCGCCGGCGGGATCGAGCGCGGAAAGCTGCCGCTCGGCGCGGCCGCTGTCGGCCCCGGTGATCTGCGCTACCGCGTCGTCCGCCGGCGTGCCGGCGCGCATACGGTCAAGAACATCGCTGCCCCACATGGTGCTGGGAAGCGAGCCTTGCGATGCCGACATGCCCGATTCGCCGTCTCCGCGCAGAACCCAGCCGCCGACGCAAAGGCTTCCGGTGGTGGCCGCTCCGCCGTAAGTGCCCGATTTTTCGTCATAAGCGAGGATCGAAATCGTCATCACGGTCTCCGTTTCACAGCCCGCTTGAATTTATCATGAAAATTTGGCCAGATGCAATTTATCATGATAAAATAGCCAAAACGCAAATTGCCAAGACGCAACAGGAGAGGAAACAGACATGTCGGTCTTTCACGTCACCCGCCGGGGGCTCATTGCCGCCGGCACAGCGCTGGCCCTGACATTGGGCCTGGCCGGCGGAGCCCAGGCCCAGACCCCGCCCGGCGTTCTCATCGTCGGCCAGATCGCCGAACCCAAGGCGCTTGATCCCGCCGCGGTGACGGCGGTCAACGATTTCCGCATCCTGATGAACGTCTATGACGGGCTGGTGCGCTATAAGGACGGCACGCTCGAGGTCGAACCGGCGCTGGCCACCGATTGGGAGATCAACGAGGACGGCACGGTCTATACCTTCACCCTGCGCGAGGGCGTGCGCTTTCACGATGGCAGCCCGTTCAACGCCGAAGCGGTGAAGTTCAACTTTGACCGGATGCTGAACGAGGACCATCCGTTCTACGAAACCGGGCCTTTCCCGCTCTCCTTCTTCTTCTCGGCCGTCGAGACCGTCGAGGCGCTGGACGAGCAAACCGTGCGTTTCACGCTGAACGCGCCTTACGCGCCTTTCCTGTCCAACCTCGCCTATCCCACCGGGCTGATCGTCTCGCCCGCCGCGGTGGAAGAGCATGGCGCGAATTTCGGGCGCAATCCCTCGGGCACCGGGCCGTTCCGCTTTGCCGAATGGCGGTCGAACGAGGCGGTGGTGGTCGAGGCCAACGCCGATTACTGGGACGGCGCGCCGGAATTGCAGGCCGTGGTGTTCCGCCCGATCACCGATGCCAACACCCGCACCGCCGAGATGCTGGCGGGCGGCATCGACCTGATGGTCGAAGTGCCGCCAGTCGCGCTCTCCGAATTCCAGGATGACAGCTACGCGGTGCATGAACAGGCCGGCCCGCATGTCTGGTTCCTGATCCTCAACGCCAAGGAGGGCCCTTTCGCCGACAGACGCGTGCGGCAGGCGGCAAACTATGCGGTCAACAAATCGGCGCTGGTGAGCGAGGTGCTGGAAGGCACCGCCGAAGTCGCCGCCGGTCCGACCCCGCCAGCCTTTGCCTGGGCCTACAATGAAAGCCTGGAGCCCTATCCCTATGACCCTGACAAGGCGCGCGAGCTGATCGCCGAGGCCGGCGCCGACGGCGCCGAGCTGACCTTTTATGTCACCGAGGGTGGCTCGGGCATGCTCGACCCCATCGCCATGGGCACCGCGATCCAGGCCGATCTGGAGGCGGTGGGCTTTGACGTCACCATCGAAACCTACGAGTGGAACACCTTCCTGGGCGAAGTGAACCCCGGCCTTGAAGGCAAGGCCGACATGGCCGAGATGGCCTGGATGACCAATGACCCCGACACGCTGCCCTTCCTCGCGCTGCGCACCGAGGCCTGGCCGGACAAGGGCGGCTTCAACTCGGGGTATTACTCCAATCCCAAGGTCGACGAGCTGCTCGAGGCGGCCCGCGTCGCCACCGATCAGGAGGAACGCGCGCGGCTCTACAAGGAGATGCAGACCATCGTGCAGGAGGATGCGCCCTGGGTCTTTGTCGCCAACTGGAAGCAGAATGCGGTGACCAGCGACCGAGTGGAGAATTTCACCCTGCAACCGTCGTTCTTCCTGCTGCTTGACGACGTAGCCAAGAACTGAGGCACCCCGCGTCCCGGACCTGGTCCGGGACCTCCCCCGGGGCCTGCCAAGAGGCCCCGGGCCAAGCCCGGCGCGCGCCGCTGCGCCCTGTCCCTGACCGCCCGGAGTTCCGATGACCGGCTACATCCTCAAACGCCTGCTGTCCGCCATCCCGGTTCTGCTGGGCATCACGGTGATCGTCTTCCTGATCATGGCGCTGATCCCGGGCGATCCGGCGACCGCCATCCTGGGGAGCTATGCGACGCCGGAGAACGTCGAAAAGCTGAACCGTGACCTCGGCCTCGACAAGCCGTTGGTGCAGCAATATTTCATTTGGCTCGGCAATATGCTCCAGGGCGATTTCGGCACCTCCTTCGCGCTCAATCGCCCGGTGCTCGACGAGGTGCTGGAACGGTTCAACGGCACGCTTGTCCTTGCCGGCACCGCCTTTGTGCTCTGTTCCTTCTTCGGTGTCATGGCCGGGGTGATCTCGGCGGCCAATCAATACGGGCTGGCCGACAAGGCGATCACCTTTGTCGTCTTGCTGGGCATCTCGATCCCGTCCTTTTTCCTCGGCATGATGATGATCCTGTTCTTTGCGGTGAACCTGCGGTGGTTCCCGGTCTCGGGGATGTGGCCGATCTACGGCGATCGCACCTTCGGCGTGCTGCTCACCCATCTTGCCATGCCGGCGCTGGCGCTGGCGGTGGTGGCGACCGGGGTGATCGCACGTCTGTCGCGCTCGGCCATGCTCGAGGTGCTGCGGCAGGATTTCATCCGCACCGCGCGGGCCAAGGGCGTGCACGAGCGTGGCGTGATCTGGCGGCACGCGCTGAAGGCGGCGATGGTGGCGATCATCCCGGTGCTGGGCATTCAGGCCGGTTTCGTGCTGTCCGGCGCGGTCTATATCGAAATCGTGTTCCAGTGGCCCGGTGTGGGCCGCATGCTGGTCGATGCGATCCTGAAGCGCGACATCCTTCTGGTTCAGGGCGGGGTGGTCTTTGTCGCCGCCTGTTACGTGCTGTTCAATATCGCGGTTGACGTGGCGCAGAGCCTGCTCGACCCGAGGATCAAGACATGACCGGCTTCCTGACGCTTCTCGCCCGCAACCGGCTGGCGCTGGCCGGCGGCATCGTGCTGCTGCTGGTCGGACTGCTGGCGCTGGTGACACCGCTCCTGCCGCTGGCCGACCCGGATGTGACCAACACGTCGAACCGCTTCCGGCCGATCTTTTCACCAGATGCGTTTCTGGGCACCGATCACCTCGGCCGCGATCTGCTGTCGCGGCTGATGTGGGGTACGCGGCTGTCGCTGGCGGTGGGGTTCGCGGCGGCCATCGTCGCCGCCACACTCGGCGCTGCGATCGGTATCATCGCCGGGTATTACGGCGGCCGCACCGACAATGTCATCATGCGCGGCGTCGACATGCTGATGGCCTTTCCCTACATCCTGCTGGCGCTGGCCATCGTCGCGGCGCTCGGGCCGGGGCTGCTGAATGCGCTGATCGCGGTGGCCGCCGTCAACGTGCCGTTCTTTGCCCGCAACATCCGCGGCATCACCGTGGGCATCGCGCACAAGGAATTTGTCGATGCCGCACGGCTGGCGGGGCTGTCGAACACCCGGATCATCCTATCGGAGATCCTGCCCAACGTGGTGCCGGTGATCGTCATCGCCATGTCCACCACCATCGGCTGGATGATCCTGGAAACCGCGGGGCTGAGCTTTCTCGGGCTCGGCAGCCAGCCGCCGCAGGCCGACCTGGGCTCGATGCTGGGCGAGGCGCGTTCGGCGCTGATCACCAACCCGCATACCTCGATCGTGCCGGGGATGATGATCCTGATCATCGTGATGGCGATCAACCTGCTGGGCGACGGGGTGCGCGACGCGCTTGATCCGCGGCTGAAGTCGGGCGCGCTGTCGCGGCCGATGGCGGCCACTCGCGTCGACCGCAAGGCCCCGGTGCCCGCGCCGACGGGTGCCGGCCTGCTGGACGTGCAATCGCTGGAGACGCAATTTCACGTCAAGGATCGGGTCTACCGCGCGGTCGGCGGGGTCGATCTGCACGTGGAAAAGGGCGAATGCCTCGGCATCATCGGCGAAAGCGGTTCGGGCAAATCCGTCACCGCGCTCTCGGTCATGGGGCTGGTCGCCTCGCCGCCCGGCGTGGTGACCGGCGGTGCAGTATATTACGATGGCGAAGATCTGATCGGCGCGCCGTATCGGCGGCTGCGCGAGATGCGCGGGCGCAACGTCGCCTATATCTTCCAGGATCCGCTGGCCACGCTGCATCCGCTGTACCGCGTCGGCGATCAGCTGATCGAGGCGATCCGCGCCCATCGGCCCATCAGCAAGGCGGAGGGGCGCGCGAAGGCGGTGGACCTGCTCAGGGCGGTGCGCATCCCCAATGCCGAGACGCGCATTTCCGATTATCCGCACGAGATGTCGGGCGGCATGCGCCAGCGGGTCGGCATCGCCATGGCGCTGGCCAATGATCCCGATATCATCATCGCCGACGAGCCGACCACCGCGCTGGATGTCACCGTGCAGGCGCAGGTGTTGACGATCCTCGACGACCTGCGGCGTTCGCGCGGGCTTGCCATCGTCTTCATCACCCATGATTTCGGCGTCGTGGCACAGCTCTGCGACCGGGTGGCGGTGATGTATGCCGGGCGGATCGTCGAAGAGGGGCGGACCGCCGAAATCCTCGATGCGCCGCGCCACCCCTATACCGCCCGACTGATGGCTTGCGTGCCCGAACTGGGCGGCGGCAAGCGGCGGCTGGAGGCCATCGCGGGACTGCCGCCAGCGGTGAACAAGCTGCCGCCGGGGTGCGCCTTTGCGGAACGCTGCACCAGGGTGCAGGAGGATTGCCGCCAGGGGCACATCCCCCTGGCGCGGGCCGGCGGGCATGGGGTGCGCTGCCTGCATCCGATCGATGACAGCCGGGAGGCGGCCCAATGACCGAGGCGCTGAAGCTCACAGACCTGTCCAAGACCTTCCCTGTGGGGCGCCGGCTTTTCGGCGGGCCCAAGGGATCGGTCAAGGCGGTGCATCCGCTGTCCCTGACGGTGCATCAGGGTGAAACGCTGGGCATCGTCGGCGAATCCGGCTGCGGCAAGTCGACCCTGGCCCGGATGCTGGTCGGGCTGCTGGAGCCCACCACCGGGCAGATTGAGATCGAGGGCGCCGCGCTCGATACCGCCGACCCGGCCGCGTTCGGCAAGCGCATCCAGTATGTCTTTCAGGATCCGATTTCCTCGCTCAACCCGCGCAAGACCATCCGCCAGATCATGGAGGCCCCGCTCAAGCGGCTGCACGGGATGCCCGCCGCCGAGCGCCGCGCCCGCATTTCCGAGATCTTCGACAGCGTGAACCTGCGCGAGGAATTCCTCGACCGTTACCCGCATGAATTCTCCGGCGGCCAGGCCCAGCGCATCGGCATTGCCCGCGCGCTCGCGGCCCAGGCGCGCATCCTGATCCTCGACGAGCCGGTCTCGGCGCTCGATGTCTCGGTCCAGGCCCAGGTGCTGAACCTCCTGGCCGACCTGCGGCGCGACTTCGACCTGACCTATCTCTTCATCAGCCACGATCTGGCGGTGGTCGAGGCAGTCAGCGACCGGATCGCGGTGCTCTATTTCGGCGCGGTGGTCGAAATCGGCCCGGCGGAAGAGGTCTTTGCCAACCCCAGCCACCCCTATACCCGGCTGCTGGCCGACAGCGCGCCGGTGGTGGGGCGGCCGCTCTCTGCGCCCGAGGCGGAGGGCACCGAGCTGCCCGACCCGCTGAACCCGCCCCCGGGCTGCGCCTTTGCCGCCCGCTGCCCGAGGGCGACCGAGCGATGCCGGACCGAGACGCCGCGCCTGTCGCCGGTGGGTCCGCGAACCGAAGCCGCCTGTTTCCATCCCCTGTCCGAGTGACCGGGGGATCTATGACTGGATCGCCGGCCCCGGCTGGAGCGCGGTTTGGTGCTGGGCATTACCCTACGTGTGCCCGGCCAGAACTGACACCGCCTGGCCGGACTCGGGGGCTCAGCCCATGCGCTCGCTCGAATAGCTGCCGGGCGAGGCGGGAAAGACCACCGTCTTGTTGCCGTTGAGAAAGACCCGGTGGTGGGCATGGGCGTGGATCGCCCGGGCCAGCACCTGGCTTTCGACGTCGCGCCCGAGGCTGACGTAGTCGGCCGCCGATTGCGCGTGGGTGATGCGCACGATGTCTTGCTCGATGATCGGCCCCTCGTCGAGATCGGCGGTGACGTAATGCGAGGTCGCGCCGATCAGCTTCACCCCACGCTCGAAGGCCTGCTTGTAGGGGTTCGCGCCCTTGAACGACGGCAGGAACGAGTGGTGGATATTGATGATCCGCCCCGACATCTTCTGGCACATCTCGTCCGACAGGATCTGCATGTAGCGCGCCAGCACGATCAGCTCGGCGCCGGTCTCCTCGACCACCTTCATGATTGCCGCCTCGGCCTGCGGCTTGTTGTCCTTGGTGACCTTGATGCAGTGGAACGGGATGTCAGCGTTCACCACCGGTTTCTGGTAATCCATGTGGTTCGAGATCACCGCCACCACCTCGACCGGCAGGGCGCCGATCCTGACCCGGTAGAGCAGGTCGTTCAGGCAATGGCCGAAACGCGACACCATGATCGCGACCTTCATCTTGCGGCTTTCGTCGTGGAATTCGTAGGTCATGCCGAAGGGCTCGGCGATCTCGGCAAAGCCTTCGGCCAGGGCCGCGAGATCCGAGCCGTTCTCGGGGGTGAAGCTGACCCGCATGAAGAAATAGCCGGTTTCCTGATCGTCGAACTGCGACGCATCGGTGATATTGCAGGTCTTGTCGGTCAGGAATGTCGAGATCGCGGCGACGATGCCGCGGCGTGACGGGCAGGTGACGGTGAGACAGTATTTGGTCATGGGGCGATCCTGTTGGTCAAGAGTAGGCGCGCGTTGGCGGGTTGGCGGCGGGCACGGGCCATGTGCCGCGCCGCCCGGTGGGTCAGACCTTCACGCGTTCGGATTTCGGGTCGTAGAGCGGCTTGAGCGAGGCGGTGGCGGCCACGCGGCTTCCGGCGATCTCGATCTCGTAGCGCGAGGCCAGCACATCTGCCGCGGTTTCGCCGGCGCTGGGTACATAGCCCAGACCCACGGCACCGCCGAGGTGATGGCCGTAGCTACCCGAGGTCAGAAAGCCCACGATGTCGCCATCGCGCAGGATCGGTTCGGCATGATAGAGCAGCGGTTCGGGGTCTTGCAGCAGGAATTGCACCATCCGGGTCTGCAAGCCCTGCTCGCGCTTGCGCTCCACCGCGTCGCGGCCGATGAAGGAGACGTTGTTCTTCTTGACCGCAAAGCCCAGCCCGGCCTCGAGCACGTGATCCTCGGACGAGATATCATGGCCGAAGTGGCGGAAACCCTTTTCGATCCGGCAGCTGTCCATCATGTGCAGCCCGCACAGCCGCGCGTCCATCTCGCGCCCGGCCTCGTGCAGCACCTCGAAGACATGCGCCGCCATGTCGGCAGAGACATAGATCTCCCAGCCCAGCTCGCCGACATAGGTCACGCGGTGGGCGCGGGCCAGACCCATGCCGATCTCAATCTCCTGCGCGGTGCCAAAGGGGTTGGCGGCGTTGGAGAAATCGTTGGGCGACACCCGCTGCAACAGCGCGCGCGACTTCGGCCCCATGACGCAGATCACCGCCTCGGCGGCGGTGATGTCGGTGACCACCACGCGGTGATCGCCCACATGCCGCCGCAGCCATGTCTCATCGGCCAACCGGGTGGCGGCCGGGGTCACCACGAGGTAGGCGGTCTCGCTCAGACGGGTGATCGTCACGTCGGCCTCGATCCCGCCCCGGCTGTTGAGCAACTGGCTGTAGACGATCTTGCCCACGGGCACCGAAAGGTTGCTGGCCGCGACATGGTTGAGAAAGGCCTCGGCGTCGGGCCCCTCGACGCGGATCTTGCCAAAGGAGGACATGTCGTAAAGCCCGACATTCTCGCGGATCGCCTTGTGTTCGCGGGCGGCATTGCCGAACCAGTTCTGCCGCTTCCACGAATACTCATAGGCCGGCGTCTGGCCGCTGTCGGCGAACCAGTTGGCGCGTTCCCATCCGGCGATCTCGCCCATCACCGCACCCTCGCGCAGCAGGGTCTCGTGCAGCGGCGAGCGGCGGATGCCGCGTGCGGTGGCTTTCTGACGATAGGGGAAATGGTCGGCGTAGAGCAGGCCCAGCGTTTCCTTGGAGCGTTCGAACAGGTAGTGCCGATTGCCCTGGAACGGCTGCATCCGCGCAATATCGACGTCGCCCAGATCGAAGGGCTTTTCGCCGCTGTCCATCCATGACGCCAGCGCCATGCCGGCGCCGCCCGCCGACTGGATGCCGATCGAGTTGAAGCCGGCGGCGACCCAGACATTGTCCATCTCGGGCGCCAGTCCCAGGTGATAGGCGTCGTCGGGGGTGAAGCTTTCGGGGCCGTTGAAAAAGGTGTGGATGCCCGCCTCGGCCAGAAGCGGCATGCGGTTCACCGCCTGTTCGAGGATCGGCTCGAAATGGTCGAAATCCTCCGGCAGCTGGTCGAACTCGAAGCTTTCGGGGATGCCTGCCATGCCCCAGGGCTTGGCCACCGGCTCGAAGGCGCCGAGCAGGATTTTCCCGGCGTCTTCCTTGTAATAGGCGCATTCCTCGGGCACCCGCAGCACCGGTAGCTGGGACAGCCCGGGAACGGTATCGGTGACGATGTAGAAGTGTTCGCAGGCATGCAGCGGCACGTTGACGCCCATCTGCCGGCCGACCTCATGGCCCCACATGCCGGCGCAGTTGACCACGTGATCGCAGGTGATGGTACCGCTTTCGCCCTCGGCCTCCCAGTGGACACCGGTGATCCGGCGGGCGTCGCGGACAAGGCCGGTGACCTTGGTACGCTCCAGCACCTGCGCACCGCGCTGGCGGGCGCCACGGGCCATGGCCAGCGCGATATTGGCCGGGTCGCCCTGGCCGTCCTTGTCGAGATAGACCGCCGCCTTGACGTCCTCGGCATTGACATGCGGATAGCGGGTTTTCAGCTCAGCGGGGCTGATTTCCTCGACTTCGACGCCGAAGGCGCGCGCCATCGAAGCCTGGCGCAGGATTTCCTCGCGCCGCTCGTCCGACAGCGCCACGGTGATCGAGCCATTGCGGCGAAAGCCGGTGGCGACGCCGGTCTCGGCCTCAAGCTGGCCGTAAAGCTCCTGGCTGTACTTGGCCAGCCGGGTCATGTTCTCGGTCGCGCGCAGCTGGGCGATCAGCCCGGCGGCGTGCCAGGTTGTGCCGGAGGTCAGCTGCTTGCGTTCGAGCAGCACCACATCGGTCCAGCCGAGCTTGGTCAGGTGATAGGCCACCGAACAGCCTATGACGCCGCCGCCGACAATGACGACACGGGCGTTTTCAGGGGGGAGAGCCATGGGCGAGGGTCCTTCGTTCTGGCCGCGCTGGAGGGGCGGCACCGGGGGAGGCAAGGGGAGGGCGGCAGGCGGGATCAGGAGCGATCCCGCCTTTGGGCTTCGATTGGGTCGGGGTGGCCGGGGTTATTTCTTGCCGGCGACGATCCGGTCGAGGATCAGGGCACAGAACAGGATGGCGAGCCCGGCAAGGATGCCCTGACCGGCGGCGGCGTATTGCAACGCTTCCAGCACATCCTCGCCCAGCCCCTTGGCACCAATCAGCGAGGCCACCACCACCATCGCCAGCGACAGCAGAATGGTCTGATTGACGCCGGCCATGATGGTCTTGCGCGCCAGCGGCAGGTCGACACGCCAGAGCAAATAGCGGGGGGTCGCGCCAAAGGCCAATGCCGCCTCGCGCACCGTCTTGGGCACCTGTTGCAGACCCAGCACCGTGAACCGGATCACCGGCGGGCTGCCAAAGATCATCGTGGCGACCACGCCCGCAGGCTTGCCCGAGCCGATGAAGGCCACCACCGGGATCAGGTAGACAAACGAGGGCATCGACTGCATGAAATCCAGCACCGGGCGCACCACCGCAAAGACCGCGGGGCGGCGGGCACAGAAAATGCCGAGCGGAATGCCCAGGGTGATCGAGATCAGCGCCGCCGCACCGAGCAGGGCGATCGTGGTCATCGCCTTTTCCCAGAAGTCGAGCAGCCCGAGATAGGCCAGCGCCGCGGCGGTAAAGATCGCCACACGGGCGCCGCCCGACAGATAGGCCAGCATCACGAAGACCAGCGCCACCACCGGCCAGGGGGTGCCCACCAGCACCACCTCGATGGCGTCGAGCAGGCTGCGCATACCGACGGTCAGCCCGTCAAAGAAGCCGCGCCCATGGGTCTTGAGCCAGTCGAAGCCGGCCTGCACCCAGTCGCCGGTGCCAAGCCGCCAGTCGCGGTCGGTGGGAAAGGCGTTGAGCACCGGAAAGGCGTCGGGGCGGGCGAATTTCGCGGTCGAGATCACCACCACGGCCAGGGTGATCAGCCCGGCCAGCAGCATGCGCAGCTGCGACCAGCCGCTGGCCACCCGCCGGTCCGAGCGCCAGCGGGCGAACTGCCCTTCCAGCGTCCAGTTGGCAAGCGCGGCGGCGGCAAACTTGAAGGTCAGCAGAAGCCCGAGCCCCACGGCGAGATAGACAAGCCCGCTGGCATCGGCACTGTCCGCCGCGAGCCGCGCCCCCGTGAGCGCCTCTTCCAGCGAGGTCGCGGCGCGCTTCAACGCTTCGAGCGAGGCCGCGCCGGAGGTTTCAGCCGCCTCGATCTGCTGGCGGCGCAGGTCGAGCGTCTGGGCGATCTGATCGGCCCGCAGCCGGGCATCGCGGCCGAGATCGCCAAAGAGGCCAAGGCCGATCTGGATATAGGCCAGGGTTTCGAGGACCAGGAAGCCCAGAAACCACGACCACAGCCCCCGCGCCCCGAACCAGACCGGCCCGAGCAGCCCGGCGGCGAGGTTTAGGGTAAAGGCGTAGCCGGGAGCCTGCATCATATGCGCGAAAACCCGGCGGTAATAGCCTTGCGACTGCCCGGCGAAATCCCCGACCAGCGCCTGCATACGCGCGCTGGCGTCGGGTTTGATCTGCATCGGATCGACATGTTGCATGTTTCGTCTCCTCACGCCTGGCTGTTCTGGATGGCGCGCAGCAGGCGCGCGCGGTTGATCACGCCGACGGTATTGCCGGCGTCGGCGACGGTGACGATGCCATGGCCATCCACCGCGAGGTTCATCAGGTCGCTCAGGTCCATCTCGGGATGGGCAACCTTGGCGTCGCCGGGCACGCTGCCGTAGGCGGATTCAAACTCCCCCACCGGCTGCATCACCGAATGGGCGAAGATCATGTTGAGCTTGGAGATGCCGGCCACGAAATCCGCCACATAGCCGTCGGCCGGGTTGAGGATGATCTCTTCCGGGGTGCCGATCTGAACGATGCGGCCATCCTTCATGATGGCGATGCGGTGCCCGATGCGGATCGCCTCGTCCAGATCATGCGTGATGAACATCGTGGTCTTGCCCAGCTTGCGGCTGAGCTGCATGAACTGGTCCTGCAACTGCTTGCGGATCAGCGGATCGAGCGCCGAGAACGGCTCGTCCATCAGCAGGATCTCGGGGTCCGAGGCGATGGCCCGGGCCAGACCGACCCGTTGCTGCATCCCGCCCGAGAGCTCATGCGCATATTTGTCTTCCCAGCCGCCAAGCTCGACGAGATCGAGCACCCGGTCGGCCTCTTCCCACCGCCGCGCCTTGCCGGTGCCGCGGATTTCCAGCGGCATGGCAACATTGTCGCGCACCGTGCGGTGCGGCATCAGGCCGAAGTTCTGAAACACCATGGCAACGCGACGGTTGCGCAGATCGCGCAGGCCGGCATCGTCCAGGCCCATGACGTCTTCGCCGTTGATGTGGATATGTCCGGCGGTGGGCTCCAGAAGACGGTTGACGTGGCGCACCAGCGTCGACTTGCCGGACCCGGACAGGCCCATGACGCAGAACAATTCGCCGCGCTTGACCTGAAAGCTGGCATCCGCCACGCCGACGACGCAGTTGAAGCGCTCCAGCACCTGCGCCTTGGTCAGCCCCTCGTCATGGATCGCCCGAAGGGCCTCATCGGCACGTTTGCCGAAAATCTTCCAGACGCCGTTTGCGTCTATCGCTATCTCGCCGGACATGGCTTCTCCTGTCACGAATGTGGGTCGAGGGGCCTGTGGCCCCGCGAGGCCACAGGCCGGCAGACGGGGATCAGTTCAGGCCGAGCCAGCCATCGACGACCTTGCCGTTCGCCGCAAGCCAGTCCGACACCGCGGCGTCGATGTCGCGACCCTGTACCACGACCTCATAGGTCAGCTTGGACAGCTCCTCGGACTCCATGTCGATCTTGCTCAGGAAGGCGGCCGCGGCGGGGTTGCGCTCTTCCAGCGAACGCGAGTAGCCCACTGTCACGGTCTTGATCATGTCGCCGGTGGTGATCGACGACTTGTTGAACCAGTCGGCATCCTCGCCCGGTTGCACCATGGTATAGGCGGCCTCGTCATAGGCCGGTTCCTCGATCATGGTCACGTCATAGAGCGCGTGCACGTAGTGCGGCGAATAGCAATAGAAGACCACGCCCTGCTTCCGGTCGATGGCGTCATTCAGCCGGGCATAGAACACCGCCTCGTCCTCGGTCGAGGGGTCGAGAAAGGTCTCGATGCCATAGTCGCGCACCTTGACCTTGTGCACATTGGTCGAGGCCCAACCGGAGCCGCCGACCCAGATCTCGCCCTTGCCGTCGCCGTCGGTGTCAAAGAGATCCTGCGCCATTGGGGTGGCCAGATCGAAGATCGAGCGGATGTTGTGCTCTTCGGCCATGTAAGTGGGCGTGCAGAACCCGGTGCGGCCCTCGTAGCTGCCCGACGACAGGGCGACGGTGCCTTTCTGTTCGACGTATTCCTTGCGGAAGGATTCGTGGTTCGGCAGCCAGACATCGGGATGCACGTCAATATCGCCGCGGCCGCCGTCCATGGCGGCAAAGATCACCGCGTTGGCGCCCGGGGCATAGCCGGCCTCGCCGCCAAGCCGGGTTTCGATCACCTGGCCGATGACGCGGCTCATCACCTTGGCACCGGGCCAGCTGGGTTCGCCGACCATGACCTTTTCCTGCGCCAGCGCGCCGGTGCCGAGGGTCAGGGCCGCAAGGGCGGTCAATGTGGAAAGTGCTTTCATCGTGGGTCCTCTCAGGTTGGGTTTATGCGCTCTCAGGCGCGCGCCCGCTTGCGTTGCGGGTCTATGAAGGGAATGTCGGAAACCGTGGCGCCAAGGCGTTTCATCCGGCCGTCAAGCTGGCCGATGTCCAGCCGGGCGCCGTTTTCGGCATGTTCCACGCCCAGCCGCGCCATGGCGATGGCATGGCCCAGCGTGGGCGAGCGGGTGGCCGAGGTGACGACGCCCACCTGGCGTTCGCCGTCGAGCACCGGGCTGCCGTGATGCGGCACGTCCGGCCCGTCCAGCAGCAGCCCCTTGAGCACCCGGCGCGGGTCTTGCGCGTTGCGCTCCAGTGCCGCCTTGCCGGTGAATTCGGGTTTGGTCAGATCGACGGCAAAGCCCAGCCCGGCCTCGAAGGCATCGACGCCCGGCGCAAATTCGGCATCTGCGGCCGCCAGCCCGGCCTCGATGCGGATGGTGCCCAGAGCCTCGGAACCCATCGGCGTGATCCCGAACTCCTCGCCCGCCGCCAACACCGCGTCCCAGATCGCCACCGCGTCGGATTTGGCACAGAAGATCTCGTACCCCAGCTCGCCGGTATAGCCGGAGCGCGACAGCATGAAGGGCGCGCCTTCGCGGTCGTTGAGCCGGGCCACGGTTACGCCGAACCATTTGAGATGGTCCATTGCCGGCACATGCGGCTGGGTAAAGACGATCTTGCGCAGCAGATCGCGCGATTTCGGCCCCTGAATCGCCAGGTTCGGCATGGCGCCGCCCATGTGATGGATGCGGACCTGCAACCCCAGTTCCTGCGCCAGCGTTTCCAGCACCCGGCCGCTTTCCTCCGATCCGCAGCACCAGCGGAACAGGTCATGGCCCAGCCGGAACAGGGTGCCGTCATCGATCACCGTTCCGGCCGCATCGCACATCAGCGTGTATTGCCCACGCCAGACCGCCAGCTTGGCGACATTGCGGGTGGTCGCGCGCTGCAACAGCGTTTCGGCATCCGGGCCGACGATGTCGTATTTGCGCAGCCCGCTCATGTCCTGCACGGTCACCGCCTCGCGGCAGGCCCAGTATTCGCCGGTTGCGCCCGCCGCCGGAAAGCTGACCGGCGCCCAGAGATCGCGCGCGGGGGCGAAATTGTGGGTCATCGGTTCCAGCCGTTCGTGGAAGGCGGAGGTCTGCGAGATGGTCATCGGGGCGTCTTCCTTTTCGCGATACGCTACGGCGCGGCGCAGGGGGGTGTCAGGGCGATAGATGCGCACATGCACATCGGTGGGATTCCAGCCGTTGATCGGATCGACGTCGTCGGGGCAGGCGGTGGAGACGGCGACCAGATCCTCCAGCGCGCGCATGGCAACGTAATCGCCGGGCCGCGAATGCGATTCCTCGGTCATGATGTTGTGGCTGTGCAGGTCGATCCAGGTGTTCCAGAAGAAGTTGATCGCCGGCCAGGCCGCGCGCGGCGCCACGCCATAAGGCGCCAGCGCCCGCGAGATATTGTCGGAGCAATTGACATGGCCGGGAAAGCCGCGCTCTTCATAGCCGCGCGCGGTGCAGGCCAGGCCAAAGGTGTCATGCCGGCCGCAGGTGTCCTGCACCACGTTCAAGAGCGGCCGCATGTCGCGGTCAAAGAACTTGTCGAGCAGCCCGGGGCCGGGATAGGCACGCCGCACCATCGACCGGGTGGCGGTGCCGTCGATCATCAGCTCTTCGCCGCGGTCGAGACCGTCGCTGCGAAAGGCGGTGAAGTCCGAGCATTGCTGGCCCTCGATGTCGATGATCTGGACGAATTCGCCCTGTTTCACCTCATAGGCCATCGCCGTGCCGCGCGGCACGGTGAATTCGTCGCGGGTGTCGCCGAGCAGCGGCGGCAGCAGCGGTGACTGGCCCGCTGCGCGCTTGAGGCTGACGGTGACGCTGCCGCCGGCCGAGCCGTCAACCAGCGCCTCGGGTTGAAGCGGGCGGAGAATCCAGACCGTCACCGCCGCGTTCGCCTTGAGCAGCAGCGGTTCGGCCAGCGGCGCGGGGCAGGCGGCCGGGATCGGCGCCGTGGCATCGCCGCCCTGGGCGACAATCCAGCCGGTCAGCGCCCCGGTGTCGCTGGCGCCAAGGGCAAGCGGGCCGTCCGGTTTCAGGCCGAGCGTGTCCAGCGCCGGGCGGCCGGCGGCATCGAAGGCAACGATCTGCGCGCCACCCGCGGGAGCCTCGATCGACAAGAGGTCGCCGGCGCGAAGATCTTGGCGCAGCGCCTCACGCGGGGCGAGACGGCGCAGATGCGTCTGCAATGGCGCGGGGAACCCCGGAAAGGATCTGGCCTGGCTGCGAAAGCCCATGTTGTCGAAATCACGAAGGACTGCGTATTGGGTCATATTCTGGCCGATTCTCGTTTTGTAACTGGTTACAGAGTGAATGAAACTAGTTACATCCGTCAAGTGGGTGTATAACGAAGTTGAAAATTGGCAGCGGACCGCGGAGTGTTGCTGCTCGGGCAGGCAGAGGGGGTCAAAATGAAGGCACAGCGCAAACGCGCCAATCTGCGCGACGTCGCGGCGGCGGCGCAAGTTTCAGTGGCAACCGTGTCGCGGGTGATGAACGCGCCGGAAACCGTGGCCGAGAAAACCCGCGCTCGGGTCGAGCAGGCGATGCAGGAGCTGCGCTGGCTGCCGAGTGCCGCGGCGCGGGCGATCAATTCGGGCCGCACCCGCTTTGTCGGCGCGCTGGTGCCGACACTGGAACACGACATTTTCGCCCGCGTGCTGGCCGGGCTCGAACGCCAGTTGGCCAGCCACCGCTTGTCGCTGGTGGTTGCGACCACCGACGACGATCCCCGGATCGAGGCCGAAAAGGCGCAAGGCCTGATCGATATCGGCGCCGAGGGGCTGATGGTCTCGGGTATGACCCACACGCCGGAGTTCTTCGGGCTGATCGAGCGCGGGCAATTGCCGGCAATCGCGATCTCCTGTTTCGATCCCGACTACCGGCTGCCGACCATCGGTTATGACAACGCCGCCGCCGCGCGGGCGGCGCTGGACCACCTGGCCGATCAGGGCCATCGCCGGATCGCGGTAGTACATGGCCCGAGCCACCTGAACGACCGCACCCGGGCGCGGATCGAAGCTCTGGCCGGCCACCGCCCCGAGGTCGATCTGGTCTATCACGAGGTGCCGCTGTCGATCGCCGGCGGCTGCGCAGCGGGGCAGGCGGTGCGGACGGCGGCGGCGCGCACCAGCGCCGTGCTCTGCCTGTCAGACGTGCTGGCCTCGGGCGTCCTGTTCGAATTGCAGCGCGCGGGCATCGCCGTGCCCGGGCAGATCTCGCTCATCGGGGTGGACGATCTGCCCGGCTCGGCGCATCTCTATCCCGAGCTGACCACCGTTCACCTGCCGGTGTCGCGCATGGGCCTGGCCGCCGCCGATGCGCTGGCCGGATGGGTCGAGACCCAGACCGTGCCGCAGCCCCGGCTGCTCGAGATCGAATTGATGGTCCGCGCCTCGACCGGGCCGCCCGGACGACTGAACGGCCAGCCAGCCGCCTAGCGGGCCGTCCTCAGACCACCCGGCAGGGCAGCTCCTTGCCGGCAAAGAAGGCGTCGAGATTGTCGGCCGCCAGATGCCCCATGGCGGTGCGCACCTCTTGGGTGGCCGATCCGATATGCGGCAGCAGGGTGACGGTCTCCATCGCGCGCAACGCCTTGGGCACCTCGGGTTCCTCGGCAAAGACATCGAGCCCGGCACCGGCGATGCGCCCCCGGGCCAGCGCTTCGATCAGGGCATCCTGATCGACACTGTCGCCCCGGGCGGTGTTGATCAGATAGGCCGAGCGCTTCATGCAGGCGATATGCGCGGCCGTCACCAGCGGCGCCGCCCCGCCGCCCGGCACATGCACAGACACCACGTCGGCCGCCGCCATGACCGCCTCGATGCTCTCCAGCCGCCGCGCCTCGAAGCCGAGTTCGCCGACCGGCGAACGGTTGTAATAGACGATCTCCATGCCGAACCCGGCTGCCGCCCGGCGCGCGGTGGCCCGGCCGATGCGGCCCATGCCGATGATGCCCAGCACCTTGCCCTGAATGCTTGTGCCCAGCCCGTCGACAATCGAGAACCCGCCCCAGCGGCCCGCGCGCAGCATCTTTTCGGCGGCAAAGGCGCGGCGGGTGGCCGACAGGATCAGCAACATGGCGGTGTCGGCGGTGGCATCGGTCAGCACGTCCGGCGTGTTCGAGACGGCAATGCCCGCATCCCTGGCGGCCTCGGTGTCGATATTGGAAAAGCCGACACCGACATTGGCGATCATCCGCACCCGGCACCCCTCGGCCTGCAACATCCCGGCCGCGATCCGATCGCTGACCGTCGGCACCAGGGCGTCATGGTCGCGCATCGCCGCGGCCAGCGCCGCTGCCGGCATCGGCCGGTCGCTCGGGTTGAAGGTTGCGTCATAGTCGGCCGCCAGCCGCGCTTCGACCGGATCGGTCAGCTTTCTCGTCACCAGAATTCTGGGTTTCGCCATCGGGGTCCTCGTGGTCTTGCTGTCCCGGAGATTGCCCGGACCTCCGCCCGATTGTCGATGGCAAATCCCCGGTGGCAAATCCCCGGTGCGGCGCGCTCAGGCGCGGCGCCGCACCGCCAGCCGGCCCGAAGCCAGCCAGGACCGCCACGGCAGCACGGAGGCAGCCAGCAACAGGACTGCCACCCCAAGCAGCAGGGCACTGCCCGGCCGGGTCAGGAACACGCTCGGATCGCCACGCGACAAGAGCATGGCGCGGCGGAAAAATTCCTCCATCATCGGGCCCAGCACGAAGCCGATCAACATCGGGGCCGGCTCGAAGCGGAACAGCCGCAGCACATAGCCGATCAACCCGAAGAGCAGCGTCATCCAGACATCAGCGAGCGAATTCGAGATACTGAAGACGCCGACACAGATCAGCACGATCACCGTCGGATAGAGGTAGTGATGCGGCACCCGCAGGATTCGCACCCAGAGGCCGATCAGCGGGATGTTGAGGATCAGCAGAAAGATGTTGCCGAAGACAAAGCTCACCACCAGTCCCCAGAAGAGCTCGGGGTGTTCCGAGATCAGCCGCGGCCCTGGCGTGATGCCATGGATCATCAGCGCGCCGAGCATCAGCGCCATGGTGGTGGAGCCGGGAATGCCCAGGGTCAGCGTCGGGATAAAGGCGGTCTGGGCGGCGGCGTTGTTGGCGGATTCCGGCACCACCACGCCCTCGATCGCACCGGTGCCGAAGCTGGCGCCGCGCTTGTTGACGCGTTTTTCCAGCGCATAGCCCACAAAACTTGCCACGGTCTGGCCGGTGCCGGGCAGGGTGCCGAAGAAACTGCCGACGGCCGAGCCGCGCAGTGCCGGCATCAGGCTGCGCAGCCATTCCCGCGCGGTGGGCAGCATCGAACCGGTGAGCCCGGCGCCGGCATAGCTCTTGGTGGCGCCGCGCAAGGAAACCATGACCTCGGAAATGCCAAAGAGGCCCATGGCCACGACGACCAGCGACACCCCGTCACGCAGCTCCTGGAAACCGCCGGTAAAGCGGGTCTCGCCCGAGTTCACATCGACGCCGACGGTGCCCAGCAGGATGCCGAGGCAGACCATCATCAAGCCCCTGACCGCACCGGTGGAATTGACGATCGAGGCTGCCACCAGCCCCAGCACCATGACCGAGAAATACTCGGCCGGCTGAAACAACAGGGCAAACTCGGCCAGTTTCGGCGAGAGCAGCACCATCACAACCACGCCGAAGAGCGCGCCGAACATCGAGGCCATGGCGGTGGCAAAGAGCGCCACCCCGGCGCGGCCCTGCTGCGCCATCGGGTAGCCATCGAGACAGGTGACCGAGGCCGAGGGCGTGCCGGGGATGTTGAGCAGGATCGAAGCGATCGATCCGCCGTATTCGGCGCCGTAATAGACCCCGGCCAGCATCACCAGCGCGGTTTCCGGCGGCAGATAGAAGGACACCGGCAACAGCATGGCGACGGCGGCCAGCGGACCGACGCCGGGCAGCACCCCGATGAAGGTGCCGAGGAAGACCCCGACAAAGCAATACATCAGGTTCTGAGCCGTCGCCGCCGTGGCGAGGCCGAGCGAAAGATTGGCGAGCAGGTCCATGTCAGAGTCCCCTGATGGCGATGAAAGGAATGCCGAGCCCCAGAACGAAGATCAGCCAGACGGCCAGCGCGACACCCAGCGCCAAGAGGATGCGGTAGCGCCAGCGAAAGCCGGGAATGACCGCGCCGGTGGCCAGCACCGCCATGGCGGTGGCGGGCAGTACCCCGGCCAGCGGCGTGAAGAAGGCAAAGGCCGCGACGCCGCCGACCACCCCCAGCACCGCCATCGGGTCGGGCCGGCCGGGGGCGAGGGGCTGTCGCAGGTTCTGCACCAGCCCGATCAGCGCCAGAAGGCAGAGCAGGCCGCCCACCAGCAGCGGAAAGGCTCCGGGGCCCATCCGCCGGAATGACCCCAGATCGAGCGCGGTCAGGGCGCCGAGGACAAAGAACAGCCCCGCTGCCAGCATCAGGACCGGGCCGATCTGGGGAATCAGCCGTCGCATGCGACGCGCTCCGGCGTGAATTCCGGCCCTTCGTAGCTGTCGGGGATGGCAATGCGGCCGGCGCGCAGGTCCGCTGCCGCCTGTGCCACGGCCTCCCGCGCGGGCTCCGGCACATCGGCGCCGAGGCGGAGCGAGACGACATCGCCTTCCCCCAGCCCGAATTCGACGATCCCGGGCGGCACCTGGCCCGCCACCATATCGGAAATCGCCCGTTCGACGCCAAGGTCGATGCGCGCCAGCGCCGAGGCGAGGAAGACCTCGGGATCGGTCTCCACCCAGTCGAGCGCATTGCCGATCTGGCGCGCGCCGCCGGCGCGGCAGGCCTCGATCGCGCCGCGCCGGGCGCCGTTGAGCATGGTAAAGAGCACATCGACGCCGGCGGCGATCTCGGCCTCGGCCCAGGCGCGGGTGACGGAATTGTCATCCTGGGTGCCACAGAACCCGGTGAGCACCTTCACTTCGGGTCGGGCGTGGGCGACCCCGGCAAGAAAGGCCGCGCGCCCCTTCAGCCCCGGGCGAACCCGGTGGCCCGAGAGATGGCCGACAATGCCGCTTCGGGTGACATGGGCCGCCAGCACACCGGCGAGAAAGGCGGAATCCTCCTGCCGCACGTCATAGCTGGCGAGGTTAGTCCCCGTCTTCTGCCCCTGGACAATGGCAAAGCGGGTGTCGGGATGGGCCGCTGCGGCCTCCGGTGTGGCAATATTGCCTTGGCCGCCGATAAAGACCAGCCCGTCGACCTTGGGCACGACCTCGGCCATCCGGGCGCGAATGGCGTCCTGCTCATAGCGCACGCCCGAGATCACCGAGATCTCGGCAACCCCTTGCGCGGCGGCGCGTTCAGCGCCTTGCAGGGCGCTGGCGTTAAAGCCCGCGTCCTGCACCTCGCCCACGAAGAAAACGGCGATTTTCATCTTGGCACTCATTGGGTTGCCGCCTGCACCAGGGGCGTCCATTGGGCCAGCTGCGCCTCGACATAATCGGAGAATTCGGCGCTGGACTTGGGGGCGCGGATCAGGCCCCAGCTGTCGAATTGCGCCATGACCTCGGGATCGGCCATCGCCTCCGAAAGCGCCGCGTCCAGCTTGTCCTTGACCGCGTCGGGCACGCCGGCCGGCGCGCTGACCCCCAGCCAGTTCTCGGCCAGGATGTCAAAACCGGCTTCGCGGAAAGTCGGCACATCGGGCAGGGTTGCGATCCGTTCGGGCGCCGAGACCGCAAGCGGGATGGCGGTGCCCTCCTCGACCGCCGGCAGGTTCTGCGGCACCGCGTCAAAGATCGTCGGCACCACCCCGCCCATGAAATCGAGCCGCATCGGCCCCGAGCCCTTGTAGGGGATGTGGAACAGCTCGACTCCGGTTTCGTCCTGGAACTGTTCGGCGATGATATGCCCCCAGGAGCCGACGCCGGAGCTGCCGTATTCGAACTTGCCCGGCTCGGCCCGGGCCATCTCGAGGAAACCCGTCAGATCCTCGGCGCCCAGCGAGGGCGTGGCAAAGAGGCCGAGGTGCACGGTGCCGACATAGGTGATGTGGTCGAAATCGGCGATCGGATCATAGGGCGTGTCGGGAAAGCGGATCGGCGCCACGTTGAACGGCGTCAGGTTCGACAGCATCAGCGTATGGCCATCGGGCGCAGCCTGTTGCAGCGCCGAAGCCGCGACGGTGCCGGCGGCGCCGGGCTTGTTCTCGACGACGAACTGCTGGCCAAGACTGGCCGAAAGCTTTTCTGACAGGAGCCGTGCCACCAGATCCGACGAGCCGCCCGGCGGGAAGGAGACGAGGATGCGGACCGGGCGCTCCGGCCAGGGGGTTTCGGCGCTGGCGGGCAGAGCCAGTGCAGTGAGAGCGAGGGCTGCCGAGGCAAGAAGAGTGCGGCGGTACATGGGGTTTCCCTTCCGTGGATTGATGAAACCATGGTTCCACAACTCTTGAAATTCACAAAGAAAAGAAATCTCAGTTTCACGAATTTGACCCGTCGGAACCCGAATTTCGCGCAAATTCCGGGCGTTGCGGCGGGAGTCTGGCGGGTTGTTGGGCGGAAACCGGGTGAAAATCATCACATTTAACGTGCGAATCAGCGGCAGAGGCCGGGCTGCGCGGCAAAGCTTGTCACGCCCGGGCGGCTGGCGCAAAGTGGCACCATGGAACCACAGTTTCACGATGACCCGCCTGCGAGCTTTCTGCCCCGGATTCGGACGGCGCTTCCCGATCTGCACCGGGCCGAGCGGCGGCTGGGCAATTTCCTGCTCGATTTCCCCGGCGATCTCGCCTCCTACGACGCGCAGGAGTTGGCCCGGCTCAGCGGCGTTTCCAAGGCCACGGTCTCGCGCTTCGTGCGGCGGATCGGCTTCGAGAACTACGAGGCCGCCCGCCGCGCTGCCCGCGAGGAACGTCAGACAGGCTCGCGGCATTTCCTGGCCCATGCCGAGGACTTGCCGACCGAAGACCCGCTGTCACAAAGTCTCCAGCAGGAAATGAACAATGTCGCCTGGACTTTCGAGCGCCTCGCGCCCGCCGATCTCGACGCGCTGGCCGAGGCCACGCTGTCGGCGCGCCGGGTCTGGCTGATCGGCTATCGCATCAGCCGGGTCTTCGCGGATTATCTTTACTGGCAGCTGCTCAAGGTGATCCCCTCGGCCAGCGTGCTGCCCCAGGCCGGCGAGAGCCTTGGCGAATACACCGCCGAAATGTCCCCCGACGACCTGGTCATTCTGACCGCCCTGCGCCGCCGCGCCGCCAATACAGAGCCCTTGCTCGCCGAACTGGCCCGGATCGGCGTCACCACCGTGGTGATCAGCGATGACGGCATGGCGCCCGACGCCCGCGCGGCCTGGCATTTCCGCTGCCGGATCGAGACCTCCAGCCCGCAGTTCAACCATGCCTCGGTGTTCTCGCTCTGCCACCAGATCGTGACTCGCACCACCCTCAAGGCCGGCAGCGACGGGCGCCGGCGGCTCCGCGAGATCGACGAGGCCAACGAACGGCTGGGCGAGGTGCGGTAGCCTGCCCTAGTGAGAGATCATCCAGGGCCGGGCCGAGGGAAAGCTCTTGGCGCCGTCGGGCCGGTGCAGTGTGCGCGAGGGCTTCTTCCTGCCCGAACAGCAGCCGCAACCCGGCCCGTGGCTGCGGGTCGATTTCGGAGCATGCGCGGCGCGTTCGTTGGTGGCAAAGGCGGTGCGGCGGGCGCTGTCCATGTTGGCCAGGATCGGCGCCCGCAACAGCGCGCGGGGCGCCGAGGCGCCGCAGTCGGGGCAATCGCAGGGATGGTCGAAATTGGCCATGCTGGTCTGTTCGGTGAACGGGCCGCAGGTGTCGCAGAGGTAGTCGTAATAGGGCATGAAAGCCTCCTGAAGCGGATGGGGCGGGCGCATCGGCCCGCCCGCGGGAGATCAGAGATCGGGGGCCAGCGGGATGTCGACCGTGCCATCGAGATGCTTCACCGGGCCATCGCTGCCGGGCATGATGTCGAAATCGAAGATCTCGTTCGGCAGCCAGAGCGTGGCGCAGGCGTTCGGGATGTCGACCACCCCCGAGATATGCCCCTGCACCGGCGCGGTGCCGAGGATCGCATAGGCCTGCGCCCCGGTGTAGCCGAATTTCTTGAGGTACTCGATGGCGTTGAGACAGGCCTGCCGATAGGCGACATGCACGTCGAGGTAATGCTGACCACCATGCTCATCCACCGAGATACCCTCGAAGATCAGGTAGTCGTCATATTTCGGCGTGATCGGCGAGGGTTTGAAGATCGGGTTGCGGATGCCGTATTTCTCCATCCCGCCCTTGATCAGCTCGCCCCGCCGATGGCGGCAAAGGCCGCGCCAAGGCAGAAGACAAAGATCTTGAAGTTGGCCACGTCATAGCCGGAAAAGCGCACCCGGTCCTCCTGGTCGCGCATGGCGATCAGCAAGCGCCCGAGCTTGGACCGGCGAACGAATTGCGCGGCAAGGAGCACCGCAAAGAGCAGCACGCCGTTAACGAAATAGAGCGTGGTCTTGGCCGCGTCGGTGCGGATGTCCCAGCCGTGCAGGGTGCGCAGGTCGGTGATGCCGTTGACGCCCCCGGTAAAGCCCTGCTGGCCGATGATCAGGATGGTCAGGATCGCGGCGATGGCCTGGGTGATGATGGCGAAGTAGACCCCGCCCACCCGGCGGCGGAACATCGCCACGCCGATGATGTAGGAAAACACGACCGGCACCGCGATCACCGCAATGAGGGTGAAGGCGAAGGAGTTGAACGGCTCCCACCACCAGGGCAGGGCGGAGAGCTGGTTCCAGTCCATGAAGTCGGGGATGCCCGGCGTCGACTGGATGGCGGTGTTCTCGGGGCTCGAGGCTTCGAGCTTGAGAAACATCGCCATGCAATAGCCGCCGAGGCCGAAGAAGACGCCCTGGCCCAGCGACAGGATGCCGCCGACGCCCCAGCAGAGCACGAGGCCCACCGCCACAAAGGCATAGGTCAGGTACTTGCCGAAAAGGTTGAGCCGGAACGGCTCGAGCAGCAGGGGGAAGACCACGAAGAGCACCGCGGCGAGCAGGGCAAAGCCGATCATGTCGCGGGGCGAGAGGAAGGCGTGGCTGTGAGATTTCATCTGTCTGACCTCCGGGTCACTTGCGCAGCTTGAGGGCAAAGAGCACCTGCGGACGCAGCATCAGGATGCCGACCACGGTCAGCAGGGTGAGGACCTTGGCCATCGAGCCGGAGAGGAAGAACTCCATGATCGATTGCGCCTGGCTGATCGAGAAGGCCGAGGTGATGGCCAACCGGGTCTTGCAGGCCGGATGAGGTATCTTTTTACCATAATCCGGATTCTGCGTGGCGCGACGATTGCAGCGGACAAGGCGCTCGCCAGTGCCTGAACAGCCGAAAGCTCTCGAACCACCAAGCCCGCCGGGCGGCGCCCCGCCCGGCACGCAGCATGCCGCCCGTCAGCCGAACATCCGGTTCGGCAGGTAGAGCGCGATGTTGGGGATCAGCAGGATCAGCAGCACCGCCAGGAACATCGCCAGCCAGAACGGCCAGATGCCCCGAAAGATGGTGTTGAGCGAGACCGTCGGCGCGATGCCCTTGACGACAAAGACGTTCACCCCCACCGGCGGCGAGATCAGCGCCATTTCCAGCACGATCACCATCAGCACGCCAAACCAGATCAGGTCGACGCCCAGCGATTCCAGCAAGGGCTGCACCAGCGGCACCGCCAGCACCAGGATCGCGAACCCCTCCATGAAGGTGCCCAGCACGATAAAGCCCAGCAGGATCGCAATCACCACCTGCGCCGCGCCAAAGCCCTGCGCCTCGACCCATTGGGTCATCGCATATGTGACGCCGGTAAAACCCACGAAGGTCTTGAAGACGAAGGCGCCGAACAGGATGAAGAACACCATGCCGGTAGATTTCAGCGTGCTGGTGGTCACTTCTCTAAGGCTCGCCCAGGTGATCGAGCCGCGCAGGAAACAGACGACCAGCGCCAGGAAGGCGCCGATGCCCGCCGCCTCGACGGCCGAGAACACCCCGGTGTAGATGCCGCCGATGGTCAGCACGATGATACCGATGATCCAGAGCGCCCGGCCCAGCGCCGCCAGCCGCTGCGACAGGCTCTCGGCCCCCCGCGATGTCGGGGCCTTGTTCGGGTTCAGCGTCACCACGGCATAGATCGCGAGGATGAACAGCGTGGTCAGCAAAAGCCCCGGCAGCACCCCGGCCATGAACAGCCGGCCGATCGATTCCTCGGTCAGGATGGCATAGATCACGAAGCCCGCGGACGGCGGGATCAGGATGCCCAGCGTGCCGCCGGCGGCAATCGATCCGGTGGCCAGCCCGTCGTGGTAACGATAGCGCTGCATCTCGGGCAGGCTCACCTTGCCCATGGTCAGCGCCGCCGCCAGCGACGAGCCCGACAGCGCCGAGAACCCGGCGCAGCCGACGATGGTGGCCGAGGCCAGCCCGCCCTTGAGATGGCCGATCCAGCTGTGCGCGGCGTCATAGAGATCGCGGCTCATGCCCGAGATCCCGGCCAGATTGCCCATCAGGATAAAGAGCGGCAGGATGGTCAGCGAATAATTCGACGCCTCGCCAAAGATCTCGCCGGCCACCACCGGCAGGCTGGCGGCGGGCCGGATCATCCAGATCCCCACCGCGCCGACCAGCAGCATCGCGGCGCCGACGGACATGCGCAGGAACAGCAGGATCAGCAGCGCGGCAAATCCCAGAATGGCAAGTGTGGTGGTGTCCATCAGAGGTCAACCTCGCTGGGGTCCGCGCCCGACCAATGTTTCAGGCCGAGGATCAATTGGTAGAGCAGAAAGCCCGTCATCAGGGCAAGCGCCGCCGAGAGCAGATAGTAAAAGGGCGTGTGCACGATATTGAGGTTCTGCGTCACCGCCCCGCAGGGCAGCCCGCAGCCGCCCTTGACCGCCAGCGCCCAGGCCGCAAAGCCGCAGATCAGCACGCTGAGCGCACGCACGATCAGATCGGTAACCCGTTTGACCCCGCGCCCGGCAAAGGCCGAGATGATGTCGACGCTGATATGCACCCGATGCACGGCGCCGTAGGCCACCCCGGCGGCCACGACGACAACCAGCGACATCGACGACAGATCGCCGATGCCAAAGATCGGGTCGCGCAGCGCATAGCGCCAGAACACCGAGATCACCGTGATCAACATCAGCGCGAACAGCCCGATCCCGCCCAAGATGGCAAAGAGGTTCGCGAGCCTGTGAAACCACCGGCCAGCCGGGCCGGTGGTCTCCTGGGTCTTGACGCCGCTCATGGCCTACTCGCCCTTGAACAGGCGTTCGAGGTCGGCCCCGGTCAGTCCCTGGCCAAGATCGCTCGCCAGCCAGTCGTCCATCGCAGGCTGGATTGCCGCGTCCCAGCGGGCGCGTTCCTCGTCGGAAAGCTCGATGATCTCGACGCCGTTCTCCCGCGCGATCTCGATGCCCCGGTCGGCCATGTCGCGATAGGCCTGACCGCCCTGCATCGACAGCCACTTGCCCGAGGCCTCGTCGACCCAGCCCTTTTCCTCCTCCGACAGCGCATTGTAGACGCCCTTGTTCATCAACAGGACAAAGGCGCTGCCCGCGCCGGGAATGTTGGTGGTCATGTAATTGGCCGGCTCATGCATCTTGAACGACATGGTGGCCGAGGGGTCGATGGCGACGCCATCCACCACGCCATTGGCCAGGTTCTGGTTGATCACCGACACCGGCTGCGACACCGACGAGGCCCCCAGCGCCTCGGTAAAGGGAATGTCCTGGGCCGAGGTCACGCGCACGATCAGCCCCTCCATGTCCTCGAGCCTGCGCACCGGTTTGTCCTTGGTGTATAGCACCTGCGGATCATTCGCCCAGAGCGCCAGAAGCTTGGCATCGAATTCCTGTTCGATCGGCTCGATGGCGCGCCACATCGCCTCGGTGCAGGCGACCGCATCGTCGCACATGCCCGGCGTGGTGATCGCCGTGGTCACCGGGAACAGCTGCGCGGTATAGCCCGGCAAGTGAAAGGCCACATCGGCGATGCCGTCCAGCAGGATGGAATATTGCTTCGGCGGCGAGGAATTCAGCGCCCCGCCGGGGAACTGCGAGACCGTCAGCTTGCCGCCCGACACCTCAGCCAACTTTTCGGCAAAGGGTGTGAACACCGCCTTGTTCATCGGGTGATTGGGGCCCATGAAATAGGACAGCGCCAGCTCCTTGGCGGCCACCATGGGCGCGGCCAGAATGCAGGCCGCGGTTGCGAGTGCCGTAAATTTGTTCATGTTTTCCTCCCTTGAACAAGTCTTCTTGTGCCCCCCCGGCGCGGTCTCCTCCCTGCGCCAGAGGGGATGGCGCCGCTCACGCCTCGAACGGCAGGCCGATGTATTCGTAAGCCAGCGCATGCTGCGCCGCCTCGGACATCAAAAGCAGGTCATAGTCGTTTTCGCGGATCTTCTGCGCAAAGGCATCTTCCCCCGGAAACACGTGCAACAGTTTGGTCAGCCGCCACGAGATATTCTCGGCCGACCAGACCCGGCGCAGCGCGGTGTCGGAATAGCGCTCGATCAGCGCGCCCTGCCCGTCCTTGAAGAACGCCACCAGCGCCCGTTGCAGGTAATGGACATCGGAAAACGCCAGGTTCAGCCCCTTGGCCCCGGTCGGCGGCACGATATGCGCCGCATCCCCGGCCAGGAACAGGCTGCCATGCCGCATCGGCTCGGAGACGAAACTGCGCAGCGGCGCCATGGATTTCTCGATTGTCGGCCCGGTCCGGATCCTGGCCGCGACATCCGCCGGAAACCGGTGCAGCAGGGTGTCCCAGAACCGCTCGTCGCTCCAATCCTCGGGGGCGTCGGTGATCGGCGCCTGTACGTAGTACCGCGACAGCATCGGATTGCGCTGCGCCGCCATCGCCATGCCCTCGCTGTGATAGGCATAGATGAAATCGTCGAGCGGCGGTTGCTCCACCATGACGCCCATCCAGCCAAAGGGATATTCGCGCAGATATTCGCTCCGGGAACGCTCGGGGATCGCCTTGCGCGACGGCCCGTGAAACCCGTCGCAGCCGGCGATAAACCGGCACTCCACCCGATGGCGCACCCCGTCCTTTTCATAGGTCACATGCGGGCTGTCGCTCTCGATCTCATGCAGCGCCACATTCCTGGCCTCGCAGATCACCGCCCCACGGTCGCGGTCGCGCGCGGCATACAGGTCTTCGGTGATATAGGTCTGGCCATAGGCCATCATCTGCTTGCCGGTCCATTTCTTGACGTCGATGAAGAACGCGGGCCGGTTTTCCCAGAGGATCCGCGTGCCGTCCTTGGGCTTGCCGATCTGGTCCATCCGCTCGGAAAGACCGTAATCGCGCAGCATCTGCACGGTGTTGGCCTCCAGCACCCCGGCGCGGATCCGGCCCAGAACATAGTCTTTCGACTGCCGTTCCAGCACCACGTTGTCGATGCCGTTGGCATCAAGGATATGGCTGAGCATGAGCCCCGCCGGACCGCCGCCGATGATGCAGACCTGGGTCTTCATCTCACACCCTCCGCACGCGCAGCTTGGTTTTCAGATCGGTGCGGCAGAAGGCATGCAGGAAACAGGTCTGTTCCGAGATATCCAGCATCTCCTGCGCGGTCTCCTCGCTCTCGCCGGTCTGAAGATAGACATGCGTCTCGATCGGATCGGCCTCACCTGCCCTGCCCGTGCCGCCCGAAGCACCGCCCAGCGAAAAATGCGTGTCCTGCACGATGCGGTAATCCGGCAGATCCAGTTTCAGCATCGACACGAACCGCCCGAACTGCGTCATGAAGCAGAAGCCGATGCCGGCCGAGATCAGCGTATTGGCATCCGGCGCCCGGCCGTCCTCGGAACTGAGAAAGCGGAACGAGGTGCCGTAAGGCGAATACTGCATCTGCTGGATCTCCTTGATCCCGTCCTCGCGCAGCACCGCCACCGCCCCGATGTTCAGCCGCCGGTCCTGTTCGTCGGCCAGCGACGAGCCGCCCGAAGCGGTGCCCAGCACAACCGCTTTCTTCGGCGTTGCGCCCACCGGCTCCATCAGCGTCAGACCCGAGGCCTCCGGCACCGAAGTATCGAAATGCTGCCCCGGATCGGGAAACAGCGGCGCGTCCAGCTCCGCCGCCTTGGCCGTCGCCAGCTCCTTGCCGTTGCGGCCCAGCTTGAACAGGCTCTCCAACTGGCCGCGCATCAGCCCGTTGAGCGGCGAGGCATAGGTGGCATCCAGCAGGAACTGATGCAGCGCCGCATCGTCCAGATCGCAATCGATCTCGACCTGAAGCTCGATGTTCTCGGCCCCGCCCACCATGGTGCGTTTCGGCATCGAGCCTTTCATCGTGTAGTAATTGTCCTGAATGAGCTTGAGTTTGCGGATCTCGACACCGCGGATGTCCGCCAGCGCCGTGATCTCGTTCATGAAACTCGCCACCATGCCGGTCGACAGAAAGGCCAGCGGGCACGGCGCGGCATCATGCCCGTTCAAATAGGGGCCTTCGTCGGAGACCAGCCGCCACGTGTCGCCGGTCCTGGCCGACCGCACCAGCGCCTCTTTCTGAAATCCCGAGAGCGACCGCACCCAGGTGCGCAGCGCGTCGCCCTTGCGGTTCTCCGGCGCGTCAGTCGACACCTCGTCGGCATTGGCCAGCTTGAAAAACGGCACAAGCCCGCTGTCGGCGATCAGGTTCTTGCCAATCCTTGCCATGTCGCGCCCCCTATGCTGCGGCAGTCGAAGCCGGTTTTGTCACCGTCTTCAGCTTGGTTTTCAGGTCGGTGCGGCAGAATGCATGCAGGAAACAGGTCTGTTCGCTCAGATCGAGCATCTCCTGCGCCACCGCGTCGCTTTCCTCGGTGGTCAGATAGACATGGGTTTCCACCGGATCGGCCTCGCCTGCCCTGCCCGTGCCGCCAGAGGCGCCGCCAAGGCTGAAATGCGTGTCCTGAAGGATCTGATACTGCGGCAGATCGAGCCCCAGCATCGGCACCAGCCGGCCGAACTGCGTCATGAAGCAAAAGCCGATGCCGGCCGAGATATAGCTGGCCGCATCCGGCGCCCTGCCCCTGCCGCCATCCACCTCGGCCTCTTCCGAGAGAAACAGCCATTCCTTGCCATGCGGCGAATAAAGCTGCTGGCGGATTTCCTTCATCCCGTCGGCGCGCAGAACGGCGGTGGCGGCGATGTTCAGCCGGCGGTCCTGATGTTCCGACAGCGACGAAGCCGCCTTTTCGGTGCCCCCTTGCACCGGCTTCTTCTCGGTGAGGCCGAGAGGTGCCAGCAGCGTCTCGCCCCCCGCCGTCATCTCTGCCCGCGCGCCGGCGTCGCTGGGATCGGGCAGCAGCGGCGCCGCCAGCTTCGCCACCGTCTTCGGCGCCAGCTCCACGCCGTTTTTCGACAGCGCGAACAGGCTGTCATGCTCGCCCCGCATCAGCCCGTTCAACGGCGAGGCATGCACCGCGTTCATCAGGAACTGCGTCAGCGCGCCGCCCGACAGGTCGCAATCGATCTCGACCTGCAATTCCACCGGTTCGGCGCCGCCCACCATCGTGCGCTTCTGCATCGAGCCGGTCATGGTGTAGTAATTGTCCAGCGTCAGCTTCAGGTGCCGGATCTCGATGCCGTCCCGCCGCGCCAGCGCGGTGATCTCGTTCATGTAGGATGCGATCATGCCGACGGTCAGAAACGACAGCGGCGGCGGCGCGGCGTCATGCCCGTTCAGGTACTTGCCCTCGTCCGACACCATCCGCCAGGTCCTGGCCGAGCGGCGCGAGGACACCAGCGCCTCTTTCTGGAAGCCCGACAGCGAGGTGACCAGCGTGCGCAAGGCATCGCCACGGCGGATTTCCGGCGTGCCGGGACCGAGGCTGTCGTAATTCCCGATCTCGTGGATCAGGGGCAACCCGCTTTCGGCGATCCTGTTGGTTCCAAGTGGCATCGTCGTCCTCCATTTGCCCGAAAGGGAGCGATGGCCGCAGCCCTGCCGTGGCACATTTTGTATCCAAAAATCTCGGATACCCTCCCGATTTATAGATTCGTACCATAAACGTATCCGTATTTCAAGAACGGATGCATATTTGACCAAATGGCCGGCAAGCTGCTATGACGAGGCAAGAAATGTATTCAAAGAGGGCCGAAATCGCATATGGGCACCGCAGTCGAAACCGCTGTCTCCGAGCTTCGGGCGATGATCGTGAATGGCGAGCTGCCGGTCTCCGACCGGGTGACGGAAAGCAGCGCGGCCAGCCTCCTCGGCCTCTCGCGCACCCCGGTCCGGGCCGCGCTGGCCCAGCTCGAGACCGAGGGGCTGCTGGTCAAGCTGGAGGGGCGCGGCTACAAGATCCGGCCCTTCAGCCTCGAAGATCTGGAAAAGGCCTCCGAGGTGCGCGCCGCGCTCGAGGCGCTGGCCGCCGGACGCCTCGCCAGCCTTGGCCCGTCGCAAGAGACCGTGGCGGCGATTGAAAGCTCGATTGCCATGACCGAGGGGATTGTCAGCCGCAGCGCCGTCACCCGGCGCGAGGTGGCGATCTATCAGGAGGCCAACGAGCTGTTTCACACCACCATCGTCGATGCCTGCGACAATGATTTCGTCCGCCTCGGGCTGGAAAAGATCGCCAATATCCCGATTGTCGCCCCCGGCGCCTTTACCGAGGTCGAGGGCATGGCGCAGGCCGAAATGCTGCGGATCACGGTCGGGCATACCCAGCACGTCATCATCTGGGATGCGATCCGCGCCGGCGATGCGGTACGCGCCGAACACATGATGCGCGAACACGCCGGCGCGCCGGTGCGCTACGCCCGGCTGTTCATCGGCGAGGGCTATTACAAGAAGCTGCTGTCAAGTGGCATCGTCGAACGCGGCTCGGCCGGCCCCGGCTGAGCGCTCATCCGGCCCAGAGCGCCGAAACCGGCGGCAACAATTACGACAACCTCATATCGCCCCGCATGCTCCGCGGCCTTCGTTCCTTGGGACGACGCTGCGCACGAAAGGGCAGCTTGACGCAAGACGCTCGGGCCAAGGCAGGCCAAACCAAAGCAACCCGGCAATGCCCCGCGCCTTCAATTGGCCGAAAATCCCCCATCGACGTTGATCGTCTCGCCAGTGATCAGACCGGATGCAGGGGAGGCGAGAAAGATCAGCACGCCGGCGAAATCGTCCGGCTCGGCCAGGCGGCCCAGCGGAATGCGAGACAAGACGCCCTTGCGGGCCTCGTTGGCGCGCTCGTTATCCTCGAAGAGCCAGGCCGTGAGTTCCGAGCGGAACACCGTCGGCGCAATGGCGTTGACGCGGATGTCGTGCTGGCCCCATTCGGTGGCCAACGACTTGGTGATCATGTCGACGGCGGCTTTGGAAGGGCCATAGGCGCTGGTGCCCGCGGGCGTGGCAAACCGCGCCCGGACCGAGGACACCGGGATGATCGCCCCGCCCCGCCCTCGGTCGATCATCGCCTTGCCCGCGGCACGGCACAGCAGCCAGGTCTGGCGCACGTTGGCATCCATCACCTTGTCCCAGGTCTCCAGGTCCATCTCGATGGCCGGTTTGACGGCGGCCGTCCCCGACGCGGGCACGAGAATATCCAGCCCCCTGCCCTCGGCACAGGCGGCGGCAACCATGGCGTCGCAGGCGGCCTCATCCGAGGGGCGGCCTTCCACCATGGTCACACCTGCGCCCCCAGCCTTGAGTTCCTCCGCGATCTCGGAGAGCTTTTCGGCATTGCCCCCGGCAATCGTCACATGCGCCCCGGCACCCGATAAGGCACGCGCCGCGGCGGCGCCCAGGGCGCCGGTCGCGCCGCTGATCAGGGCGGATTTTCCGGACAAATCAAACAGTTTGGCGATACTCGGGTTCATTCCCTAGCCCTTCTTTTCTGCAATACGGTTGCGCAGGATGCCGATGCCCTCGACTTCCAGTTCCACGACATCGCCGGGCTTGATCCAGCGCTCCATCTCGTCGCCGCAGCCATTGGCGACGGTGCCCGAGCCGATGAAATCGCCGGGATAAAGCGTCTCGTGACGCGAGATATAGGCGATGATGCGGGCGAAGCTGTGGTACATGTCGGTGGAGTTCGACCGCGACCATTCCTCGCCATTGATGCGGGCCATCATCTCCAGATTTCCGGCGTCCAGCTCGTCCGGCGTGACCAGGCACGGCCCCATGATGTTGCCGCGGTCCATGTCCTTGCCCTTGGCCGGGCCGAGGAACATCTGCACCTCGCCGGGAATGACATCGCGGGCGGAAATGTCATTGAAGATGGTGTAGCCGCCGATATGGGCAGGCGCCTCCTCTTCGCTGATGTTCACACCCTCCTTGCCAATGTAGATGCCGAACTCCAGCTCGTAGTCCAGCTTCTCGGTATAGTCGGGCCAGGGCACTTCTTCCTCGGGGCCGATCACCGACATCCGGTTGCCTTTGTAATAGATCGGCGCCTCGTACCAGCGCGGCGGGGTCTTCTTGCCGGTACGGCGCTCGAAGTTGATCATGTGACCTTCGAAAGAAAGCGTATCGCGGATCGAGTTCGGGCGCGGCACCGGGGCCAACAAGCGCACGGCATCTTCGGCGTAGAGCAGTTGCGCGCCATCCGGGCCGGTGCGGGTGCCTTTGGCGACGAAATCCAACGCCTCATCGGCGGCCCGGCGGCTGAGCGCGCCACCGGCCAGAAAGCCAATCATTTCAGGGGGCAGCAACGCGTCGGCAATCTCGAATGGCCGGCCGGTGTCACCGCTTGCAGCCAGTTGCGCGGCACAGGCAAGGTTCAGGTCGACGATGCCCGCGTCGGTCAGGGCGCCGATGCGTTCGACGCGCCCCACAGGCGATGCGATTTCGAAAGTGACAAGTTTCACGAGTTGTCCCCTGTGTTCGGGTTGTTGCTGCGATAGACCGCCAGTTGGCGCATCAGCTTGCGGTCGCGTTCGGCACAGATGTCTTCCGTGGTACGGCCCGCATAATCGTACCAGCCCTTGCCGGATTTCACGCCCAGCTCACCACGTTCAACCTTTTCGCCAAGGTCGGGTGACGCCTTGTCGGCATTGCTCAACCCCTTGAAAACGTTATTTGACACGCGCCATGAAGTATCCAGACCGATGAAATCCTCGGCCTCCATCGGACCAAGGCAGGCCAGCCGGAATCCGAAGCTCGCGCGGACGGCGACATCCAAGTCTTCCGGCGTCACCACCCCGTTGTCGAGCAGAAAGTCCACCTCGCGTTCCAATGCGCCGGTCAGCCGGTTGATGATGAAGCCCGGCACCTCCTTGCGGACCCGCACCGGCACCTTGCCAGCGCGTTCCATCACCGCGATCACCGCGTCGATGGCGGCGGGGTCGGTGGCTTCCCCGTGATGTACCTCGACCGCGGGGATCAGGTGGGCGGGGTTGAAATAGTGCAGGCCGACGACACGTTCGGGCATCGCCATCTCGCCGGTCATCTGGCTGACGGTAAAGCTGGAGGTGTTCGAGCCGATCAGCACGTCACGAGGCAGACCATCGAGCGCGGCAAAGACCTCTTTCTTGATCTCCAGCACCTCCGGCACGGTTTCGACCACAAGCTGCGCCCCCTCGGTCGCATCGGCGAGATCGTCGAAGGAATACACCGACACACGGCCCAGCACGGCCTCGGGATCGGCGATCAACCCTTCCTCCTGCGCCAGCCGCAAACTGGACGCCAGTTGCGCCTTACCGCGCTGCAACTGCTCGGGCGAGCGGTCCACGGCGCGCACGGCGAACCCGGCCTCGGCGAAGTTCTGCACGATGCCCAGCCCCATGGTGCCGAAGCCGATGACCGTGACGGTGTTAATCCGGGATGCGTCGTACATGGCGTCAGTTCGGCGAGATGACGAGCATCTGAACGGCGTGGTTGGTGGCGTTGACGATCGACCGTTCGGTATTGGGCGGGATGTAGCAGCTGTCGTACTTGCCGATCACGGTGTCGCCCTCGGCGGTGGTCACTGTGATCTCGCCCTCCAGCACGACATAGACCTTGCCGGTGGGCGCGGCGGCCTTGTCGGCCCCGCCACCGGGCAGGAAGGTGGAAAAGCCCACCCAGTAATCCTCGAGGCCGGTCACCCCCTGCCCCTGCAACCGCATGGCCGTCATTCCGAAATGGCCTTTGGCGTCATAGGCCTTGGCGTCGTCAAATCGTGTCACGTCTATCATGGTCATTCTTCCTTACAGTCCGAGCGCGTCGGTGAAATAGCCGGTGGGCAGGTTGATCGACATCGACTTGCCGAAGACGAAATGGATCGCGAGCCAGAAGGCGATGCCTGACAACACGGCGACGATCCTGTTTTCCTTGTTGAGCCAGAGGGCGATTGTCACGAACACCGGAACGGCGAGCTTCGGACCAAAGGCCATGGTGCCCGCGATGAGGCAGACGAAGACCACCAGCGCCCGCAGAATGCCCGCGCGGAACTCGACAAGAAAGGGCGGGCCGGTGTCGCCGGCCTCTTCCTCCGGATCGTATTCCGCGTCCCAGCGCGCCGGGTTGCGCAACTTGCCCACGCCATAGACGGTGCCGATGATCAGGATGCTGATGGTGATGAACCAAGGGAAAAACGTGGCCCGCTGCGGCAACGGTTGCAGCATCCAGATGAAGACCACCGCAATCACCATGATCGTCACGGCAATGATCCAGTCGGCCTTTCTGCCAAAGCCGATGGCGGCACGGCGTTCGGGGGAGAGATCGTCAGGATCAGTCATTGGCCTTGGCCTCTCTGCCATACCGGTCAAGTAGCAGGCGGCGGATCGGTTTGGAGAACAGCATGAACAGGATCATCTTTTCGAGGATCAGCACGATGGGCCGTTCGTAAAGCCAGGTCAGGCCATAGCGGTCCCATGCGGCAAAGAAGTAGGGTTCTGCGATGCCGCCCAGGATCAGGCCCATGACCATTGGCACGCGGGGCCAGTCCATGTGCTTGAAGATGTAGCCCGCCATGCCGGCGGCGGCGAAGAAGCCGATATCGCCCAGCGACAGGTTGGAGAAGGACGCCCCCATGACCATCGCGGCCAGGATGAAGGGCACCAGAAGCGTTGCGCGCACGAAGCAGAGCCGCACCAGGTAGCGCTGGAAGACAAGGCAGAGCACGGCGGCGATGATATTGGCGACGGTCACGACATTGACCATCATGAAGGTCTCGTCGAGCTTGTAGGTCAGCATGTCCCGGCCCGGGCGCACACCGAGGACGACAAAGATGCCCAGCAGCACCGCCATCGGTGGATTGCCCGGCACGCCGAAAGCGACGGTGGGGATGATCGCGCCGGGCAGGTGCGCGGCGGTGCCGGTTTCAGGCGCGATGATACCCCGCACGTTGCCCTTGCCGTATTCATGCTCGGGGTTCTTGTCGCCGGAGAGATATAGCCGAAAGTTGGTGATGGCCCTGAGGGGCGGCATA
>NZ_JARAML010000024.1:0-87305 GCF_028807375.1 Marinovum sp. PR37 | reverse complement strand
CGTCAAGTCACCAAATTCGGCTTATGCGGGACTCGGAGTATACACATGTTCAATGTATCAATTATCTACGGCAATTCGCCGCATTGTGTCAATACAATTCACGAAAGGATCTCCCATGGCACATCTCCAGCAGACCCCAGCGCAGGCAGCAGGCTTTCTTGACGGCCGTCCCCTGACCCCGATCGCATCGGTGGCGCTCAAGGCGGTCGTGGCGATTGCCAAGTGGGAGGCCCACCACCGCACCCGCACCAAGCTGAAACATCTCGATGATCACCTGCTCAGGGACATCGGCGTGACGCGCGATCTGGCCGAACGAGAGGCCGCTCGCCCGTTCTGGCAGGGGTAGATCCCTCTCCTGACAGACCTCTTCCTGGGCCCGGGGCGATGCCTCCGGGCCTTTTTTCTGCCGCCGCCAGGTGAGGCCCCCGTCCCGGGCCCCGCCCCGGGACCTCGTGGTCCCTTGCCCAGAGCCCCGACGCAGGTCCGGGCGCGCCTCAGCGCCCGGGCGGGATCGAATAGGTCAGGTTCGCCCGGGCGACCGGCGACGCCTGGCCTTCGGAATAGAGCAGGCAATCCACCACGCTCAGCGCCCGGCCGATCTTCAACAACCGGAACTGCCCCAGCACATCCGCCCCCGCCGCAGGCTTGCGCATGAAATCGATCGAGCAATTGGTTGTCACCGCCAGCGCCTGGCGCCCGATCCGCGACATCGTCGCAACATAGGCGCCGACATCGGCCAGCGCGAACATTGCCGGGCCCGAGACCGTGCCGCCGGGCCGCAGGTGCCGCTCCGAGGCATGCAGCCGCATCACCAGTACCTCCTCGTCGAGCCGGTCGATGGAGAACATCCCCTCGACCTGCGGAAAGACCTCGCTCAGAAACTCTGTCATCTCTTCGGCGTTCACGACGATTGTCATTCTTCCCTCTTGCGCTGTGTGACGCTAGGCTGCCGCCCAGGCCAAGGGAGGGCAAGATGGCGATTTTGGAACGTTGCGACACCGGGGCCGTGGCCCATTTGCGGATGAACGCGCCCGAGCGGCTGAACGCGCTGTCCGACGAAATGCTGGCCGAGCTCCAGGCCCAGATCGATGCCCTGCGCGCGGACACCAGCGTTCGCGCGGTGGTGATCTCCGGCGCCGGCAAGGCGTTCTGCGCCGGTCACGACCTCAAGCAGATGACCCGGGGGCGACAGGCCGAAGATGGTGGCAAGGCCTATTTCGCCGATCTCTTCGACCGCTGCGCCAGCGTGATGACCGGGCTGACCCGCCTGCCCCAGCCGGTGATCGCCCAGGTGCATGGCATCGCCACCGCCGCCGGTTGCCAGATGGTGGCAAGCTGCGACATGGCGGTCGCGGCCGAGGGCACGCGGTTTGGCGTCAACGGCGTCAACATCGGGTTGTTCTGCTCGACGCCGATGGTGGCGCTGACCCGCAATATCCCGCGCAAGAAGGCCTTTGAAATGCTCACCACCGGCCAGTTCATCGAAGCCGACGAAGCCGAGACCCTGGGCCTCGTCAACCGCGTCGTGCCCGCCGAGGCGCTCGAGGCCGAGGCCCGGGCGCTGGCCGAACAAGTCGCCGAAAAGCTGGGTACGGCGGTGCGCATCGGCAAACAGGCCTTCTACGCCCAGGCCGAGATGGGGCTCGACGCGGCCTATGCCTATACCGGCCAGGTCATGGTCGAGAACATGCTCGACCGCGATACCACCGAGGGCATCAGCGCCTTTCTGGATAAACGTCCCGCCAGCTGGCGGCAGTGACCCTTTGACAGCCCCGCCAAAAGGCGTATGTGAGCGCGCATGACACAAGAGCTTCATATCGTCGGCGGCGGCATGGCCGGATCCGAGGCCGCCTGGCAGGCCGCGCAACTGGGCGTCAATGTGGTGATCCACGAGATGCGCCCCAAGGTCGAAACCTTTGCCCATCGCACCGGCAATCTGGCCGAGATGGTCTGTTCCAATTCCTTCCGTTCGGATGACGACGAACAGAACGCCGTCGGCCTGCTGCATTGGGAAATGCGCGCGGCAGACGGCCTCATCATGGCCACCGCCGACCGTCACCGCCTGCCCGCCGGCGGTGCCCTGGCGGTCGACCGCGACCCCTTTGCCGAGGATGTGACCGCGGCGCTCAAGGCGCTGCCCAACGTTCGGGTGGAGTATGGCGAGATCACCGAGCTGCCGCGCGACGGCCAGTGGATCATCGCCACTGGCCCGCTGACCTCTTCGGCGCTGGGCCAGGCCATCGCCGCCGAGACCGGCGCCGATGCGCTCGCCTTCTTCGACGCCATCGCGCCGATCGTCTATGCCGAGAGCATCGACATGTCCAAGGCTTGGATGCAGTCGCGCTACGACAAGGGCGAGACCGAGGAAGAGCGCAAGGCCTATCTCAACTGCCCGATGGACCGCGCCCAATACGAGGCCTTCATCGACGCCCTGCTCGCCGCCGACAAGACCGAGTTCCACGACGGCGAGACGGCCGGCTATTTCGACGGCTGCCTGCCGATCGAGGTCATGGCCGAACGCGGCCGCGAGACCCTGCGCCATGGCCCGATGAAGCCCGTGGGCCTGACCAACCCGCATCAGCCCGACGTCAAGGCCCATGCGGTCGTCCAGTTGCGCCGGGATAACGCGCTGGGCACGCTCTACAATATCGTCGGCTTCCAGACCAAGATGAAATACGGCGCCCAGACCGAGGTGCTGCGGATGATCCCCGGGTTGGAAGAAGCGCGCTTTGCCCGGCTCGGCGGCATCCACCGCAACACCTTCCTCAACTCGCCGACCCTGCTGGATGCGCAGATGCGGCTGAAATCGCGGCCCAACATCCGCTTTGCCGGCCAGATCACCGGTGTCGAGGGCTATGTCGAGAGCGCCGCCATGGGGCTGTTGGCGGGACGCATGGCCGCCGCCGAAATCCTTGGCCGGCCGCTGCCCGAGGTGCCGCAGGACAGCGCCATGGGCGCGCTGATCCACCACATCACCGGCGGCGCCGAGGCCAAGACCTTTCAGCCGATGAACGTCAACTTCGGGCTGTTCCGCCCGGTCGACGGGCTCAAGGGCGGGCGCCGCGGCCGCAAGGACCGCTACAAGGCCTATACCGACCGCGCCAAAGCGGCCTGGCAGGACTGGCTCGGCGCGATGGCCAGCGCCGCCTGACCCCCGTGGCCTTTCGCACCCGCTTCGCCCCCTCGCCGACCGGGCCGCTGCATCTGGGCCACGCCTTCTCGGCGCTGACGGCCTATGACGCGGCGCAGGCGGCCGGCGGCAGCTTCCACTTGCGTCTCGACGACATCGATCAGAGCCGCGCCCGCCCGGAATGGGCGGCGCAGATCTGCGACGACCTGCACTGGCTGGGGCTAAGCTGGCCCGCGCCGGTCTGGCGCCAGTCCGACCGCCTCCCGCGCTACCGCGCCGCACTGGAGCGCCTCTGGCGCCGCGGGCTGCTCTATCCCTGCACCTGCACCCGGCGCGACATTCAGGCCGCCGCCAACGCCCCGCAGGAGGGCGCGCCGCGCTTTGGCCCCGACGGGCTGATCTATCCCGGCACCTGCCGGAACCGGCCCCGCAGCGGCCCGATGCCGCAGGATCAGGCGCTCAGGCTCGACATGAAGAAAGCCATGCAAGCCATTGGAGAGGCGGCTTTTCACGAAGAAACCTATTACCCCGGCCCGCGCGCCGTCACAGCCCGGCAGATGATCGACAGCGTCGGCGATGTGGTTCTGGCCCGCCGCGACATGGGCGCCGCCTATCACCTGGCCATCGTCGTCGACGACGCGGATCAGGAAATCAGCCATGTGATCCGCGGCCAGGATCTCTTTGATGCCACCGCGATCCATGTGGTCCTGCAACATCTGCTCGACTTTCCGACCCCGCGCTATCACCATCACCGGCTGATCCGCGACGCCTCTGGCAAGCGCCTTGCCAAGCGCGACGACGCCCGCGCCATCGCGCTCTATCGCAGCGAGGGCAAGCGCCCGGCCGACCTCCGCGCCATGGTCGGCCTTCCGCCCGCCTCTGCTTCTGTTTGAAAATACCGTTGGGGAACCCGCCCTGGCGGACGGGCGCAAAGCCCCCTCAGCGCTCCGGCTGCATCAGCTCGACCTCGGCGCCGCTGCGCACCTCGGTATAGAAACAGGTGCGGCGCCCGGTGTGGCAGGCGGCCCCGGTCTGGTTCACCGTCAGCAGCAGGCAATCGCGATCACAGTCGATCCGCAGGTTCACCAGCTCCTGCACATGGCCCGAGGTCTCGCCCTTGACCCAGAAGCTCTGTCGCGACCGCGACCAATAAGTCACCCGGCCGGTCGCCAACGTTCGTGCCACCGCCTCCTGGTTCATCCAGGCCATCATCAGCACTTCGCCGCTGGTGGCGTCCTGGGCAATCGCCGGAATCAGCCCGGCATCGTTGTAGACCAAGGTCGAAGGATCAAAGGACATGGGCGAAAAACCTTTTGCAAGAGCGCTCTGGACGCCTATTTAAGAAACGCAGGACAAAAGAGAAAGCCTCATGGCCGAAACCGATCTGATCAAGCTCTACTCCGCCCGCATTCTGGCGCTGGCCTCGGATATCCCCCACAGCGAACGGCTGGCGGCGCCCGAGGCCACGGTCAAGAAACGCTCGCCGCTCTGCGGCTCGACGGTGACGGTGGACGTGGTGATGAAGGAGGGCCGCGTCGCCGACTTCGGCCAGGACGTCAAGGCCTGTGCGCTGGGGCAATCGGCGGCCTCGGTGCTGGGCTCGGTGGTGATCGGGCGCAGCCCCGAAGAACTGGAAAAGGCCCAGGCGGAACTGCGCGCCATGCTGAAAGAGGGCGGCCCTATCCCCGCCGCCCCCTTCGACGGTTTCGAGGTGCTGGAGCCCGCGCGCGAGTACAAGAACCGCCACGCCTCGATCCTGCTGGCGCTCGAGGCCACCGCCGAAGCCGCGCGTGAGGCGCTGGCCGTGTCCGCCTGATCTCTCGTCGATCCAGGTTTTGATTGCACAAAAAAAGGCCGCCTTCCGAAGAAGGCGGCCAAGGCAAGCGCTCGCGTCCTAATGGGGGTGTTGAGGCAGACCCCGAGCTCCCATGGGGATTGGGAAGAGGCAGGTTCGCGCGGATCGGACAGGCGCGCGGAACGCGAGCGCAGGCAGGGAAATTCCTTCAGATAAAGGCCGGCAGATGCAGGCCCGCAACCAACAGAAACACAAGCGAAACGGCGCCCATGGCGTCGTGCAGAAAGCTGTGATCGAAACGACGGCGGCTCTTGGTCACTTTCTTGTGCATGGCGTGTCTCCGTTGCGGTGTTGTCTCTTTGTTCTCATATGGACAACGGTCTGTAAAGAACTTTTTGAGAACATCCGAGAACAAACCGCTAATGGAGACGCTAACCCACTGATATCAAACGAATGGCTTCATCCTGCCGCATCAGCCAGAGCAGAACGCGCGCCGCCCGTCCCCGGCCGCTCTCGAGCGTCGGATCGGTGGTCAGCAAGGCGCGGGCGTCGGTCTGGGCCGTGGCCATCAGACCGGTCTGGCTTTCCACATCCGCCACCCGAAACCGCGGCAGACCGGATTGCGCCGTGCCAATCACGTCACCGGCCCCGCGCATCTCCAGATCGGTTTCGGCGATGATGAAACCGTCCTCGGTATTGCGCAACGTTTCCAACCGCTTGCGCCCGCCTTCGCCAAGCGGCGCCTGGTAGAGCAGCAGGCAGGTCGAGGCCTGATCGCCACGGCCCACCCGGCCGCGCAGCTGGTGCAGTTGCGCCAGGCCAAAGGTCTCGGCGCGTTCGATCACCATGATGGTGGCATTGGGCACGTTCACGCCGACCTCGATCACCGTGGTCGCCACCAGCACCGAGGTTTCGCCGGCCTGGAACCGTGCCATTGCCGCGTCTTTCTCGGCCGGCGGCATCTGGCCGTGCACCAGCCCGACCCGGGCCTCGCCGAGCGCCGCGCGCAGCCGTTTGAACCGCTCTTCGGCGGCGGTCATGTCCGAGGTTTCGCTTTCCTCGACCAGCGGGCAGACCCAATAGACCTGCCGCCCGTCGTCTGCCGCCGCCCGAATGCGGCCCACCACCTCCTCCAGCCGTTCGGTCGAGACCAGCGCAGTGGTGATCGGCTTGCGCCCGGGCGGTTTTTCGTCAAGCACCGAGACATCCATGTCACCATATTGCGCCAGCGCGAGGCTGCGCGGGATCGGCGTCGCCGTCATCACCAGCACATCCGCCAGAATGCCCTTGGCCCCCAGCGCCAGCCGCTGCCGCACGCCGAATCGGTGCTGTTCATCGATGACGGCCAGGCGCAGATCGCAAAAGGCCACATCCTCCTGAAACACCGCGTGGGTGCCGACAAGCACCTGAATTTTCCCGTTTTTCAACGACTCCAGCTTGGCCGCCCGCTCGGCGCCCTTGTCCCGCCCGGTCAGCAGCTCGAGCACCACACCGGCGCTTTCCGCCAAGGGTTGCAACCCCTCGAGATGCTGCCGAGCCAGGATTTCGGTCGGCGCCATCATCACGCCCTGCCCGCCCGCCTCGACCGCGATCAGCAGCGCCATGAAGGCGACCAGGGTCTTGCCGGCGCCCACATCCCCCTGCAACAGCCGGTTCATCCGCTTGTCGCGCGCCATATCGCCGGCGATCTCCGCAATCGCCCGGGTCTGTGCTCCGGTGGGCGCATAAGGTAAGGATTTCAATACTTTGCCCTGCAAGCCCCCGGTTCCGGAACTGGCCCGCCCGGCCGCCTTGCGGCGGTTCTGCCGGGCCAGCGCCAGAGTCATCTGGTGGGCGAAAAGCTCGTCATAGGCCAGCCGCACCCGCGCCGGATGCCCCGGTGAAAGTGTCGCCGCATCCGTCGGGGCATGCGCCTGGCTCAGCGCCTCGCCCCAGGAAGGCCAGCCCTCTTTCCCGAGCAGCGAGGGCTCGATCCATTCCGCCAGCTCGGGCGCCCGGGCCAGCGCCCCCTGCGCCGCCTTGTGCATCACCTTCTGCGTCACCCCGGCGGTCAGCGGATAGACCGGCTCGAAATCGGGGATGTCATGTGCCTCTTCCACCGGCAGGATGTGATCGGGGTGCACCATCTGGGCGATGCCATCGAACAATTCGACCTTGCCCGAGACAACGCGGCGCGCGCCACTGGGGAGAATTTTACGCAGATAATCGCCCCGCGCATGGAAAAAAACGAGCTGGAACGAGGTCTGCGCGTCCTGCACCGTGATCCGATAGGCGCCGGAACGGCTGCGCGGCGCGGCATGGCGGCCGATCTCGACCTCGACGGTGACCACGCCGGGCAGATCGGCGCCCTGCACCGTGTCGCGCTTGCGCCGGTCGATGCCGGAATGCGGCAGGGTGAACAACAGGTCGCGCGGGGCCTCGATCGCCAACCCGGCCAGCGACTTGGCGATCTTGGGGCCGACACCGGGCAGCGTCTCGAGATCCGCAAACAGCGGAAACAACGGCTCGGGCCGGCTGCTCATGCGCCGATCAGGGCCAGCCACCCGTCTTCGTCGAGCATGTCGATCCCCAGTTCGGCGGCTTTCTTGCCCTTCGATCCGGCCCCCGGCCCGGCGACCACCAGATCGGTCTTTTTCGACACCGACCCCGAGACCTTGGCGCCCAGGGCCTCGGCCCGGGCCTTGGCCTCGGCGCGGGTCATCTTTTCGAGGCTGCCGGTAAAGACGATGGTCATGCCGGCCACCGGGCTGCCCTCGACCGAGGGCCTGGCCGCGTCCTGGATATCAAGCTGCGCCACCAGCCTGTCGATTGCCGCGCGCTCGGCCTCTTGCCCGAAGGCGGCGACCAGCGAGGCAGCCATGACCTGGCCCACGCCATCGACGCCAAGCAGGTCGTCCCAGGCCGGGCCCTCCATCGGCTGCGCCTCGGTCATCGCGCGGTCAAAGGTGGCCCAGGCGCCATAATGGCTGGCCAGGAGATTGGCCGATTGTTCGCCGACATGGCGGATGCCAAGGCCGAAGATCACCCGGCCCAGCGCAATCTTGCGCCGCTCGTCGATGGCATCGAACAGCTTCTGCGCCGATTTCTCGCCCCAGCCCTCGCGATTTTTCAGCTGCTGCATGCCCTGGCCATAACGCGCGCGCAGGGTGAAGATATCGGCCGGCTCGGCGATCCAGCCGTCGCGATAGAATTGCTCGACCTGTTTAGCGCCGAGACCGTCGATGTCGAATGCCGAGCGCGAAACGAAATGCTTCAGCTTTTCAATCTGTTGCGCCGGGCAGATCAACCCGCCGGTACAACGGCGCACGGCGTCGCCTTCTTCGCGCACGGCCTCCGATCCACATTCCGGGCACGTCTCCGGAAAGACATAGGGGGCGGTGCCCTCGGGGCGTTTGGACAGGTCGACATCGGCCACCTTGGGGATCACGTCGCCGGCGCGATAGATTTGCACCCAGTCGCCGATCCGGATGTCCTTGCCGCCGCGGATTTCGCCGCCGCGGCTGTCGCGCCCGGCGATGTAATCCTCGTTGTGCAGCGTCGCGTTGGAGACGACGACACCGCCCACCGTTACCGGCGTCAGTCGCGCCACCGGGCTGAGCGCGCCGGTACGGCCGACCTGGATGTCGATCGCCTCGAGCCGCGTCCAGGCCAGTTCGGCAGGGAATTTATGCGCGATGGCCCAGCGCGGCGTGGTCGAGCGGAACCCCAGCCGCTCTTGCAGGTCGAGCCGGTCGATCTTGTAGACCACACCGTCGATGTCATAGCCCAGCGTCGCGCGCTGTTCCTCGATCTCGCGGTAGAGGGCGATCATCTCTGCCGGGGTGTCGCAGCGGCGGGTGAGCGCATTGGTCTGAAACCCCAGCTCCGCCAGCCTTTCGATGGCGCCCGATTGCGTTTCGGCCAGCGGGTTCGAGAGCACGCCCCAGCTGTAGGCGAAAAAGGCCAGCGGCCGGTCGCGGGTGATCTCGGGGTCGAGCTGACGCAGCGAGCCGGCGGCGGCATTGCGCGGATTGGCAAAGGTCTTGCCGCCGCGTTCGACCTGGCGCTTGTTGAGCGCCTCGAAATCGGCGTGGCGCATGTACACCTCGCCGCGCACCTCGAGCACCTCGGGCGCGCCGGTGAGCACCTCGGGGATGGTGTCGATGGTGCGGGCATTGACGGTGACATTCTCGCCCGTCTCGCCATCGCCTCGGGTGGCGGCAGTGACCAGCGTGCCGTTTTCATAGCGCAGCGAGAGCGAGAGGCCGTCGATCTTGGGTTCGGCGGTATAGGCCAGCTGGGCATCGGCGGGCCAGTTCAGATAGCGGCGGATGCTGGCGTCGAATTCCAGCACGTCGGCATCGTCGAAGGCATTGCCGAGGCTCATCATCCGCACCTGGTGGCGGACCTTGGCAAAGCCTTCGGCCGGGGCGGCACCGACCTGATCAGAGGGGCTGTCGGCCCGTTTCAATTCCGGGAATCGCGTCTCGATCTCGGCGTTGCGGCGTTTGAGCGCATCGTAATCGGCGTCGGTGATCTCCGGCGCATCGGCGCCGTGATAGGCCAGATTGGCCGCAGTCAGCGCCTCGGCCAGCGCCGCGAGTTCCTCGCGTGCCTGATCTTCGGTCAATTCGGAAACTGCAATCTCGCGCGTCATCTAACCCCCCGCAAATCTTCCCAAGTGATAGGGCGCGGGCGGCACAGGGTCCAGTCGGTTTGCGCGGTATCCGGTCAGGCGCCGATGGCAAGACGGTCGCCACCGTCAAGCTCGCTCGGGCTGGGATCGCGCAGCACATAGCCCCGGCCCCAGACGGTCTCGATGTAATTGTCGCCACCGGTGGCATTGCTGAGTTTCTTGCGAAGTTTGCAAATGAAAACGTCGATGATTTTCAACTCCGGTTCATCCATTCCGCCATAAAGATGGTTGAGAAACATTTCCTTGGTCAGGGTCGTGCCTTTGCGCAGGCTGAGCAATTCGAGCATCTGGTACTCCTTGCCGGTCAGATGCACCGGCCGCCCCGCCACCTCCACCGTCTTGGCATCGAGGTCGACCGAGACCTGGCCGGTATGGATGACCGATTGCGAATGCCCCTTGGACCGGCGGATGATGGCGTGGATGCGGGCCACAAGCTCTTCGCGGTGAAACGGCTTGGTCAGGTAATCGTCGGCGCCAAAGCCGAACCCCTTGAGCTTGTTGTCGGTATCGTCGGCGCCCGAAAGGATCAGGATCGGCGTTTCCACCCGCGCCAGGCGCAGCTGGCGCAGCACCTCATGGCCGTTCATATCCGGCAGCCCCAGATCGAGAAGGATCAGATCGTAGTCGTAGAGCTTGGCAAGATCGATCCCCTCTTCCCCGAGATCGGTGCAATAGACATTGAGATTGGCATGGGTCAACATCAATTCGATGCTCTTGGCCGTCGTTGGATCGTCCTCAACCAGCAACACTCGCATTTTCTTGTCTCCAATCAACAGCCCGGTTATCATCATAACCTGTGGCAGAAAGGTTAACCGACCGTTACCGTAGCAGGAGAACATGCATAGCACAACTCACGGTTGTCTGTATTTCTGCACAGCGGTTGCTTTCAAAGCGTCTTCGCCGAACTGTGTGACGGCCGTTACCCATTCTCTAAATTCCTCGGCCGAGATTGCATAGCGTTTCTGTGCCTCTTCCTGCGAAATCAGCCCGTAGATCACCCCGCGCACCACCGCCGCCTTGCGCGAGGCGACCCAGCGGCGGGTCTGTGCCGCGGGCAGATCGGCGCGCGTCATCACCGTGCCATCGGGCAAGGTGACGGCACGGGGACCATCGACTTTCTTCAGGTACATGGCGTCCTCGTCCAGCTCATTTGTCCCGAGCATGGGCGGAGGTGTTTAACCGCCGGTGAAAGCCGGTCTTGAGAGTGTCTCGGATTTTCCTATATTCTCGCGGACTTCCGAAATGGAGATTCGCATGTCCGCCCTTGCCACCGAGACGCTCAATTCCCTCGGCTTTGCCAAGCCCCCCTCGCAGACCCGCGTCGTCGTGGCGATGTCGGGCGGGGTCGACAGCTCTGTCGTCGCCGCCGAGCTGGCGCGCGAGGGCTATGACGTGGTGGGCATCACCCTGCAACTCTACGATCACGGCGCGGCCCTGGCCAAGAAAGGCGCCTGCTGCGCCGGCCGCGACATCCACGATGCCCGCCGGGTGGCCGAGGAAATGGGCTTTCCGCATTACGTGCTGGATTACGAAAACGTCTTTCGCGATGCGGTGATGGACGAGTTTGCCGACAGCTACCTGGGCGGCGCCACCCCGGTGCCCTGCATCCGCTGCAACGAGCGGGTCAAGTTCAAGGATCTGCTGGAAACCGCCCGCGATCTCGATGCCGATTGCATGGCCACCGGCCATTACATCCAGCGCAAGATGGGCGCGGCTGGCGCCGAGCTGCATTGCGCCGCCGATGCGGTGCGCGATCAGAGCTATTTCCTGTTCTCCACCACCCAGGAACAGCTCGATTACCTGCGCTTTCCGCTGGGCCATCTGGAGAGCAAGGAAGACACCCGCAGGCTGGCGGCCAAACACGGGCTGCCGGTGGCCGACAAGCCCGACAGCCAGGACATCTGCTTCGTGCCAGACGGCAACTACGCATCGGTTATCGAAAAACTGCGCCCCGGCGCGGCCGAACCGGGGCAGATCGTGCATGCCGATGGCCGGGTGCTGGGCGACCATGCCGGGGTGATCCATTACACCATCGGCCAACGTCGCGGCCTGGGCATCGGCGGGCTGAGCGAGCCGCTTTACGTGGTCAGGCTCGATGTCGAGGCCAAGCAGGTGGTTGTCGGCCCCAAGGAGATGCTCTCGAGCCGCACCATCCCGGTGCGCGAGGTCAATTGGCTGGGCGGTGGCGGCTTTGCCGACATGCAAGAGCGCGAGATCTCGGTCAAGGTGCGTTCGACTCGGCCGCCGCGCGCCGCGCTGCTGCGGCCGCTGTCGGAGACCGAGGCCGAAGTGGAACTGCTGACGCCGGAGGAAGGCGTCTCGCCCGGACAGGCCTGCGTCTTCTACGAGACCGGCGGCACACGGGTGCTGGGCGGCGGCTGGATCTGGCGCGGGCGGTAAGGCCCGACGGCAGTCTCCGTATCGGGTCGCGGAGGCCCGCAACTGCGTCCGTCAGGCCTGAACCAGATCGTAATGCGCGATACGGCGCGCCGCCACCAGCTCGGCCTCTTCCGGGGCGATATGCGGGCTGTCGTAATTCTCGCCGACAAAGGCCTTGAGCGCGTCGAGATCGCGCCAGACCATCACGAAGGCGAAGTCTCGCGGATGATCGGCGCGCGGCGCGCCGGGCAGCACCTCGACGATGCCGTCGGTCGCCCGCATCAACGGAATGGCGGTGTCATGAAAGAACCGGGCAAACTCCGCTTCCTTGCCGGGATGGGTGGTGACCTGAAATATGCGCATGATCATGCTGTGCCTCCTGTCGACCATGAAACCCCCAGTCTAGCACATCGCGGCCCGGCTCCGCGGCGCGTTCTCAAACCCTCGTGACAGCACTGACATGATCATGGCGCCGCGCCCGCCGGCCCCCTAGTCTCCGGGTATCGCCCCCTGGAAAGGACCGCCATGCCCACCGAACGCTTCACCTTCACGGGTCACTCCGGCGCGCCTCTGGCTGCGCGGCTCGATCTGCCGGACGGGCCGCATCTGGCCACGGCGCTCTTTGCGCATTGCTTCACCTGCTCCAAGGACATTCCGGCCGCGCGCCGCATCGCCGGCCGGCTGGCGGCCATGGGCATCGCCGTGTTGCGGTTTGATTTCACCGGGCTGGGCCAGTCTGAGGGCAGCTTTGCCGAGACCACATTTTCCAGCAATATCGAGGATCTGGAGGCTGCCTGTGCCGCGCTGTCCGATCGCGGGCTGACGCCATCGCTGCTGATCGGCCATTCGCTGGGTGGCGCGGCGGTGCTGCGCGCGGCCGAGCGGCTGCCGTCGGTCAAGGCGGTGGCGACGCTGGGCGCGCCATTCGACCCCGGCCATGTCACCCAGAATTTCGGCGGCGCCCTGGACGAGATCGCCGCCTCCGGCGCGGCCGAGGTCACGCTGGGCGGCCACCGCATCGAGATCGGCCGCGATTTCGTCGAGGATGTCTCGGCACAGTCTCTCGCGCCCTCCATCGCCGGTCTGCGCCGGGCGCTTCTGGTGCTGCATGCACCGCGGGACGAGGTGGTGGGGATCGAGAATGCCGCCAATATCTTCATGGCCGCGAAACATCCCAAGAGCTTCGTCACGCTCGACGATGCCGACCATCTGCTCAGCCGCCCCTGTGACGCGGAATATGCCGCCGAGGTGATCGCCGCCTGGGCCGGGCGTTATCTCGACCTCAAGCCGCCCGCCCCGCCCCCCGGCGCGCCCGAGGGCATCGTGCGGGTTGCGGAGGCCGATGCCGATGGCTTTCTTCAAGACGTCAACGACGGCCCGTTCCACCACGTTCTGGCGGATGAGCCCGAGGCCTATGGCGGCACCAATCGCGGCATGTCGCCTTACGGCTTTCTCTCGGCCGGTCTCGGCGCCTGCACCTCGATGACGATCCGCATGTATGCCCGCCGCAAGGGCTGGCCGCTGACCCATGTCAGCGTCGATGTCTGTCATGACAAGGTGCATGCACAGGACGCGCAGTCCCGCAGCGACACCAAGGCCGATCACTTCAAGCGGCTGATCCGGCTGGAGGGTGACCTGAGCGCGGAGCAACGCGCCAAGCTGCTGGAGATCGCCGACAAATGCCCGGTGCACCGGACCCTGGAGCGGACCTCGGTGGTGATCACCGAGGCGGCGGAGTGACCGCCGGCCGATCCGTCGACAGATCGGCACTGAGCCATTGACGGATCGGTCGCCCCCGGAAACCCCGGCGCCCTATTCCCAGACGATCTTGCTGCCCCAGCTGCGGAACAGCTGGCGCACCTTCGGCGTCATGAAGCCCTTGCCCTTGGCATATTGTGGCAGGGTGAAGGACGAGCCGGCGTTGACCTCGATCACCACCGGGCCGGCATCGGTCAGCGCGATGTCGGTGCTCTGATAGCGCAGCGGCGCATGCAGGCGCGCCACCCGTTCGTTGACCTTGCGCAGCGCCTCCCAATGCGGCAGGCGCTGGCCGAGGATCGCCTTGCCGGTTTCGGGGTGGGCTTCGAGATGGCGCAGTTCCGGCCCTTCGGATTGCACCAGCGTGCGGATTTCACCAGTCTCCGGGTCGATATCGCAGAGCATGTTGCCGTCGCGCCAGAAATTGTCGGCCTGGTTGCGCTGCGACGGCAACTTGAGCACCGCCGCCGGCACGAAGACGCCGTCGCCATCCACCATGTTGACCACCCGCACCGTGGCGGTGGTATCGGTATACTCGCGCAGAAAGCCGCAATTGCTGACAAATTTCTGCAAGATGAAGGCGTTTTCGCCGATGATGCTGGCAAAGAAATGCTCGTAGGACATCGGACCGTGGTCGCGCAGCATCAGCCCTTCGCAGTCGGCCGACAGGATGGTGAAGACGCCGACCGAGCCCAGCCCCCGCATGTTCTTGCCGAACAGCGGACCATCGAGCCCGCCGCCAATTGCCGCGCGCAATGTCTGCGGGCCGGATAGTGGCGCGCTGCCGTGATAGGCGCGGCCGGTCCGGTCGATCACCCCCAGGGTCTGCGGCACCGGCAGCCCGTCGGCCTCCAGCAGCTTGGCCGAAAGCCACTTGTCCTCGGTCACCGCAAACCAGTGCAAGTCGTTGACTTCGTGGATGATGGCGTTCTGCAACAGCCATGAGATGAATTCGCCGCGCTCCTGCTCGCTGTGGGCCTCGGCATCGTAGAGCCGGAACTTGACGTATTCGTCGAGCTCGATCTTCTGCCGCCCCTTGCGGAACTTGGCCGCTTCCATGCCGATACCGAAGGCGCCGCGCCCCGAGGCCCGCGCCGCATGGGCGATCAGCTCGGTCTTGTTGTATTCGTGTTTGGCGGAATACCTCTGCTGATCGCGGGCCACGATGGCCCCGGTCTCATGGCCTGCGGTGAGCGTTGCGTCGGACATGCCCTTATCCTCTTCGCCTTTTTTGCGGTCACTGACTTCATTTCCGCAACAATGGGGCGAAAATGGGGCCGGCCGTCGCCGCTTTGGGGAAAATTCCCCGAAACTTGCAGCAATGCCACGTCCTCTTGTCCCCCCGTCAGCTTGGGCGTATGACGCCGCGCAAACGCCCGTGACCAGCCCGAGAGGACGACCAGATGATCCCCCGCTATTCCCGCCCCGAGATGACCGCGATCTGGGAGCCCGCCACCAAGTTCCGCATCTGGTTCGAGATCGAGGCCCATGCCTGCGACGCGCAGGCCAAGCTCGGCGTGATCCCGCAGGAGAACGCCGATGCGGTGTGGAAGGCCAAGGACGTGGAATTCGACGTCGCCCGGATCGACGAGATCGAGGCGGTCACCAAACATGACGTCATCGCCTTTCTCACCCATCTGGCCGAACACGTGGGCAGCGAAGAGGCGCGGTTCGTGCATCAGGGCATGACCTCGTCGGATGTGCTCGACACCACGCTGAACGTGCAGCTTGTGCGCGCCTCCGACCTGCTGCTCAAAGGCATGGACCGGCTTCTGGCCGCGCTCAAGACCCGCGCGCTGGAGCACAAGGACACCGTGCGCGTCGGCCGCAGCCACGGCATCCATGCCGAGCCCACCACCATGGGGCTGACCTTCGCACGCTTCTATGCCGAGATGGACCGCAACCGCGCCCGCCTGGTGGCAGCGCGTGAAGAGATCGCCACCGGCGCGATCTCGGGCGCCGTCGGCACTTTCGCCAATATCGACCCGGCGGTCGAGGAACATGTCTGCGCGCAGCTGGGCCTCTCCCCCGAGCCAATCAGCACGCAGGTGATCCCGCGCGACCGCCACGCCATGTTCTTTGCCGTGCTCGGCGTCATCGCCTCGTCGATCGAAAACATTGCGGTGGAAATCCGCCACATGCAGCGCACCGAGGTGCTGGAGGGCGCGGAATTCTTCTCGATGGGCCAGAAGGGCTCTTCGGCGATGCCGCACAAGAAGAACCCGGTGCTGACCGAGAACCTGACCGGCCTGGCGCGTCTGGTGCGCATGGCGGTGATCCCGGCAATGGAAAACGTGGCGCTCTGGCACGAACGCGACATCTCGCATTCCTCGGTCGAACGCGCCATCGGCCCGGATGCCACGATCACGCTTGACTTTGCCCTGCACCGGCTGGCCGGCGTGGTCGAGAAAATGCTGATCTTCCCCGACAACATGCTCGACAACATGAACAAGTTCCCCGGCCTGGTGATGAGCCAGCGGGTGCTTCTGGCGCTGACCCAGGCCGGCGTCTCGCGCGAGGATGCCTATGCCATGGTGCAGCGCAATGCGCTCAAGGTCTGGGAAGAGCGCGTCGATTTCCAGGAACAGCTTCTGGCCGACGATGCGGTCGTCGAGGCGCTGGGCGAGGACGGCATCAAGGAGAAATTCGACATGGGATATCACACCAAACATGTCGACACGATCTTCAAGCGGGTCTTCGGCGAAGGCTGATGCGCCCGGGGATTTTGAGCGAATCCCAGTCCATGTTACCCTTGGGGAACGGCGGAGCCCGCTCCGCCCGCACCCAGGGAGAGTTTCGATGTTCAAATCCGTAATCTGTGCCGTGTTTCTGACCGCGCTTCCGGTGATCGGCTATGCCAGTTGCTTTGGTGGCCATCAGGCGATGTCCTGCGCCGAAGGCACCGTCTGGGATCAGGCAGCCGGCGCCTGCGTCGAACGGACGACAAGCTGACAGCAAGCCGCGCCGCCATCGGTGCGGCTTCAGCATTTCTTCACCCTTCTCCGGCTATCTGAACCCCAGATTCTGCCGGAGACCCAGGGATGAGCGAACTCGCCACCACGAACAATCTGCCATCGGTCCGCGGCGCCCCGGTCGGGGCCAATGCCGGTCGCTCGCGCGCCACCAGCCTGTCGCGCAAGCAGAAGGCCGCGATCATTGTGCGACTGCTGGTCAACGAGGGCACCGAGGTGCCGCTGTCCGAACTGCCCGAAGGCTTGCAGGAAGATCTGACCCAGCAGATGGGCGCCATGCGCTATGTCGACCGGGCGACCCTGGCCGATGTGGTCAGCGAATTCGCCGACGAGCTGGAATCGATCGGCCTGCATTTCGCCGGCGGCATCGCCGGGGCGCTGTCGGCGCTCGACGGCAAGATCTCGCCTCAGACCGCCGCCCGCCTGCGCAAAGAGGCCGGGGTGCGCCAGACCGGCGATCCCTGGATGCGCATCCGCGCCCTGCCCGCGCCGCGCCTGCTCGACTTCATCACCAGCGAAAGCACCGAGGTCGCGGCGATCCTGCTGTCGAAGCTCGACACCGCAATGGCGGCGGACATCCTGTCGCAGATGCCGGGGCCAGAGGCGCGGCGGATCACCTATGCGGTCTCGCGCACCGCCAATGTGACGCCCGAGGCGGTGGACCGGATCGGGCTTTCGCTGGCCAGCCAGCTCGACCGTGATCCGGTGTGCGCCTTCAAGGCGGCGCCGGTGGCCCGGGTCGGCGCCATCCTCAACTCCTCGCCCGCCGCCACCCGCGACGCCCTGCTCAGCGGGCTCGAGGAACAGGACGAGACTTTCGCCGGGCAGGTGCGCAAGGCGATCTTTACCTTCGAGAACATCGGCGACCGGGTCCGGCCCGGCGATGTCCCCGCCATCATGCGTGAGGTCGATGCCGAGACCCTGGCCGCCGCGCTGGCCGCCGCCAGCGCCGGCGGGCTCGAGAAGATCGTCGAATTCCTGCTCGGCAACATGTCGAAACGCATGGCCGAAAGCCTGCGCGACGAAATGAACGAGGTGGGCGATCAGAAACCCAAGGCGGCGGAGGCGGCGATGAATGCGGTGGTGGCCGTGATCCGGCGGCAGGCCGATGCCGGCACCATCACCCTGATCACCGACGAGGAAGAGGCCTGATACCAAACGGCGTCGGCGCCGATGGACACCCCGGGAAAAGCGCCGTAAGCCTGACGCATGGCTTTCGCACAGATCCCCCGTCCCCGCACGGACGCCGCGCGCGGCATCCTCTTGATGATCGGCACCATGCTGCTGTTTTCCATCCTGGATGCCTGCGCCAAGGAGCTGACCACCCGGGTCGGCGTGCCGACCACGCTCTGGGCGCGTTATGCCGGGCAGACGATGATCGTCTTTCTTCTGGTCCTGCCCCGGCTGGGCGCGACGCTGCGCACCCGGTATCCCCTGCTCCAGCTTTTGCGCTCGATCTGCCTCTTTGCCGCCACATTCTGCTTTTTCAACGGCCTGGCCCGTATCGGCCTGGCCGAAAACACCGCGATCATGGATCTGAACCCGGTGCTGATTACCCTGGGCGGCGCGCTGTTTCTGGGCGAAAAGATCGGGCTGCGCCGCGCCCTGGGCATCGGCGCCGCGTTGATCGGCGCGCTGATCATCATCCGCCCCGGCACCGATGTCTTCAGCCCGGCCGCGATCTTTCCGCTGGGCGCGGCGCTGTTCTTCTCGGCCTATGCCCTGCTCACCCGGTTTGTCGGCCGCGACGAGGATGCCTGGACCTCGCTGCTGTATACCGCGGCCTTCGGCGGCGTGGTGATGACGGGTCTGCTGCCGGTTGTCGGCGAAATGCCCAGCGACGCCACGTCCTTCGGGCTGATCGCGGTGATCGGCGGGATTGCCGCCGCCGGCCAGCTTCTGCTGATCCGCGCGCTTCAGATCGCCGAGGCCGGAACCCTGGCGCCTTTCACCTATTGCGGTCTGCTATTTGCCACCCTCTGGGGCGCGCTGATCTTTGGCGAATATCCGGACAGGGCCACCATCCTGGGCGCCTCGATCATCGTAGTGTCGGGAATTTACGTCTGGTATCGCGAGACCCACGCCAAACCGGCGTGATCACGGCAGGTTGCGGGCCGCCAGCATCGGGCCGTAACCCGCCTTTTGCACCAGGATCGCGGCAGAGCTCACCTCGGGAAGCTCGGTGCGGAATTCGGCGCTGCCGTCCCAGACACCCAGTTCCTGCCAGCTCTCGACGATATTGGCATAGCTGATCGTGCGCCCGGCATTCTCGCCCCGGGTGATCTCGACCGTCGCCTCAGGATCGTAATCCACCAGCATCACCTGGATCTCGCCGCTCACCTCACCGGTGGCGCGCAGGGTCAGAATGGTCTTGCCCCCCGCCGTCTCGAGCTCGAGCGCCACAGGCCGCGACCGCGCCTCGTGCAACGCGATCAGATCGCTCACATCCATCGGATGATTGCCGACCACGTGATCGACGCCGTTGATGATCATCTGCGGCGTATAAATCATCCGCCGCCCCGCCGCCTTGGCATAGCCCTTCTGGCGCCGAGTGTGCCCGGGCAGGGCAAAGCGGTCTTTCCAGCCGATGTAATCCCAGTAATCCACATGCAGCGCCAGCGCGATGACATCGTCGCGCGCCGCGAGTTTATGCAGCAGTTCATCCGCGGGCGGACAGGCGGAACATCCCTGCGACGTGAATAGCTCGACCACCACCGGCGTTCCCGGTTCGGCCTCGGACTGCGCCCGCGCCTGTCCCGTGCTCAGAACCCCTGCCACCCCAAAGGCCGCAGCGCCAAGGATCAAGTTCAACCGCATTCAATTTCCCCGTTTCGTCGCATATGTCTACCTAAAGGCAGGCAGTTGAAATAACCAATCAAGGTTTTGCGATATCTCCGCGATGGTCAGGGCCGCGCCCCGTGTCGAAATAGTTGCATACAATCGCATACAAAGTGCCGCACCCCCCTTGATTGCACACCCCCGACAGGTCTATTGCACACACAGCGAAACCCCTTGGCATCATCGGAAGGGAGCCATTCCATGCCCATTACAGTCGGTCATGACAGCTCGAAGACCCGCAAGTCGATCTCGGCGGGCGGCAAGAGCCTGTCCTTTTATTCCATCCCCGCCGCGCAGGAGGCCGGGCTTGGTGATTTCTCCAAGCTGCCCGCCGCGCTGAAAGTGGTGCTGGAGAACATGCTCCGCTTCGAGGACGGCAAGACCGTCACCACCGACGACATCAAGGCCTTTGGCGACTGGGCCAAGGACGGCGGCAAGGGCACCCGCGAGCTGGCCTATCGCCCGGCCCGCGTGCTGATGCAGGATTTCACCGGCGTTCCCGCCGTGGTCGACCTCGCCGCCATGCGTGACGGCATCGTGGCCCTGGGCGGCGACCCGGAAAAGATCAACCCGCTGAACCCGGTCGATCTGGTCATCGACCACTCGGTGATGATCGACGAATTCGGCAACCCGCGCGCCTTCCAGATGAACGTCGACCGAGAGTATGAGCGCAACATGGAGCGCTATACCTTCCTGAAATGGGGCCAGTCGGCGTTCAACAACTTCCGCGTCGTGCCGCCGGGCACCGGCATCTGCCACCAGGTGAACCTGGAATACCTGTCGCAGACCATCTGGACCGATGTTGACCAGAACGGCGAGGAAGTGGCCTATCCCGACACGCTGGTGGGCACCGACAGCCACACCACCATGGTCAACGGCGCCGCCGTCCTGGGCTGGGGCGTGGGCGGGATCGAGGCCGAGGCCGCGATGCTGGGCCAGCCGATCTCGATGCTGATCCCCGAGGTCGTGGGCTTCAAGCTGACCGGCGCCATGGTCGAAGGCACCACCGGCACCGACCTCGTTCTGAAGGTTGTGGAAATGCTGCGCGCCAAGGGTGTTGTCGGCAAGTTCGTCGAATTCTACGGCGACGGCCTCGACAAGCTGCCGCTGGCCGACCGGGCGACCATCGCCAACATGGCGCCGGAATATGGCGCCACCTGCGGCTTCTTCCCGATCGACAACGAGACCCTGCGCTACCTGACCAACACCGGCCGCGACGAGGCCCGCGTGGCGCTTGTCGAAGCCTATGCCAAGGAAAACGGCATGTGGCGCGACGAGAGTTACGACCCGGTCTACACCGACACGCTCGAGCTTGACATGGGCACCATCGTGCCGGCGATCTCGGGCCCGAAACGGCCGCAGGACTACATTGCGCTCGATTCCGCTTCGACCGAATTTGCCAAATACATCAAGGGCCTGCGCGACGCAAAAGACACCACCCCGACGTCCGAAGTGCGCTGGGAAGGCGAAGGCGGCGCGCCCGAGCCGCAGGACATCCCCGGCGACGAAGGCCATCACAACAAAGGCTGGTACAAGACCGACGACGGCGCCTATCAGCTGCATGACGGCTCGATCGTGATCGCCTCGATCACCTCCTGCACCAACACCTCGAACCCCTATGTGATGATCGGCGCCGGTCTCGTCGCCCGCAAGGCGCGCGAGCTGGGCCTGACCCGCAAGCCCTGGGTCAAGACCTCGCTGGCACCGGGCTCGCAGGTGGTGTCGCACTACCTCGAAGCCGCCGGCCTGCAAGACGACCTCGACGCCATCGGCTTCAACCTCGTGGGCTATGGCTGCACCACCTGCATCGGCAACTCCGGCCCGCTGGAAGCGCCGATTTCCAAGGCGGTCAACGATTACGACCTGGTGGCGACCTCGGTGCTCTCGGGCAACCGTAACTTCGAAGGTCGGATTTCGCCGGACGTCCGCGCCAACTACCTGGCTTCGCCGCCGCTGGTGGTGGCCTATGCGCTGGTGGGTGACATGAATATCGACATCACCTCCGATCCGTTCGGCCAGGACAAGGACGGCAACGACGTCTATCTCAAGGACATCTGGCCCTCGGCCAAGGAAGTTTCCGATCTGGTGGAACAGACCGTGACCCGCGAGGCCTTCCAGTCGAAATACGCCGATGTCTTCAAGGGCGACGAGAAATGGCAGGGCGTGGAAACCACCGACGCCAAGACCTACGACTGGCCCGCCGCCTCGACCTATGTCCAGAACCCGCCTTACTTCCAGGGCATCACCATGGACACCAAGCAGATCGAGAACATCGAAGGCGCCAAGGTTCTGGCGCTGCTCGGCGACATGATCACCACCGACCACATCTCGCCGGCCGGGTCGTTCAAGGACACCACCCCCGCCGGTCAGTACCTGATCGAACGTCAGGTGCCGGTGCGTGAGTTCAACTCCTACGGCTCGCGTCGAGGCAACCACGAAGTCATGATGCGCGGCACATTCGCCAACATCCGCATCAAGAACGAGATGCTGGACGGCGTCGAAGGCGGCTATACCAAGGGCCCCGACGGCGAACAGACCTCGATCTTTGACGCGGCAATGGCGCATCAGGAGGCGGGCACACCGCTGGTGATCTTCGGTGGCGAGCAATATGGCGCCGGGTCGTCGCGCGACTGGGCTGCAAAGGGCACCGCGCTGCTGGGGGTGAAGGCCGTGATCGCCGAGAGCTTCGAGCGTATCCACCGCTCCAACCTCGTCGGCATGGGCGTCATCCCCTTCGAGTTCACCGATGGCGATACCCGCAAGACGCTGGGTCTGACCGGTGATGAAGAGGTCGCGATCCACGGGCTCGACGATGTGACGCCGGGCAAGATGGTGCCCTGCACCATCACGTTCGCCGATGGCAGCAGCAAGGAGATCACCCTGAAGTGCCGCATCGATACCGCGGTCGAGATCGAGTACATCGAAAACGGCGGCGTGCTGCATTACGTGCTGCGCAACCTGGCAAAATCGGCCTGAGACAGGCTTTCAGACGCAATCGGAACGGGCGCCAATCGGCGCCCGTTTCTGTTTCTTCGCCGCCTGTCCCGGGCCGCCGCGCCTATTGGCGCAAGGCCAGATCCGTGGCGCGCCCGGCCCAGATCTCGTCGATCACCCCGTCGAGCGCGCGCCGCACCTCGACCGGGCCGCCGCCCTCTGCCAGCGTCCTGTGCAGCACGCGGCACTGCCGGAAGATCGCGTTCAGCCCGGTGCCCAGCCGCGGCGGCCATTGCGCGCGGGCATCGCCCAAGGCGATCCAGTTCACCATATCGCGCTCTGGCAGGCGCAGGCGGCGGTACTGCGGCGCGATGGTCGAGGTGCGGCGCACCAGCCGCGCCCCCGACGGCACCAGCGCGGCGATCCGTTCCGGAAAAACCTGCGCGATGTCGCTCACCGCGGTGATCGGCCGTGCCCCACCGCGCCCGCGCGACGCCGTGATCCGCAGGCGATGGCCGCGAATTTCGCCATAGAGCGCGCCGCAGGGGCCATCGAGTGCCGGACCGGACCATTGCACGCCCGGCCGCGCTTCGAGCAGCGCCAGCTCCAGCGTCTGGTAGAGCTTTACCCTGCCGGTGTCCTCGTATCCGATCTTCAGGCCCAGCCGGGCCAGCATCGGCAGCGTTGCCCGATGCGCCCCGGTGGCGTCGATCACCAGATCGAAGCACCCCTGCCCCTGCCGGCTGCCGGCGCAGAGCCGCGCGCCTTCGCGGCCGGTGATCTGCACGTCCCGCCAGGTCTCGAACGGGCGCCGGCCGATACAGATGTCCAGGGCCGCATCGACCGCCGCGCGGGACAGGCGCGGCGCGGTATACTCCGCGCAATCCGGGCCGGAAAAGCTGCGCCAGCGGCACTGCGGCTCCGTCCGCGCCGCGATCTCCTGCGCCAGGGACCGGTCCAGCACCGCTGCGGCCGGTCCCATCGTCGTCGCCAGGATATGCGAATGCCGCGCGGTGGGCGGTGGCCCGAGGCCCGGACGCGGCAAGGCCCGCACCACCCGCAGGCCAAGCCCCGAAAGCGCGATCGCCGCCAGCCGCGCGGCCGGCCCGTCGCCAAAAATCAAAACGTCCAACACGCGCTCCATCGGGCCTTCCGCGCCGCCGACACCGCGACGCGGCAACTTGCGGCAAGTATCCGCGCGCCATCGCTCCGCCGCAAGGCGGAACCGGAGGCCGCCGAAACCAGACCTTGTCTGATGACCGAAGCCGCGCTAGCCTGATGGTCTTTATCGCCTGTGCCGGCCGGAATATTTTTTTCCGGTCAACGGCTTTACGGGCAGCAATTGCGACAGATTCCATAGTCTCCGAGGGATATTAACATGGCTCAAGAAACCTTTGCCTTCTTTTACGAAGTCCAGGGCATGGCCCCGGGTGCCACCCATGGACCGGCCCAGAGCATATCCACCACCCTGGTCGAGCTTGCGTCGGACACCGGCGGCATCGATGGCAGCACCTCTCCGGGGGACGAGATCGACTGGTCGTCCTCGGGCTTTACCGGGCCGTTCACCTACATCGCCCTGACCCAGAACAACGAACCGATTGTCGAGGATTTCGATTCCGGCGTGCGTTTCGTCCTGTCGAACGACGGCACGCGAGAGTCAGATCCGGTCACCCCGAACTCGGCACCCTACACCTATTGCTTTGCCGCCGGCACGCTGATCGCTACACCGTCCGGCGCGCGACCGGTGGAAAATCTGAGCATCGGCGACGCGGTTCTCACGGCGGACGGCAAGACCGTCGCGGTCAAATGGCTCGGGCGCCAGACGCTCCGCAAGTTTCTCAACGGCACCCGCATCCAGCCCGTGCGCATCCAGGCCGGTGCCCTGGGCGACGGCCTGCCGCACCGCGATCTGACGGTCACCGGCGAGCATGGCCTGGTGTTCGAGGGGCTGGTGATCAATGCCGCGGCGCTGGTCAACGGCACCACGATCAACTGGGTGCCGCTGGCCGAGCTGGACGACAGCGTCACCTATTACCACGTCGAGACCGAGAACCACGATGTCATCCTCGCCGAAGGGGCCGCGGCCGAAACCTTCATCGACTACCTCGACCGGTGCGGCTTCGACAATTACCAGGAATACCTGGACCTATATGGCGCCGAACGGGTGATCCACGAGATGCCCCTGCCGCGGATCAGCGCCGGGCGACTGGTGCCCGGGGCGATCAAGGCGCTGCTTGGCAGCCGGGCGCCAGCGCGGCCCAACAGCCTGGCCGGATGATCGCCCCCTCTTCGCTGCCCCGTTGCGCGGCCGGCCCAGCGGGCCGCCAGGCAGGAGGGCCGCCCGTCGGGAAGTGCCCTCCGGCCGTCACACGAAATGCGCGCGGCGGCGGCATTTGACGGTTTTCCGCAAGTCCTGCCGGAAATTTGCGCACCCGCCCGCCCATCGCGCATTCGTGAGGCGACAGGTCGGGCTTTCCCCGTTTATCTGCCCTCAGCCCACGTAGAATTGGGCGCAAGAGGCAAAACATGGAAGTCACAAGATGAGAATGGTTTTGGTAGCAGTACAGGCGGCAATCCTTTTGATGCTCGCCGTGATCGGGGCGCAGGGCGATGACAGCCAGCGCGCCTCCTGCCCGGTCAATCAGCCCGGCGCCTATTGCGAGCGCTGAGCTTTCAACCGGTCCTCGATATCCTTGAGCTGGGCGCGGATGTTCCGTGCCCGCCAGACACTGGCCCCCACGATCAGCGCCAGCAGCACAAAGCTGACCCCGTAAGCCGAGAGCACGGCGCCCGCATATTTGCCAAGTTCAGGGATCATTGCATCCGCTCCCGTGCCAGCAGAGCGCGCATCCGGCGCGCGCGGATTTCCGTCTGGGTGCGGATCAGCACCAGCAACAGGAACAGCAGCACAAAGCCTGCCATCGCCACCAGCGCCGGCCACCAGAAGACATCGGCGACGTTTTCCTCGGCATCCAGCGACATCGACGCGCCCTGGTGCAGTCCCTGGTTCCAGAAATTCACCGCATAGCGCGACAGCACCGCAAAGACCGACCCCACGAGGCAGAGCACCGAGGTCAGATCGGCGGCGGTGTCATCGTTCTCGATTGCCGCCCAGAGCGCGATATAGCCGAGGTAGAACAGGAACAGGATCAGGAACGAGGTCAGCCGCGGATCCCAGGCCCACCAGGTGCCCCACATCGGCTGGCCCCAGATCGCCCCGGTCAGCAGCGCAATCAGCGTCATCACCATACCCACCGGCGCCGCCGCCCGGGCCGCCAGAGCGCTGACGTGATGCCTGCGGATGATCCAGATCAGCGAGGCCACCAGCATCATGAACCAGGCATTGATCGCCATCAGCGCCGCCGGCACATGCAGGTAGAAAATCTTGACGGTCGAGCCCTGGCGGTAGTCATCCGGGGTGAAGAAGAACCCCCAGATCAGCCCGATGGCCAGCGTGCCCAGCGACAGCACCCAGAGCGCCGGGATCACCCGGTCGCTGGTGTCGATGAATTTTTTCGGGTTCGCATATTCCCAGATCGAGGTCATGACGCATACCTATTCGTGAATGTGTGTGGGCGCCAGTGACAATTTCGTAGCCCCCCGCCCCGACGAGCGCCGATTGCCGCCCCTGCCCAAGCGCGGGAGTTCACCCCAAGGCATCTCACCGCAAGTTCACCCGCAGCACCGCCGCCGAGGCAAAGGGCAAGAGTGCAATCACCGCCAGCGAGATCCCCGCCAGCATCATCAAGGGGGTCTCGACGCCCATGCCCTCGGCCCCCCGCCGCGCCACCTCGGCGCCAAAGATCAGTGTCGGCACATAGAGCGGCAGCACCAGGAGCGACAGCAGCAGCCCGCCGCGCTTCAGCCCCACGGTTAGCGCCGCGCCGAAGGTGCCGATCACCGACAGCGCCGGCGTGCCCAGAAGCAGCGACAGGGTGAGCCAGAAAAACCCGGGCGCTGCCAGGTTCAGCAACACGCCAAAGACCGGCGCGGCGATCACCAGCGGCAGACCCGTGGTCAGCCAGTGCGCCAGGGCCTTGACCGAGACGATGCCCTCCATCGGCAGCGGCGCCGTGGCCAGCAGGTCGAGCGAGCCATCCTCCCAGTCGAGCGCGAGAATGCGATCGAGTGACAACAGGCAGGCCAGAAGCGCGCCGAGCCAGAGGATGCCCGGCGCGATCCGGCCCAGAAGCTCCGATTGCGGCCCGACCGCGAAGGGCACCAGAGTGACCACGATCAGGAAAAAGGCCAGGCCCAGGCCAAAGCCGCCCCCCGCCCGCACCGCCAGCGCCAGGTCGCGTTTCAGGAGTGGGATCACAAAAAGACCTCGTCGAAATCGTCATGTGTCTGCGGCCGGGCGCGAAACTGGCTGACATCCAGCGCATCGCCGTCGAGCCCCAGATCGATATGGGTGGCGATCAGCGCCGCGCCACCGGCGGCCAGATGCGCCCGCACCGCCGCGGCAAAAAGGCCCACGGCGTCGCGGTCGAGCGACACCGTGGGCTCGTCGAGCACCCAGACCGGACGGCCGGTCACCATCAGACGGGCCAGCCCCAGCCGCCGCTTCTGTCCGGCCGAAAGCTGCCCCGCTGCGCGGGTCTGCAAGGCGTCGAGCTCATAGGCAGAGAGCGCCGGTGCGATCTCGTCCCGGCCAAAGACCCGCGCCCAGAAGGTCAGGTTCTCGGCCACCGTCAGGGTCGATTTCAGCCCGTCGGCATGGGCGGCATAGGCCACGCGGTCCTCGGCGCCAGTCAGCGTGCCCTTGAGCGGCGGTTGCAGCCCGGCGACGGTCCGCAGCAGCGTCGTCTTGCCGATGCCATTGGGGCCGCGCAACACCAGCGCGCGCTCGGGCGGCAGGTCAAAGCTCACCTCTTCGAGCACGGGAATGCCGCCACGGGTGACGGTCAGCGTATCGGCCTGCAAGATCATGGCGCGAGACTTGCCGAAAAGATCGGCCGCCAGCAAGCGCAGAGGCGCGCCGGCGTCACTCTGCCGCTGCCACCAGCAAGGCGGCCAAGGCCACACGCCGGCCTTCAGACAGCAAAACGTTGTAGGTGCGGCAGGCGGCGGGCGAGGCCATGCTCTCGACGCCCATGCCGGCCGCTTCGAGTTGCTGGCGCAAGTCGGCCGGCAGATGCGCGATTGCGGCGCCGGTGCCGATGAAGAGCACGTCGGTCTGCCCGGCCAGGGCCAGCAGCGGCGCGGCATCGTCGAACCCCTGCCAGAGGCGGGTGCCGGAGGCGGCAGTGATCACATGGCCCCGATGGACCTTGCCGCCGATGCGGAAGAAGCCGGGGCCATAGCCATCGACGGGTTCGGCGTCGGTGTAGGAGATCTCGTTCAGTCGCATGGGCAAGAGATAGCGGTATCGGCAGGCAAAGAAAAGATCCGCGGAAAATTCCGCAGGGCCCGAGCGGCAGGGGGACGCGGCAGGTTTGCGGGACAACGCCGCGCCGCGCTGATAGGGTGGCGGCGCGCCATGCAACGGGGCATCGCGCAGGTCGGCCTTGACAAGCCCCTCTCAGGCATCGGCGCGGCGATTGGCCGGTTTGCCGCCGCCAAGGGCTATACGCTGATCCGCAATCTCGCCAGGCACGGGGTCGGGCGGGCTCTGCACGAATATCCCGAGGAAATCGCCACCTGGCCGAACCGCGACCGGCGCCGCATGCATCACGGCCAGGTGCTGACGGTGGAGCCGTTCCTGTCGCGGGGCGGGCATATGGCCACCGAGGGTCACGATGGCTGGACGCTGTTCAGCCAGCCCCGTGCCGCAACCGTGCAATACGAGCACACGGTCGTGGCCAGCCGCGGCGCGCCGGTCATCGTCACGCGGCCTGGCTGAGCGGAGCCCCGGACCGGCGGCAAATCCGCGACTTTCTCCCGCCGCTTCGCTTGCAAACCGCCCCTGCCGCGCATAGGTTCCGGCAAAATTCGGCGGGGGCTCTCCCTGTCGCCCCTCATCTTGAAAGGACGCCTCCATGGAAGGCAATGCGATCGCGCAATTCATCCCGCTGATCCTGATCTTTGCGATCATGTATTTCCTGCTCATCCGCCCGCAGCAGAAAAAGATGAAGCAGCATCAGAACATGGTCAGCGCCCTGCGCCGCGGCGACCAGGTGGTCACCCAGGGCGGGCTGATCGGCAAGGTGACCAAGGTCAAGGATGACGGCAACGAAATCGAGGTCGAAATCGCCGATGGCGTCAAGGTGCGCGTGGTTCAGAACACCATCGCCCAGGTGCTCAACAAGACCGAGCCTGCCAATTCCTGACCTCTGAAAGGGGAGCGGCGAATGCTTCAAATCGATCTTTGGAAACGGGTGCTCATCTGGGCGCTCTGTGCGGCGGGGCTTTTCATGGCCCTGCCGAATGCGTTTTACAGCCGGGTGGAAGGCGTCAATGACGCCCGCGCCGCCATCGAGCTTCAGGGCGCAACCGCCGAACTGACCGACCAGGCCGCAGGCTGGCCGTCGTTCCTGCCGGCCTCGCTGGTCAACCTCGGGCTCGACCTGCGCGGTGGCGCCCATCTGCTGGCCGAAGTGCGCGTCGACGAGGTCTACGAGGCCCGGATCACCGCGCTCTGGCCCGAGGTGCGCGACACCCTGCGGCCGCTGCGCAGCGAGGTCGGCACCATCCGCCGTCAGAACGCGCCGGCCGACGAGCTGCACGTCAAGATCGGCAACCCCGCTGGTATGCAGGCGGCCATGGCCGCCGTGCGGGCACTGGCGCAGCCCGTGGTCTCGCTGACCGCGGCCGGCGAACAGGATTTGACGGTGCGCGGCCAGGACGACGTGCTGATCGTGAGCCTCTCGGACGCCGAAAAGCTCGCCACCGACGAGCGCACGGTGCAGCAATCGCTGGAAATCATCCGCCGCCGGATCGACGAGGTCGGCACCCGCGAACCCACCATCCAGCGCCAGGGCAGCGACCGCATCCTGATCCAGGTGCCGGGCCTCGGCTCGGCGCAGGAGCTCAAGGACATCATCGGCACCACCGCTCAGCTGACCTTTCAGCCGGTCATCAGCCGCACCACCGATGGCAGCACCGACGCCGGCATCGGCGAGGAAGTTCTGCCGTCGCTGGATGAAAGCGGCGTGTTTTATGTGCTCGAGGAAAACCCGGTGGTCACCGGCGAAGAGCTGACCGATGCCCAGCCGTCCTTCGATCAGAACGGCCGCCCGGCCGTCAACTTCCGCTTCAACCCGTCGGGCGCGCGCAAGTTCGGCGATTACACCGCCGAGAACATCGGCAATCCCTTTGCCATCGTGCTCGATGACGAGGTGATCAGCGCCCCGGTGATCCAGAGCCACATTCCCGGCGGCTCGGGCATCATCACCGGCAATTTCACCGTCGAGGAATCGACCAACCTCGCCGTGCTGTTGCGCGCCGGCGCCCTGCCTGCCGGGCTCGACTTCCTCGAGGAACGGACCATCGGGCCGGAACTGGGGGCCGACAGCATCGAGGCCGGCAAGATCGCCACAATCGTGGCCTTTGCCGCCGTCCTGGTCTTCATGGCGCTGAGCTATGGTCTCTTCGGCATTTTCGCCAATGTCGCGCTGATCCTGAACATCGCGCTGATCTTTGGCCTGCTCAGCCTGATCGGAGCCACGCTGACCCTGCCGGGCATTGCCGGCATCGTGCTGACGGTGGGCATGGCGGTGGACGCCAACGTGCTGATCTTCGAACGCATCCGCGAAGAGCTCAAGACCGCGCGTGGCCCGGCCCGGGCGATCGAGCTGGGCTATGAAAAGGCACTCTCGGCGATTGTCGACGCCAATATCACCACCTTCATCACCGCCGTGATCCTGTTTGCCGTGGGCTCCGGCCCGGTGCGGGGCTTTTCCATCACGCTGGGTCTGGGTATTCTCACCTCGGTCTTCACCGCGATCTTCGTGACGCGGCTGATCATCGTGATGTGGTTCGAACGCCGCCGCCCCAAAACCATCGAGGTATAGGCCCATGCGTCTGAAACTAGTTCCGCAAGAGACCAACTGGGATTTCTTTTCCCGTCCCAAGCTCTGGCTTGGCATCTCTGTCGTGCTGATCGTGCTGGCCTTTGTCTCCTTCGGCCTGCGCGGGCTGAACTATGGCATCGATTTTCGTGGCGGCACGACGATCCGCACCGAAAGCGCCCAGCCGGTGGATGTCGGCGCCTATCGCGATGCGCTGACGCCGCTCGAGCTGGGGGATGTGGTGATCTCGGAGGTCTTCGATCCGACCTTCGATGCCGATCAGAATGTCGCCATGGTCCGCATCCAGGCGCAGGAAGGCCAGGAAAGCGTGACCGCCGAGGTCGTGGCCCAGGTCGAAGCCGCGCTTCAGTCCGTGGCATCCGACATCCGCTTCGTCTCGGTGGAATCGGTCGGGCCCAAGGTCTCGGGCGAGCTGATCCAGACGGCGGCGATTGCCGTGGTGCTCGCCATCGCGGCGGTGCTGGTCTACATCTGGCTGCGCTTCGAGTGGCAGTTCGCGCTTGGCGCGGTGGCGGCGCTGGTGCATGACGTGATCCTGACGATCGGGGTGTTTTCCGAGCTTCAGATCAAGTTCGACCTCGCCATCATCGCCGCCCTGCTCACTATCGTCGGCTATTCGCTGAACGATACCGTGGTGGTCTTTGACCGGGTGCGCGAGAACCTGATGAAGTTCAAGAAACGTCCGCTGCGGGAGGTGCTGAACCTCTCGATCAACGAGACCCTGAGCCGGACCTTCATGACCTCGCTGACCACGCTGCTTGCGCTGATCGCGCTCTTCGTGCTGGGCGGCGACGTGATCCGGGGCTTTGTCTTTGCGATGATCTGGGGCGTCGTGGTCGGCACCTATTCCTCGATCTTCGTCGCCTCGACCGTGCTGCTGATGCTGGGCGTCAAGCGCGACTGGAGCAAATCGCAGGACACCACCGGCAACCAGTTCGGCAACGTGGATGCCTGACTGGCTCGCTCCGGTGCTTGCCGTGCCGGGGCTGGGCTGGATGGTCTTTACCATCGCGGCCGCGGGCGTCGTCCGCGGCTTTACCGGCTTCGGAACAGCGCTGATCTTCGTGCCGGTGGCCGGGCAATTCCTGCCGCCGGCCGATGTCATCCTGCTCATCACCCTCACCGGCGTCGGCTCGACCGTGGCACTGCTGCCGCGCGCCTGGAAGGATGCCGACAAGGCCGAGGTCGGACTGATGGCGCTCTGTGCCGTGCTGACGGTGCCGCTGGGCGTACAGGCGATGCAGGCGCTGCCCGAGACCTCGATCCGCTGGGTGGTCACCGCGATCTCGGGCGGCACGCTGTTGGCCTTGATGACCGGCTGGCGCTTTCGCGGCACGCTGGGGCGCGTCGGGCTGGGGATGATCGGGCTGGCGGCCGGGCTGATCGGCGGCATGACCGGGCTCACCGGTCCGGTGGTGATCCTCTTTTACCTCGCCGGGCTCAAGGCCGCGCGGGTGGTGCGGGCCAATACCATCCTCTATCTGGCGCTGCTCGACGTGGTGGTTTTTGCCAACCTGATCCTCGCCGGCCTGTCGAACCCGGCGATGATCGCCGTGGCCGTGGCGCTGGGGGTGCCCTACGTGGCGACCGCGCTGATCGGCCAGCGATTGTTCGACCCGGCCTATGAAACGGCCTATCGCCGGATCGCCTATGTGGTGATCGCGCTGGCCGTGGTCTCGGGCGCGCCGCTGCTGGACTGAGGCGGCCCCTACCGCTTTGCGCTCAGGTGTTGCATAACCTCGGCGCGACTCACACCAAACAGAGGACGAAGAGATGCACGACATCCGCGCCATCCGCGAAAATCCGGCTGCTTTTGATGCCGCCATGGCCCGCCGTGGAGTGGAAAACGCCTCGTCGTCCCTGCTCGAGATCGACGAGGCGCGCCGCGCCGCCATCCATGCGGCAGAGACCGCGCAGGCCGATCAGAAGGCCGCCGCCAAGCAGGTGGGCGCCGCCAAGGCCAAGGGCGACGAGGCCGAATTCGAACGGCTGCGCGCGCTGGTCGGCGAAAAGAAGGCCGAGGTCTCCGACATGCAGGCCCGCGCCAAGGAGCTGGACCAGCAGCTCACCGACGCGCTGATGTCGATCCCCAACCTGCCGTATGACGATGTGCCCGAGGGCGCCGACGAGGACGACAACGTCGAAATCCGCCGCTGGGGCACGCCGCGCAGCTTCGATTTCACCCCGAAGGAGCATTACGACCTCGCGGGCGTCGCCGACGGCATGGATTTCGAGACCGCCGCCAAACTGTCAGGCAGCCGCTTCGTGGTGCTTTCGGGGGCGGTCGCCCGCATCCACCGGGCGCTGGCGCAGTTCATGGTCGACACCCATGTCGAGGAAAACGGCCTGACCGAAACCTGGACACCGGTGCTGGTCAAGGAAGAGATGATGTATGGCACCGGCCAGCTGCCCAAGTTCGGCGAAGACAGCTATCAGACCACCAATGGCTGGTGGCTGGTGCCGACCTCGGAAGTGACCCTGACCAATATCGTCAACGGCATGACGGTGGCCGAAAGCTACCTGCCCCGCCGCTATGTGGCGCATTCGCAGTGCTTCCGCTCCGAGGCGGGCAGCGCCGGGCGTGACACCGCCGGAATGCTGCGCCAGCATCAGTTCGAAAAGGTCGAAATGGTTTCGGTCACCCACCCCGAGAAGAGCCGCGACGAGCTCGACCGGATGACCGGCTGCGCCCAGGGCATTCTCGAGCGGCTGGGCCTGCCCTATCGCACCGTGGTGCTCTGCACCGGCGACATGGGCTTTGGCGCGCGGCGGACCCATGACATCGAGGTCTGGCTGCCCGGTCAGGACAGCTATCGCGAGATCAGCTCTGTCTCGGTCTGCGGCGATTTCCAGGCGCGGCGGATGAACGCCCGGATGAAGCCGGCGGACGGCGGCAAGCCCGAGTTCCTGCACACGCTCAACGGCTCGGGGCTTGCGGTGGGCCGGACGCTGATCGCGGTGCTCGAGAATGGCCAGCAGGCCGACGGCTCGGTGACGTTACCGGAGGTGCTGCACCCCTACCTTCGTGGCAAGACGACACTTTCTGCCGACGGCGCACTGGTCTGATCAAAAGCCTGACTTAAATGGTTAGGGCATGACACGTGCCCTTGCCATCTTGCTGTTTGCCGCCGCCATCGCCTTTGCGCTTGGTCCGTTCGCCGCGCCCGGCTTCAACGGTTTTGACGCCGGCCAATTCCCCGTTCCGCAGGAAAATCCGCCGGCCCAGCCGGCGGGCTACGCCTTTGCGATCTGGGGGCCGATCTATGTCTGGCTCATCCTCGGCGCCGGGTTTCAGCTTCTCAGGCGCCACGATGCACCGGATTGGGCACCGATGCGCCTGCCGCTCATCGTCTCGCTGGTGGTCGGCGCGCCCTGGCTCGCGGTGGCGCAGGTCAGCCCGCTCTGGGCAACCCTGCTGATCTGGGTGATGTGGGGCGGCGCGGTGCTGGCGCTGCTGCGTGCGCCAGTCCGGGACGGCGCGTTCGGGCATTGGCCGGTGGGGCTCTATGCCGGGTGGCTGACAGCGGCCTCCTGCGTCTCTCTGGCGCTGCTGCTGGCGGGCTACGGCGTCACCGATGCGCTGCTGGCGGCGCTGCTGACGCTCCCTCTGGCGGTGGTGCTGGCCGGAGGCGTGATCCTGCACCGGCCGGATGCGCCGGGCTTTCCGATCGCGGTGATCTGGGCGTTGATCGGCGTGCTGGTGGCCAATTGGCAGGATGGGCCGGTCGCGGTTCTGGTGGTGGTCATCATCGGGGCTCTCGCCCTTGCCGGTCTGGCGGTGCTGCGCCGGGCGCAGCCGACGGGGTAACATGGGGCGACGCCCTTCATGACGAAGGCGCCGCCCCCCGGTTTCGGTCAGGACCCGAGGGCCCGACCTGCGCCCGCCGTCATCGACGGCCGGCACAGGCCCCCACCCGAAACCGGTGTCCGGGTCATTCCGTGAGCAGCCCGGCCTCGAGCGCCACCGACAACTCATCTTCGCTGACATCACCGCTCTGATCGACGTCGATCTGGGCGAACACCTCGACCGTCATCTCGGGATAGGCGGCCTGCAACTCCTGCATCGAGAAGCTGCCATCCGCGTCGGTGTCTTCGACCGTCACCTGGGCCAGCGCAGGGCTTGCTGCGGCGAGGACAAAGGCTGCGAGAGTGAGGGATTTGGTGGTCATAATGGTACTCCTGTGGTTTCACTAACAGACAGCGATCTGCGCTGTCCCGGTCAATCTGGCTACCTTCACTTTGACCCACAACCCTCTGTTTACCCAAGAAAATCGGAAAACTCTCGACTGGCAAAGCCTTGCCATACGGTGGCAAGTTTCGGCCGAAAATCTGCGCGAAAAATCGCCTTTGGGTTGCGATACACCGGGCCGGCGGCAAGCCTCCGCCACCCAAATCGGCCGGTCCCCGCGCAAAAAGAGACCGCCGGAACCGAGGCGCGGTTCCGGCGGGTTTCAGCCGTCAAAATCGAGGTGTCGAAAGCCGCTACCGGTCGTCGGCCCGGCCCTTGCCAAGGTGCTTGCGCAGCTTCGAGGGGCCGGGTTTCTTGCGGCCCTTGTAGGGATTCTTGTCGCCCTGCCCGCGCAGCGTCAGCCGGATCGGCGTGCCGGGCATGTCGAATGTCTCGCGCAACCCGTTGACCAGATAGCGGGTGTAGCTTTCCGGCATCTTGTCGGGGTGCGAGCACATCACCACGAAGCCCGGCGGCCGAGTCTTGGCCTGAGTCATATATTTCAGCTTGATCCGGCGGCCCTGAGGTGCCGGCGGCGGATGCGCGGCGACCATGCCTTCGAGCCAGCGGTTGAGCTGGGCGGTGGTGACGCGGCGGTTCCAGATGTCATGCGCCCGGGCAATCGCGGCGTGCAGCCGGTCGAGCCCCTTGCCGGTCTTGGCCGAAACCGTGATCAGAGGCGCGCCCTTGAGCTGCGGCAGCAGCCGGGTGAAGGCCTCCTTGAGATCGCGCAGCTTCTGCTGCTTCTCCGGCTCCACATCCCACTTGTTGACCGCGACCACAACGGCCCGGCCCTCGCGTTCGGCCAGATCGGCAATCCGCAGGTCCTGCTGTTCGAACGGGATGGCGGCGTCGAGCAGAACCACCACCACCTCGGCGAATTTGACCGCGCGCAGCCCGTCCGAGACCGAGAGTTTCTCGAGCTTTTCCTGCACCCGCGCCTTCTTGCGCATGCCGGCGGTGTCGAAAATCCGGCAGGGCGTGCCGTTCCAGTCGATCTGAAGCGAAATGGCGTCGCGGGTGATCCCGGCTTCGGGGCCGGTCAGCAGGCGATCTTCGCCGAGAATCTGGTTGATCAGCGTCGATTTGCCCGCATTCGGCCGGCCGACCACCGCGATCTGCAAGGGTTTGCTTTTGGTCGGCGCATGGTCCGGCGCCGCCTCGGCGTCGACATCCACCGCCACATCGGTGTCTGGCGCATCCTCGACCTGTGTCAGCGCCAGCTCTTCCGTGATCGGCAGCAGCGCGGTGTAGAGATCATTGAGCCCTTCGCCATGTTCGGCAGACAGCCGGATCGGCTCGCCCAGCCCGAGGTTCCAGGCCTCGATCACTCCGGCATCGGCGGCGGCACCCTCGCCCTTGTTGGCGGCGACAAGTATGTGCTTGGCGCGCTTGCGCAGGATCTCGGCGAACATCTCGTCCACCGGTGTCAGCCCGGTCCGGGCGTCGATCATAAACAGGCAGACATCGGCCATGTCGACGGCACGCTCGGTCAGCCGCCGCATCCGGCCCTGAAGGCTGTCGTCGGTGGCATCCTCGAGCCCGGCGGTGTCGATCACGGTAAACCGCAGGTCGGCCAGCCGCGCCTCGCCTTCGCGCAGATCGCGGGTCACGCCCGGCTGGTCGTCGACAAGCGCCAGGCGCTTGCCCACAAGGCGGTTGAACAGCGTGGATTTGCCCACATTGGGGCGGCCCACGATGGCGAGGGTAAAGGACATTTGTCTACACGGCTCCGGAACGTATCAGACGCCCCGATACATCAGCCGCCCAAGGCCTGCAACTGGCCGTTTTTCGTCACGATATACATGACACCGCCCGCCACCACCGGATTGGTGGTCGCGCCGCCGGGGATTTCGGCGGTCCCGAGCAGCGCGCCGCTGTCAGGATCAAAGGCCCGGAGACGCCCGTCGCCGCCGGCCACGTAAAGCCGCCCGCCGGCCAGGATCGGCCCGTAGTTGCCATGGATTTCGTCGCGTTTGCGCGGCCGCTGGGTGGTATAGCCGGGCAGTTCGACAGACCAGACCTCGGCTCCGTCCGAAACATTGACCCGCTTGAGCGCATTTCGGTCGGAGATGAAGAACACCGCGCCACCGGACACCCAGACCGGTTGCAGCGCCGCGTCGCGCACCGTCCACTTGCGCGAGCCGGAGACTGCGTTGAGCGCCACCAGCCGGCCGCTGTGGTTCGAGACATAGACCGTATCGCCCACCACCACCGGATCGCCGGTGATGTCGCTGACCCGGTTGATGGCAAAACCGTTGCGGTTGCCCGCCAGCGTGGCGTTCCACATCCGCAGACCGCCCTTCTTGAAGGCGCCCTGCACGTCGCCCGAGCCATAGCCGAAGATCACGAACTGATCGGTCACCGCCGGCGCCGGGCCGCCGTGCACGTTGTTGACGTCTTCCAGCCCGTCGATCTGCCAGCGGATGCGGCCGGTGTCGGCCTCGAGCGCCCAGGCGGTGCGGTCGCCGGCCACCAGATAGACGATCTCGCCGTCGTAGCTTGGCGCGGCGGTGCCGCTGGCCTGCAACTTCTGGCTCCAGATCTCGGCGCCGCTGGCCGGATCGAGCGCGGTGACCGTGCCGTAACCGGAGGTGACATAAAGCCGCCCGCCGCCAATCGCCAGCCCGCCCCCCGAGCCCTGCCCGGCGCCATCGCGTGCCGGTGCGAGATTGCGCGTCCAGAGGGTTTTGCCGGCCGTCGACGTGGCGCTGACCAGCGCTTCGCTGTCGAGGGTGAAGATGCGGCCGTCGGCGATCACCGGATCGGCGGTGATGCGCAGCTTGCGGGTGTCGCCCTTGCCGATCGGCGCGGTCCAGAGCGTGCGCGGCGCGGAGCCGAAGGCCGGATGATCGGTGCGGGTGGCGGGTGTGCCATGGCCCTGAAGCCAGGATGCATTGCGTTGTACCGCCGGCAGCGCCAGCGCGTCCGCCGGCGCCGTCTCGGGGGCAAGTGAAGCCTCTTCGGCGCGGATCGGCTCGCGCTCGCCGGGCAGGATCACCTCGTTCTGCGTACAGGCCGCCACCAAGCAAAGCGCAGCCACGCCCAACACCGTCCTGTTCCTTGCCGTTTTCACCAAACCCGTCCCCGTCATTCTTTTACCGGTCGGCCTTTCGTCGGCCAAACCATTGACCTCACACGCTTCAGGCGGCGTCAAGCTCTCCGCCCAAGGCGACAATCACCTGAGAGACCCGCTGGCGCAAGCCCGCCGTCACCTCGGCATCGGCGAGGATGGACTGAAACCGCGCGATTGCGGCTTCGGTGTCACCGGTTTCCACCTCGATCAGCGCGATCTGCTCTTCCGCCAGCAGCCGCAGCGGGCTGCCGGCCCGGGCCAGCGCCTCGAAAGAAGTGCGACGTTCGCTGGCCTCGCGGCTGTCGGATTGCAGCAGCAGCATGCGAAAGGCCGCGATGTCCCGATAGATCTGCGGCACCTCGCCATTGGCGGCAATCGCGGCAAGGGTTTCAGCGGCGGCGGCCTCCCGCTCGGCACTCGCCTGTTCGGCAGCGGTCAGCAGGGCCAGAAGCGCCGTGCCACCGGCAGAGCCGGGCGCGACCTCGCCAAGGGCGGCAATCCGGGCCTCGGGTTCTTCGGTCTCGAGCGCGGCCAGCATCGAATCGCCAAGCGCCTCGGCCTCGGCTTGCTCTTGTGCGCGGGAATATTCCCGCCATGCCGCGCCGCCGACGATCAGCAGCACCAGCAGCACGCCGATCCAGCCGTACCGCTTGAGCAGCAGGAAAAGCCGGTCGCGGCGGACCTCTTCGGTCACTTCTTCGATGAAACTGTCGGTCTGGCTCACGTCACTGCCTCATGTCTTGCGCCGATGGTGCGGCGAGCGGGTCGATCCCGCCCCTCTTACCCCGGCCCGGTGCAAGTGCCAAGGGCCGGGCAACCGCTTCGAAACCCGGCGGCGCTGCGGCTTTATTGCAGCCTGGCAAGGAAAAGTATAAACTGAACTGGTCTGTTCAGCGTATCATCCTTATATGACCTCGGTAAGCGCAGGAGAGTGATCTGCTGCGCCGGATTTTGCGGTGTGTGAGACTCGAAGAAAGCATGGTATGCGACTTATCCCACTTTTGACGGCAATTGCCGTGACAGCTTTTCTGGTGGTTGCCGTGTTGCAACGCGACGCCCTGTTCGATTTCGCGCGCGAAAATCACCTGGCGCTGGTGCTGGGCGATGCCCCCGAGGACGAGGCCGCCGCATCCGAGCCGGAGGCAGAGCCGGAGCCCGTCCCGGAAACGCCGGCACCGCAGGGCGTGCGCGTGGTGGCGCGGCACTCGCAGGCCGAGGTGGTTGATACCGCCGTGATCCTGCGCGGCCAGACCGAGGCCGCCCGCGAAGTCAACGTGATGGCCGAAACCAGCGGTCTTGTTGTCTCGGACCCACTGCGCAAGGGCGCCTTTGTCGAACAGGGCCAGCTTTTGTGCGAGCTTGATCCCGGCACCCGCGGCGCCTCGCTCGACGAGGCGCTGGCGCGGCTGGAAGAGGCCGAGGCGCGGGTGCCCGGCATCGAGGCCGGGGTGCCCGAGGCCGAAGCCCGGCTGCAAGAGGCGCTGGCCCGTCTCGACGAGGCCGAAATCAATGCCCGCGCCGCCAAGGCGCTCAAGGAAGACGGTTTTTCCACCGACACCCGCGTCGCCGCGACCGCCGCCGCCGTGCGCAGCGCCGAAGCCTCGGTCAGCGCGGCCCGTGCCGGGCTCGAGATCGCGAAATCCGGCCTCAAGGGCGCGCAGGCCTCAATCCGTACCGCCGAGGCCGCCGTCGCCGCCGCCCGCAAGGAAATCGACCGGCTCGAGGTCAGGGCACCGTTCGCCGGCCTGCTGGAATCGGACGCGGCCGAGCTTGGCACGCTGATGCAGCCGGGCGCGCTCTGCGCCACGATCATCCAGCTCGATCCGATCAAGCTGGTGGCCTATGTCCCGGAAACCGAAGTTGCCCGCGTCGAGCTTGGCGCCCTGGCCGGGGCCGAATTGGCCGAAGGCCGCGACGTGGCCGGCCAGGTCACCTTCCTGTCACGCTCGGCCGATCCCACCACCCGCACCTTCCGGGTCGAGATCACCGCCGCCAATCCCGATCTGAAGATCCGTGACGGCCAGACCGCCGAGATCGCCATTTCCACCGCCGGCGTTGCCGCGCATCTCCTGCCCGCCTCGGTCTTGACGCTGAACGATGACGGCACCCTCGGCATCCGCAGCGTCACCTCGGACAGCACCGCCGCCTTTCTGCCGGTCACCTTGCTGCGTGACACGCGCGAGGGCGTCTGGCTGGCCGGGCTGCCCGAAACGGTCGATGTCATCACCCTGGGGCAGGAATATGTCGAAAGCGGTGTCAGGGTGATCCCCACCTATCGCGAGGCAACCGCGGAGGTCAGCCAATGACCGGCATGGTCGATTGGGCGGCTGACCGCGCGCGGATGGTTCTGGCCTTCATTGCCCTCTCGCTTCTGGCGGGGGGCTTTGCCTATGTGGGGCTGCCGAAAGAGGGCGAGCCGGATATCGAGATCCCGGCGCTCTTTGTCTCGGTCCCCTTCCCCGGGATTTCCGCCGCCGATGCCGAGACGCTGCTGGTCAAACCGATGGAAACCGAGCTTTCCGATCTCGACGGGCTGGAGACGCTCTCCGGCACCGCCGCCGAGGGTTATGCCGGCGTGGCGCTGGAGTTCGAGTTCGGCTGGGACAAGACCAAGGTCATGGCCGACGTCCGCGATGCGATGAAATCGGCCGAGGCGAATTTTCCCGATGGCGCCGAGCAATACACCATCAACGAGATCAACTTTTCCGAATTTCCCATCGTCATCGTCAACCTGACCGGCGCCGTGCCCGAACGCACCATGGCCCGCGTCGCCGAGGATTTGCAGGACCGGATCGAGGGGCTCGACAGCGTGCTCGAGGCCGGGATCGCCGGCAAGCGCGACGAGATGCTCGAGGTGGTGATCGATCCGCTGCGGCTCGAGGCCTACAACGTCACGGCCGGCGAGCTGATCGGCGTGGTGCAGAACAACAACCAGTTGATTGCCGCCGGCGAGGTCGAAACCGCGCAGGGCACCTTCGCGGTCAAGATCCCCTCCTCCTTTGACGAGCCGCAGGACATCTTCAATCTGCCGGTCAAGACAAACGGCGACCGCGTGGTGACGCTGGGCGATCTGGCGCAGATCCAGCTCACCTTCGAAGACCGGCTTGGCACCGCCCGTTTCAACGGCGAGGAGACGGTGGCCCTTCAGGTGGTAAAGCGCAAGGGTTTCAACCTGATCGACACCGCAGCTCAGGTAAAGGAAGAGGTCGCCGCCGCGCAGGCCGACTGGCCGGACGAATTGCGCGCCGCCGTCGAAGTGGGCACCTCGAATGACCAGAGCCGGGTTGTCGCATCGATGGTCAGCCAGCTCGAGGGCTCGGTGCTGACCGCCATCGCGCTGGTGATGATCGTGGTGCTGGCGGCGCTCGGCACACGGCCGGCGCTGCTGGTCGGATTTGCCATTCCCACATCGTTCCTGCTCTGCTTCGTGCTTCTGGGCGTGATGGGCATCACGATTTCGAACATCGTCATGTTCGGACTGATCCTTGCCGTCGGCATGCTGGTCGATGGCGCCATCGTGGTGGTGGAATATGCCGACAAACGCATCCGCGACGGCGTCGGCCCGATGCATGCCTATGTCGAGGCCGCCAAGCGGATGTTCTGGCCGATCGTCTCATCCACCGCCACGACGCTCTGTGCCTTCCTGCCGATGTTGTTCTGGCCCGGCATTCCCGGCGAGTTCATGGGCATGCTGCCGGTTACCCTGATCTTCGTGCTCTCGGCCTCGCTGATCGTGGCGCTGATCTACCTGCCGGTGATGGGCGGCGTGACCGGGCGGATGAGCCGGATGTTCGCCCGCTCGTCCGACTGGCTCGAGCGGCGTTTCCCCTGGATCGTCCGCGCCGCGCTGGTGCCGGTCTCGCTGATGGTGATCTTTGTCGGTGCCATGCAGGTGCTCAACCCGGCCTACCTCTTCGCCACGCCGCTGCAAGGCGCGCTGGCGGTGCTGCCCGGTGCGGCGATCTTTCTCGCCGGCGCCTTCATGGCCTCGGTCACGCTGGGCGCGGTCGAGTTTCACTGGCAGCGCAAGCGTATCCGCGCCGGCCGGCGCCGCACGCTCTTTGGCTGGTTCATCAAGCTGATCGCCGGCAACCCGATCATGCCCATCGTCACCGCCGCGGCGGTGCTGGGTTTTGTGATGTCGGTCTTTGGCTACTTCGGCGAGAACAACAGGGGCGTCGAATTCTTTGTCGAAAGCGAGCCGGAACAGGCCATCGTCTATGTGCTGGCGCGCGGCAATCTCTCGCTCGAGGAAAAGGATGCCATCGTCCGCCAGGCCGAGGACATCGTGCTGGCCCATCCCGGGGTCGATAATGCCTTTGCCTTTGCCGGGGACGGCGGGCTGAATTCCAACACCGGCGGCGCCGAGCCGCCAAAGGAAACCATCGGCCAGGTCCAGCTCGAGACCATCCCCTGGGAAGACCGCACCGACCGCCCCGATCTCGACGGCGATATCATCCTCGAGGAATTGCAGGCCGAGCTCGAGCAAATCCCCGGCGTGCGCATCGAGATCCTGGCCCAGGCGCGCGGCCCGGCCAGCGCCAAGCCGGTGCATCTGCGTCTCAAGGGCGACAATTGGGAAGACCTGATCGCCGCCACCGAAACCGCCCGCGCGCGGTTCGAGGCGACCCCGGGGCTGCACCTGGTCGAAGACACGCTGCCCCTGCCCGGCATCGACTGGCAGATCGACGTCGATGTCGAAAAGGCCGGCCGCTTCGGCGCCGATGTGGCTACCGTCGGCGCCATGGTGCAGCTCGTGACCCGCGGCATCCTGCTCGACACCATGCGGGTGGACAGCTCGGACGAAGAGATCGACATTCGCGTCCGCCTGCCCGAAGCCGACCGCGTGCTGTCGACGCTCGATACGCTCAAGGTCCGCACCGCCGATGGCCTGGTGCCGCTGTCGAATTTCGTCACCCGCCAGCCGGTCGCCAAACTGGCCGAGATCGCGCGTGTCGACCAGAAACGCTATTTCGACGTCAAGGCCGCGGTACGGCCCGGGCTGACCACCTTTGTCACCGGCGACGGCGAATCCGCCCGGATCCTCGCCCATGGCCGGGCCGTCCCCGAGGGCGAGACCGGCGACCTGACCGTCGGCGCCACCGATTATCTGATCGAGGGCTATGGCGCGGGACAGACGCTCGAGACGCTGAAGACCGCCGAGCTGCGCGCCGTGCCGCTGACCGCCAATGAGCGTATCGCGCAGCTTACGGACTGGCTCGGGACCGCGCCGCTGGGGCCGGGCATCGAGACCGAATGGACCGGCGATCAGGAGGATCAGGAGGAAAGCCAGCAATTCCTGATGTCCGCCTTTGCCGGGGCGCTGGGGCTGATGTTCATCATCCTGCTGGCGCAGTTCAACAGCTTCTACAATTCGGTGCTGGTGCTCTTGGCCGTGGTGCTCTCGACCACCGGCGTGCTGATCGGCATGCTGGTGATGGATCAGACCTTCTCGATCATCATGACCGGCACCGGCATCGTCGCCCTCGCCGGCATCGTGGTGAACAACAACATCGTTCTGATCGACACCTACATGGAATATTCGCGCTACATGCCGCGGATCGAGGCCATCGTGCGCACCGCCGAGGACCGCATCCGCCCGGTGCTCCTGACCACGATCACCACAATGGCGGGCCTGGCGCCGATGATGTTCGGGCTCAGCCTGGATTTCTGGGCCGGCGGCTATTCCATCGACAGCCCCACCGCGCTTTGGTGGAAACAGCTGGCCACCGCCGTGGTCTTTGGCCTTGGTATCGCCACGGTGCTGACGCTGGTGTTCACCCCCGCCATGCTGGCGATGCGGGTCTGGTTCTGGACCTATGTGTTCTGGTTCGCCCGTCTGCTGGCCCGGCTGGGTCAGGGCCGGTCGAGCCGGGCCGCCCGCGACTGGGCACTGAACCGCAAGGCGCGGCGGATCAAGCACCCGGAAATCCTCTGGGTCGACGATCCCGCGCCGCCCGCGCCCGCGCCGGCCGAGACGCAACCCGAATTGCCGCTGCGCGCGGCGGAATGAGCGGAGGGCCGGAGCCTCGAAGAATCCGGCCCTGAATTCTCAGGAATTCAGGCAGGATCCGCCGACAGATCCTGCGCCGCCCCATCAGACGACCGAAAGACTTGCAAATGACAGCCACCGACGCGCAGCCCGCCGAGGACGCCAACGCCGCCATCGCCCGGGAGGAACGCCGTTCCGGCTGGCGCACCATCAACCGCGTCGCCCCCTACCTCTGGCCCGACGATCACCCCTGGGTCAAGAAACGCGTCATCGCCGCCATGGCGGTGCTGGTGCTGGCCAAGCTGATCGCCGTCGGCACGCCGATGCTTTACAAGGCGGCGGTCGACACCCTCGGAGGCGAAGGCTCGACCCTGCTGCTCGGCGCGGTGGGGCTCACCGTGGCCTATGGCATGGCGCGGCTGATGACCAACGGCTTTCAGCAGCTGCGCGACGCGCTCTTTGCGGCGGTCGGCCAGCGTGCCCTGCGGCAATTGGCGCTCGAGACCTTTACCCATATCCACCGGTTGTCGATGCGCTATCACATCACCCGCAAGACCGGCGGGCTGAGCCGCATCATCGAACGCGGGGTCAAGGGCGTCGAGTTCCTGCTGCGCTTCATGCTGTTCTCGGTCGGGCCGCTGGTGCTGGAACTGCTGCTGATCGCCGTGGTGCTGTTTTTCCTGTTCGACGTCTGGTATCTGGCCGTGGTGGCGGTGACCATCGCGCTTTATGTCTGGTTCACCTTCAAGGTCACCGAATGGCGGGTCAAACTGCGCCGCCAGATGAACGATCAGGACACCGACGCCAATCAGAAGGCGATCGACAGCCTGCTCAATTTCGAAACGGTCAAGTATTTCGGCGCCGAAGCCCGCGAGGCGGCGCGCTATGACCAGGCCATGGCAGGGTACGAACGCGCGGCGCTCAAGACCTCCTATTCACTGGCCTTCCTCAATTTCGGCCAGTCCTTCCTGATCACCGCCGGGCTGGTGGGGGTCATGGTGATGGCGGCGCTCGGGGTGCAGAACGGCGATCTGACGGTGGGCGATTTCGTCATGGTCAACGCCTACATGATCCAGATCACCATGCCGCTGAACTTTCTCGGCACGGTCTACCGCGAGATCCGCCAGAGCCTGGTCGATATGGGCGAGATGTTCGGCCTGCTCGAACAACCGGCCGAGATCGCTGACAAGCCCGGCGCGCCGGCGCTGCATGTTGTCGGCGGCACGGTGGCGCTGAATGACGTGCATTTCGGCTATGATCCGGCCCGGCCCATCCTCAAGGGGGTATCGGTCACCGCGCAGGCGGGTCAAAAGGTGGCCATCGTCGGCCCCTCGGGCTCTGGCAAGAGCACCATCGGCCGGCTGCTGTTCCGGTTCTACGACGTAACCGACGGGTCGCTCACCATCGACGGCCAGGACGTGCGCGACGTGACCCAGGACAGTCTGCATGACGCCATCGGCGTGGTGCCGCAGGACACGGTGCTGTTCAACGACTCGATCTATTACAACATCGAATATGGCCGCGAAGGGGCCAGCCGCGACGAGATCATCGCCGCCGCGAAATCCGCGCAGATCCACGACTTCATCAAGAGCCTGCCCGAAGGCTATGACACCATGGTCGGCGAACGCGGGCTCAAGCTCTCGGGCGGCGAGAAACAGCGCGTCGGCATCGCCCGCACCCTGCTCAAGAACCCGCCGATCCTGCTGTTGGACGAGGCCACCTCGGCGCTCGACAGCGAGACCGAACAGGAAATCCAGGGCGCGCTGGATCGCGCCGCCGAGGGGCGCACGGTGCTGATGATCGCGCACCGGCTCTCGACCGTGGCCGAGGCCGATCAGATCATCGTGTTGCAGGACGGCGAGATCGTCGAACGCGGCACCCATGCCGATCTGCTGGCGCGCGACGGCCGCTATGCCAGCCTCTGGCGCCGGCAACAGGCGGAAGCCGACGCCGCCTGAGGCCCCGGCCACTTGGGCCGAGAAGCGTTTACGGGGGCGGCGCGCCTATTCCGCCGCCTCCTCTGCCGGAAGGTCGAACACCTGCCCCGGATAGATCAGGTCGGGATCGCGGATCTGCCCCCGGTTGGCATCGAAGACCCGCACATAAAGGATGCCCTCGCCATAGCGGTCGCGGGCGATCTGCCAGAGGGTATTGCCCGGCTGCACGGTGACGATCCTGACCGGCCCGTCGCCCTCGGTGGCGTTTGACGCCTTGTCCAGCGCCTCGCGGTCCTCGCGCAGGAATGGTGTTTCGGCGCGCGAGGTGACCTCGCCCGCCCCGTCCACCTCGTCGACGCGCAGGGTATAGACCCCCTTGTCGACCTGCGGCAGCGTCACCCGCCAGGAGCCATCGGCGCGGACCCGCGACGTGGTGATCGGCGTGTTGTCCAGGTAGACCCGGACAAAACCGCCGGCCTCGCCGCCGGTGCCGCGCCCGGCAAGCGCAACATCGCCGGCGTTGTCATAGCTGATCGTGTCGATCGCCACCCGGTCCAGCACCTCCGGCCCGGTCAGCACCCGCACTCCTTCATTGTCCGAGGCCAACAAGGTCGGTGGCGTCTCGGGTTCCGGCGCCGCCGGGGACTCCACCGCCTCCGGCACCGCGCGCAGCGGGTCGGTGTCGCGGCTGACCGTCTCGGCCACCTCGGCCACCGGATCGGCCGCGGTTGCCGCGGGCGCGGGCGCAACCAGCACCGGGGCGGCGCCGACCCCGGCGGGCGGCTCGGAGGTATCCGCGGCGGCGATGTCTTCGGACCGGTCCGCGCCGGCGGATGCCGGCGCCGAAGTGTCCACCGCGGCGGGGCGATCCGGCACTGCGGGGTCTGCCTCGTCCGGAGCCGGTTCCGTTACGGCCGCTGTCGCCACGGGCTCGGGCGCGGCGGGGGTCTGCACCGGGGGGTCGATCTTCTCCGGACTGGCGGCGGCGCCCTCGGGCACGTCCAGCGCGGCCACGGCCTCTGTCGTGCGTTCCGGCTCGGGGCTTTCGTCTGCTGCCCCGGCAACAGGGCGCTCGGCCACCACTTCTGCGCTCGGGGTCTCCCCTGCGTCCGCCGCTGCGCCGCCATCGGAACCGGCAGGTTGCGGTTTTACGACTTCCGCGATGTCGCCGGCGGGCGCGATTTCCGCATCCGCTGCCGTTTCGGCGCCCTCCGCGTCGGGCAGAGCGGCGCGGTCACGCGGTTCGGATTCCACCGGTGTCTTCTCGGCCACGGCCTCGGGCGCCGGGGCCGCTTCATCGGGCGCGGCTTTGTCCACCGCGCCAAAGGGCGCGACGATGATCTCGGTCTTGGAAAAGACCTCCGTGTCGGCCAGCCCCGTGGCGAGGGTCATCAGCCGGGGCTGGCGGCTGGGCGGGATGCGCAGCAGGCTGACGAAACGGCCGTCGCTGCCCGAGGTGGTTTCGCCGATCTCGCCGCCATCGAGAAAGATCCGCACCGGCGCCCGGGCCGCGCCTTCGCCCGCCACGATCGCCGAGCCGTCGGGCTCGATCCGCACCAGATCGAAGGTCGGCGGCACAAGCGGCGGCGCGGCCTTGTCCACGGGCTCGGGTTCTGGCGGCGTCGGCTCTGCGGTTGCAGGATCCGGTGTGGGGTCGCTGTCGGGCAGTTCGGCAGTTTCGGCCTCTGGCACGGCCTCAGGGGCCTCGGCCCTTTCGGCGTCCGGTGCCGGGTCGGGGTCAGAGGCGATTGCGCCCGCGTTTTCCGGCGCGGCGCCGGCGTCCGGTGCAGGCTCTGGCGCGGCCACCGGCGCAGGCTCCTCCTCCGGCAGCTCGGCGATCTCGGCCTCCGGCGTTGGCTCGTCGTCCGGCATCTCGGCGCTCTCGGCCTCCGGCGCCGGGCCATTATCCGGCACCTCGGTTAGCTCGGCCTCCGGCACGGGGTCGCTGTCGGGCAGCTCGGCAAGCTCGGCTTCCGGTGCGGGGTCGCGGTCCGGCTTTTTGGCAGGCTCGGCCTCCGGCGCCGGGTCGCTGTCAACGCTCTCGACGACCGGCGCGGGCCCCGAGTCTTGCGCCTCGTCTTGCGCCGCGTCGCTCTCGGGCTTCGGCGTATTCGCGGGCTCGGGCGTGATCAGTGCCGCCGGGGTCTCGCGAGGCGTCTCGGGATCGCCATAGAGCGTCATGACCACATACCCCGCAATGGCCACAGCCGCGCCGGCCGCGCCTCCGCCCAGATATCCGATCCATTTCGCCATTTTGGTCCCCTTTGCGCGCATTGGGCAGTCCGGAGCGCGCGGCCCCCTAATTCCCGGCAGATGTCCTCAATTAACCGTGAAACCACTGGGAAAAAACGTACAAAACACTAGCAGGGGCGGTCATCACGGTCAAAATGTGGATTTCCGGCGACATTTTCGGACACCCTCCGCCCCGCAGCGGCCTGCGCGCGCCGCAGGACCGGCCGGGTGCGTTGACTTCCCATGCTGCACGCGCAACATGTCCAGAGATTACAGGACGACCGAGGCAGGAGCGAGTGACAATGACCGACATCTCTGTGTGCGTTTACTGCGGCTCGCGTGATGGCTCAGATCCGGCCTATGCCGAGGCCGCCGAAACGCTGGGCCGGGCGCTGGCCGACGAGAGCTGGCGGCTGGTCTACGGTGCCGGTGACGTCGGCCTCATGGGGCGCGTGGCGCGCAGCGCGCAGGATAGCGGCGGCGAGACCTTTGGCGTGATCCCCAAACACCTGCTGGATGTCGAAGTCGGCAAGCGCGATCTCTCGACCTTTGTCGTCACCGAAACCATGCACGAGCGCAAGAAGGTCATGCTGATGAACGCCAATGCGGTCATCCTGCTGCCCGGCGGCGCCGGATCGCTCGACGAATTCTTCGAGGTGCTGACATGGGCGCAGCTTGGCCTGCATGACAAGCCGGTGATCCTGCTGAACGTGGCGGGCTATTGGAACCCGCTGCTGGCGCTGCTCGATCACGTGATCGATCAGGGCTTTGCCGAAGCCTCGCTGCGCGCCTTCTGGGAACCGGCCGAAAACGTCGCCGATTGCGTGGCCAAGCTGCGCACCGCGCTGGGTCGCTGATCCCGGCCGGCTTTGGCCCGGACAGCTGCAACGAAAAGGCCCGCCCGTGGGAAACGGGCGGGCCAAAATTCAGCGTTCAGAAGCGATATCAGGCGCTTGCGAGACGTTCCGCGACATTTTCCCAGTTCACCAGGTTGTCGAGGAAGTTGTCGAGATACGCCGGGCGCTTGTTGCGGAAATCGATGTAATAGGAGTGCTCCCAGACGTCGCAGCCCAACAGCGCGGTCTGGTTGAAGCACAGCGGGTTGACGCCGTTTTCGGTCTTGGTGACCTTCAGCGAGCCGTCGGTATCGACAACCAGCCAGGCCCAGCCCGAGCCGAACTGACCGGCGCCGGCCGCAGCGAATTGCTTCTTGAACTCGTCGACCGAGCCGAAGCCATCCTTCAGGCGGCTTTCCAGCTCGCCCGGCAGGCTGGCGTTGTTCGGGCCCATCATTTCCCAGAACTGCATGTGGTTCCAGTGCTGCGACGCATTGTTGAAGATGCCCGATTGCGCCACGGCGTTGGCGTCATAGGTGCCCTTGACGATCTCTTCGAGCGTCTTGCCTTCCCACTCGGTGCCCGAGATCAGCTTGTTGCCGTTGTCGACATAGGCCTTGTGGTGGATGTCGTGGTGGTACTCGAGCGTTTCCTTGCTCATGCCTTGGCCGGCAAGGGCATCGTGCGCATAGGGAAGATCGGGAAGTTCGAAAGCCATGGGTACACCCCTTTTTCTTGATGGTCGCGTTCCCGGTATAAGTGAGCGCGTGCGGCGGAGAGGTCAACCCCTGCCGAGCGGGTTGACGCCCTTCGCCGTCCGAAGAAGCGGCGCGCCGGGTCGGCCGCGCCTGCCCCGTGGTCAGCCTAGTGGAATCCGACCGCCGATCCCGGCTGCGCCGCGGTCTTCAAAAGGTCGAAGACATAGCGCGCGACCGAGCGGAAGCAGATCACCTGCGCCGCGGTCTCGCTCCTCAGCCAGAAGGCCGCCGGCACCTGCGCCAGCCGCGAGCGGCGCAGCTCGCCCGGCGGCAGGGCGGCGGCCGACATATCCGCCGGCGTCAGCTTGGCCAGCACGTCACGCAGCCCGCCGCCACGCAGTTCGAACATCGCGCGGGCATCGGAAACGTCGGTTACCAGCGCATGGTAGCTGTAAAGCAGCTTGTCCATCGAGGCGACGGCCTCGGCCGTCTCGTCATAGGGGCAGAGCACCAGCAGCTCGTCGGGCGCCATCCACAACAGGCCGCGCGCCCCTTCGCATTCGGCCGCGCGCTGCGCCGGCATGTCGACCCCGGCGACGCCGGTCGCGGCATTCTTGAGCGGCGGCATGGCCAGATCGCCGCGCAATGAGATCATGCCCTGCGCCGGCATTTCCCGGACCGAGACCAGACCGTCGAACTGTGCCCCGCCAAGGGCGGTGACCGGTGTTGCCAGCGCCTCAGACATTCTGTTTCTCCCCGTCCTTGTCGTAGAAGACCGGATCCACGATCCGCGCCTCGATCATGGTTGTGCCGTCGGATTTGGCAAAGCGGATCACCTCGCCCATCCGGTCGGGCCCGTGCCGCACCAGCCCCATGGCGATGCCGCGACCCAGGGTCGGCGAATGATAGGATGAAGTCACCCGCCCCTGCACGTTACGCTGGCCATTGGCGTTTTCGCCCTCGTCCACCGCATAGGCGCCATCGGGCAGCACCGAGCCGTCGACAGTCTCGAGCCCGACCAGCTTCCAGCGGTCGTCGCGGGTCATGTCGGGTCGTTGCTGCGCGCGTTTGCCGAGATAGTCGGTTTTCTTCTTGGAAATCGCCCAGTCCAGCCCGAGATCCTGCGGGATCACCGTGCCGTCGGTCTCGTCGCCGATCATGATGAAGCCCTTTTCGGCGCGCATGATGTGCAGCGCCTCGGTGCCATAGGGCATGACGTCGAACTGCCGCCCAACGGTCATCAGCAGATCCCAGAGCTGGCGCGCATAGCCCGCCTTGACCGCGATCTCGAAGCTCAGCTCACCGGAAAACGAGATGCGGTAGATCCGCACCGGAATGCCGCCCAACTCGCCCTCGGCCCAGCCCATGAAGGGCAGTGTCTCCTGACTGACGTCCATGCCGCCGATCGCCTCGAGCAGCTTGCGCGCCTTGGGGCCGACCACGGCGATCTGGCCGAATTGCTCGGTGACATTGGCGGTATAGACCAGCCAGTCCCACCATTCGCATTGCAGCCAATCCTCCATCTGCGCGTGGATGTGATCGGCGCCGCCCGAGGTGGTGTGGCAGAGGAAGGTTTCATCATCGATCCGCGCCACGACCCCGTCATCGATCAGAAAGCCGTTTTCGTTGCACATCAGCCCATAGCGGCATTTGCCGGGTTTCAGCGTCGACATCATGTTGGTGTAGAGCATGTCGAGGAATTTTCCGGCATCCGGTCCCTTGACGACGATCTTGCCCAGGGTCGAGGCGTCGAGCAGCCCGAGGTTTTCGCGGGTGTTGGTCACTTCTCGCATGACCGCGTCGTGCGTGCTCTCTCCGGGACGCAGGATGGCGTAGGGCCGGCGCCACTGGCCCACCGGCTCCCATTCGGCGCCATTGGCGTCAAGCCAGCCGTGGATCGGGGTTTCGCGCACCGGCTGAAAAATTTCGGCCCGGGCCTGACCGGCGATCGCGCCCATGGAGATCGGCGTGTAAGGCGGGCGGAAAGTGGTGGTGCCGACCTCGGGTATCGTCGCGCCAAGCGCACCCGAAAGCGTCGCCAGCCCGTTGATATTGCTCAGCTTGCCCTGATCCGTGGCCATGCCCAGCGTGGTATAGCGCTTGGCGTGTTCGACGCTCTCGAATCCCTCGCGGGCAGCCAGTTGAACGTCAGAAACCTTGACGTCGTTCTGATAATCCAGCCAGGCCTTCATCCGGTGCTTGATGCTGGCACCCTGCGGCATCATCCAGACCGGCGCCAGCGGCGTTTCCGCCTCGGCGCTGGCCTGCGGCGCCGGCTCATCGCCAAGGCGCGCGGCATCGTCGAGCACCTCTTGCAGGCTCAACGCGCCATTGGCGGCGCCGACAACGGTGACCATCGGCTGACCCTTCTCACCGGTTGGCGGCTGGTCGGGATCGGGGCGGAACATGACGCGGCGCTCGTCCCAGATCAGCTTGCCGCCGCAATGCGACCAGAGGTGCACCACCGGCGACCAGCCGCCCGACATGGCCACGGCCTCGCAGGCGATTTCCTCGATCACCGCACCGCCTTCACCGGCATGGCTGCAAATCGCCACGCCGCGAACCCGCTTGCCGCCGATCACATGGTCGATGGCATGGCCTTGCAGGATGCGGATGCCCTTGGCGCGGGCCTCGGCCATCAGCGGGCTGTCTTTCGGCAGGACACGGGCATCGATGATCGCCGGCACGGCGAGCCCGGCGCGACGCAGGGCCAGAGCGGTGCGATAGGCATCGTCGTTGTTGGTGACCACGACGGTGCGGTCGCCGGGGCTGACCGCCCAGTTGACCAAATAGTCACGCACCGCCGAGGCCAGCATCACGCCGGGAATGTCGTTGCCGGCAAAGGGCAGCGGCCGTTCGATGGCTCCGGTGGCGGTGATGACCTGCCCGGCGCGGATCCGCCAGAGCCGGTGGCGCGGGCCCTTGGCCTGCGGTGCATGATCGCTCAGACGTTCGTAGGCCAGCACATAGCCATGGTCATAGACCCCTGCCCCCATGCAGCGACTGCGCAGGGTGACATTCTCCATCGCTTCGAGATCGGCCAGCAGCCGGGCCACATGGGCCTCGGTCGAATGGCCGTCGATCTCGCCGCCATCCACCGGCGCGCGACCGCCCCATTGGGCGGATTGCTCGACCAGCAGCACCCGGCCGCCGGCCGCGCCCGCGCGTTTCGCCGCCTCGAGCCCGGCGAGGCCGCCGCCTACCACCAGCGTATCGACATGGGCATGGAAATGCTCGTAGGTGTCGGGATCGCGGGCCTCGGCATCCGGCGCGCGCCCCAGACCGGCGGATTTGCGGATGAACGGCTCGTAGACGTGTTTCCAGAAGGCGCGCGGCTTCATGAAGGTCTTGTAATAGAACCCCGCCGGCAGAAAGGCCGAAAAGGCGGCATTGACCGCACCGATATCGGTTTCCAGGCTGGGCCAGTGGTTCTGGCTCTGCGCGCTCAGCCCGTCGAAAAGCTCGGTGGTGGTGGCGCGCTGGTTGGGCTCGAACCGGTGCCCCTCGCCCAGCCCCATCAGCGCATTGGGCTCTTCGCCGCCCGAGGCCACGATGCCGCGCGGACGGTGGTATTTGAACGAGCGGCCCACCAGCATCTGGTCATTGGCGAGCAGCGCCGAGGCGAGGGTGTCGCCGGCATGGCCGGTCAGGCGCTTGCCGTTGAAGGTGAAGCTCTGCTGTTTCGAGCGGTCGATCAACCGGCCGCCGGTGGCGAGGCGTGTGCTCATGTGTCGGACCCTTTCGTGCGGGGCTGGCCGCGGACATGCGTATTGACGAGAAGTGAAGGCATCAGGAGGCGCGGGTCCAGCCCGGGCGCTTGTCGCGGATGGCGGCAAGGATGTGGTCGGGCGGCTCGGTGGTCTGCGCTTCGTAGGTGCCGAAAACCTCGAGTGTCCGGGTGTCGCGCGCCGCGAGGAACCACTTGCCGCAGCCATAGGCATGGCGCCAGCGTTCGAAATGCACGCCGCGCGGGTTGGCGCGGGAAAACAGGTAGTCGTGAAAGGCGTCGTCATCCGAGCCGGGGCCGTGACGGGTGAGATGGGCCTCGCCGCCGGGGGTCAGCTCAGTTTCATCGGTCTGGACGTCGCAATAGGGGCAATGCAGGGTCAGCATGGCAGGCTCCGGTCTTGGCGCAGCAAAAGGCGGGCGCCAAGCGACGCCCGCCTTGCAGCTTGGTGGATCTGGATCGGGTCAGTCGGCCGCGACGGGCGCGGCATCATCGGCCAGCGGCTCTGTTGTGGCCGCAGGCGCATTGACGGCCTCGGCGCCGGTGATGTTGCCACCGGTGCCGGCAAAGGCCACCCAGAGGATGAGCAGCAGCACCAGCAAGGCAGCGACAATCCACATCCAGGGGCGGCCGCGCGGTGCGCGGGTGCGCAGCGGGTCGGTCCGAGGGATCGGGTCAGGCATGGGAAATCCTCCTTTCGCACTGCAAAAGATAGGTCGCCCAAGGGTGGCCGGACAGGGAGGCGCGCGGTCCTGGCGGGCGATGAGCCGGATTTCGCGGATGCGCACCCGAAAAATAGGCCGGCTTTGGCCGAAGCCTTGCCGGATTGCGGCCCCGGGACCGTCCCAGCGCCTCGGGCGTCCACCCGCTGACCCCATGCCGAAAGGCCCGGTGACGGCAGCGCCGCCGGGCCTTTCGCCGTACTGCGCCAGGCGTTACTGGCCTTCGGCGGCGTCTTCGACGGCCTCGCCCGCACCTTCGACGGCCTCGCCGGCGCCTTCGATGGTGACATTGACGTCACTGGTGCCGCCGGCCGGGCCGGGCACGTCGCCGCCGGCAAAGAGGAACCAGGCGATGATCGCCACGACAACGACCAGGATGCCGACGATAAAGGCCAGGCCGCTGTTGCCGCCCGAGCTGTTCGTGGTGGTTGTCGTCGTGGTGTTGAGGCGTTCGCGGTCGGTATGGTCAACCATGTCAGGTCTCCTGTGAAGCGTTCGTTCACAGGGCAAACGTCAGGCCGGTGCCCGGGGTTCCCGGCGGCCCGACGAAAACGCGCCGCAGTGCGGAACTCCGCCGATGGGGTCAATGCGCCACCCCCGCCGCGACGCTTTCGTCGATGAACCGCCCTTCACGGAAGCGATCAAGCGAGAAGGCCTCGGTCAGCGGCGAATGGCCCTTGGCCATCAGCTCGGCCATGCCCCAGCCCGAGCCGGGGATCGCCTTGAAGCCGCCGGTGCCCCAGCCGCAATTGATGAAACAGCCCTCAAGCGGGGTTTTCGACAGGATCGGAGAACGGTCGCCGGTCATGTCGACGATGCCGCCCCATTGCCGCAGCATCTTGAGCCGCGAGATCATCGGGAAAGTTTCGATCAGCGCGCGCACGGTTTCCTCGATGTGATGAAAACTGCCGCGCTGGGTGTAGTTGTTGTAGCCGTCGGCGCCGCCGCCGATCACCATCTCGCCCTTGTCGGACTGGCTCATGTAGCCATGCACGGTATTGGCCATCACGACGACATCCATGCAGGGCTTGATCGGCTCGCTGACCAGCGCCTGAAGCGCCACCGATTCCACCGGCAGCCGGAACCCCGCCATCTCGGCCAGCACGCCGGAATGGCCGGCAACCACCAGGCCGAGTTTGTCGCAGGCGATCTCGCCCTTCGAGGTGGTCACGCCGGTGACCCGTCCGTCCTGCTGGCGCACGCCGGTGACTTCGCATTGCTGGATGATGTGCATGCCCATGGCCGAACAGGCACGGGCATAGCCCCAGGCCACCGCATCGTGGCGCGCGGTGCCGCCCCGGGCCTGCCAAAGCGCGCCGAGCACCGGATAGCGTGGCCCCTTGAGCTCGATGATCGGCACCAGTTCCTTGACACGGGCGGGCGAGATCCACTCCGTCTGCACCCCTTGAAGGGCATTGGCATGGGCGGTGCGCTGATAGCCGCGGATCTCGTGCTGGGTCTGGGCCAGCATCATCACGCCGCGCGGGCTGAACATCACGTTGTAGTTCAGGTCCTGGCTCATTGTCTCATAGAGCGACCGCGCCTTTTCGTAGATCGCGGCCGAGGGATCTTGCAGGTAGTTCGAGCGGATGATCGTGGTGTTGCGGCCGGTGTTGCCGCCGCCGAGCCAGCCCTTTTCGATCACCGCAACATTGGTGATGCCGAAATTCTTGCCAAGGTAATAGGCGGTCGCCAGCCCGTGTCCGCCGGCGCCGACGATGACCACATCATAGTGTTTCTTCGGCTCCGGTGAGGCCCAGGCGCGCTCCCATCCAAGGTGATAGCGCGCGGCTTCGCGGGCGACGGCAAAGGCTGAATATCGCTTCATCTGGCTCGAATCCCAATTGTGCCTGTCGGGGCTCTCTCTGTGGTGGTTCTAGAAGACTAGGCCAGTCTGCCCGCCTATCAAATCCGCCACAATGCCGATCAATCACGACATGGTGGGCCCTACAGGCTTTTCCCCTGCCCGCCCGGCGCGTTAGAGGGGTGTATGATCGTGGAAGATATCGCAGATTTCGCCAAAGCCCTGCCGCCGATGACGGCGATTGCCGGGCTTGACCTGGGCGACAAGACCATCGGGGTGGCCGTGTCCGACAGCTTCCGCTCGGTGGCGACGCCGCTGGAAACCATCCGGCGCAAGAAATTCGGGCTGGATGCCGCCCGGCTGCAAGAGATCCTTGCCGCGCGCGGCATTGGCGGGGTGATCCTGGGGCTGCCGCGCAACATGGACGGCTCCGAAGGGCCGCGTTGCCAATCCACTCGCGCCTTTGCGCGCAATTTTTCGCGGCTCTGGGACGGGCCGATCGGATTCTGGGATGAACGCCTTTCGACCGTCGCCGCCGAACGGGCGCTGCTCGAGGCGGATACGTCTCGGAAACGTCGCGCCGAGGTGATCGATCACGTCGCCGCCTCTTATATCCTGCAAGGGGTGCTGGACCGGATGCGCCATTTGGGGGGCGCATGACAAGAGGAGATCGGATGAAGGACGAGATCTGGAAACGCGACGAGATCGAAAGCCCCTGCGTGCAGATCTGTGTCATCCATCCCGAGGCGCGAATCTGCGCCGGCTGCCTGCGTTCGGTCGAGGAAATCACCCGCTGGTCAAAAATGCACTCGGAGGAACGCCGCGCCATCATGGACGAGCTGCCCAACCGGCGCGGCCACCTGAAAAAGCGTCGCGGCGGGCGCGCGGCACGTCAAGGGCGCAAGGGCTGAGCGTCGGTCAGCCGTCGCGTTCGAGCACCACATCCGCGGCGTTCAAGGTGCCGTAGGCGCCGGCGACGATGACGGCGGTCAACCCGCCCTGGTCGTCTTCGAGCACAACGGCGGCATCCATGCCTTCGCTGCCGCTGGGTTCGATACTGACCTTGGTATCCTCGCCCATGCCCTCCGGCAGCATCAGCAGAAGCTGCTCGGCCCCGGCGGCGAAATCGGAGATCACCGGCACGTCGTCGTCCTCGGCCGGCTCGGCAACACTCTCGGCCTCCTCCGTCACGGTGTCGCTCTCGGGCTCTGGCGCCACGGTGTCGCTCTCGGGCTCTGACGCCGCGTCTTCATCGAGGGTCGGCTGCACGGCTGCATCGTCCTGGGCCACGTCTTCCGCGATCTCTTGCGGATAATCGTCAGCGTCGAGGCCTTCGGGCGGCACCATTAGCGCCTCCCAGTCGACCGACGTCTCGTCTTCTTCCGGCGCGTTGTCCGCGTCTGCGGCCGTCTCCCCGGCGGCGTCATCGCCGCCAGCGGAATCGGCGCCAGCCGAACCCGGCATGAATTTGGCCAGATCGAGCGAGGCGCCCATCCGGCGCACCTGGCTCAACAGGTCTTCGCCCTCGCCGCCTTCGTAATCCTCGCCGAGATCGTAATCCTTGGCCGCGGCCGATGCAGGTTCCGCCGCCGAATCCTCCGACTGACTTCCGATGCCGGTCATGCCGGCGATACCTGCCGCGGCCAGCCCGGTTCCCAACAGCATAAGCATTTCCAGCATGGGTCTCTCCTTTTGCCTCTGCGCCAAATTAGGCAGGCAATTGGGGACGAATTGGACGGAAATGAGATTGTTTCGGTTCAGGATATGGCAGAAATGCGCCGCCGGGCTTGCCGGCCGGTCAGCCCCAGATCGCCTTGCGCAGCATGTTGAGCGCCACCAGGATCAGGAAGGCGGCAAACACCCGTTTCAGCGGCTTGGGATCCATCGCATGGGCAATCCGCACGCCCAGCGGCGCGGTGATCAGGGTCATGGCGATGACAATGCCGAAGGCCACCAGGTTGACCGCGCCAAAAGTCAGCGGCGGCCGGTTGTCCGGCGCGATCTCGAGGAACAGGAACCCCGCCACAGAGGGCACCGCGATGATCACGCCAAAGCCCGCCGCCGTCGCCACCGCCCGGTGGATCGACACGTTGTACAGGCTCATCAAGGGCACGCCAAAGCTGCCGCCGCCAATCCCCATCAGCACCGAGAGAAAGCCCATCGCCGGCGACATCACCGCCCGCCGCAGCCCGCCCGGCATGGCATCCCCCAGCCGCCAATGGGCACGGCCAAAGCCCAGGTAGAGCCCGATCACGATGCCCAGGACGCCAAACAGCGCCTGCAAGGTCACCGACCGCAAGGACGCCGCCGCCAGCACCCCGAGCACCGCGCCGATGGCGATGCCCGGCGCCCAGGTCCGCAGAATGCCCCAATCCACCGCGCCCTTGCGGTTGTGACTCAGCACCGAACGCATCGAGGTGACGATGATCGTCGCCAGCGAGGTCGCCAGGCACATCTGCATCAGCTGCGGCCCGTCATAGCCAAGCGTCTGAAAGGCGTAGAAAAACGCCGGCACCAGCACGATACCGCCACCGACGCCAAGCAGCCCGGCCAGCACGCCGGCAAAGCCGCCGATCACGGTCAGCAGAACAAACATCTGGATCAGCAGCATCGTGTCGGGCATGGCCTGTCTCCTAAAGGGTCGGCTGGCCATACACCGTTGGGCGGCAAAGGAAAAGCCGCTCAGCCCGCGGCCGCCACTCCCTCGACCTCGGCCAATGCGCGCAGGACAAGTTCAGGCCCCGCGCCCTTTTGCGAGGCCCCTTCCGAAAGCACCCGCCGCCACTGCCGCGCCCCCGGCCGCCCGGCGAACAGCCCGAGCATGTGCCGGGTGATCTGGTGCAACCGGCCGCCCGCCCCCAGATGCGCCTCGATATAGGGCAGCATGGCGCGCACCGCTGCATCCGGCCCCGCAAGCCCGTCGGCCTGACCAAAGATCGCCGCGTCGGCCGTGCCGAGGACATCCCAGGGCTGGTGATAGGCGGCGCGCCCGATCATCACCCCGTCGAGCCCGGCATCGAGAAACGCCCGCGCCTGCGCCAGCGAGGCGATGCCGCCATTGACCGAAAGATGCAGCTGCGGAAACGCCGCCTTCATCTCCTGCACCAGCGGGTAGTCCAGCGGCGGGATATCGCGGTTTTCCTTGGGCGACAGCCCCTGCAACCAGGCCTTGCGGGCGTGAATCGCAAAGCGGCCCACCCCGGCCGCCGCCACCGTCTCGAGAAACGCCGGCAGCACCTCGCGCGGCTCCTGGTCATCGACACCGATGCGGCATTTCACCGTCACCTCGACATCCACCGCGGCGCGCATCGCGGAGCAGCACTCGGCCACCAGCTCGGGCTGCTTCATCAGCACCGCGCCGAAGGTGCCCGATTGCACCCGGTCCGAGGGGCAGCCGACATTGAGGTTGATCTCGTCATACCCCGCCTCGGCTCCCAGCCGCGCGGCCGCGGCCAGTTCTGCCGGATCCGACCCGCCCAGTTGCAGCGCGACGGGATGTTCTTCGGGCGAGAAGTCGAGCAGATGCACCGCCCCGCCCCTCACCAGCGCCGGCGCCGTCACCATCTCGGTATAAAGCAGGCTCTCACGGCTGAGCAGGCGGTGAAGGTAGCGACAATGGCGGTCGGTCCAGTCCATCATCGGGGCGACGGACAGGCGGGCAGCATTTTCAACATTACGTTTCAACGTCTTAACCTCAACACCGGGTGAGCCACATGTAGCACGTTCTGCGCGGGTTTCCGGGGATTTCGATTCTGGATTGCCACCGTGTAGCACACCGGCGCCGACAGGACACCGCGACTTCATGTTGCGCGGACAGCCCCATGAGGCACCTCCCTTCGCGCTCGGACCACCCCGAACCGCCCGAGAAAGCCCGGCCGTTCCGGCAGACCCGCGCTCCGCTGCGGCGGTTGGCGATCAAGGGCTTTGCGTTGTCCGGCGACATGCTCTAATCGGGACTCCCCGCCAGAGGGATCGGCCCACGGAAAGGATTTTGCCTTGCAAACCCCCTTTTATCTGATCGACAAGTCCTGCCTGCTGTCGAACCTGAAAAAGATCGCCTGGCTGCGCGAGGCCTCGGGGGCCAAGTCGCTTCTGGCGCTGAAATGTTTCGCCACCTGGTCTGTGTTCGATTTCATGGCCGGGTACATGGACGGATCGACCTCGTCCTCGCTCTACGAAGTGAAGCTGGGCCACGAAAAATTCGGCGGCGAGACCCATGCCTATTCCGTGGCCTACGCCGATGACGAGATCGACGAGGTGCTGGCCCATTGCGACAAGATCATCTTCAACTCCATCGGCCAGCTCGACCGGTTTGACACGGCCTCGGAAGGCCGGGTTCGTGGCCTGCGGGTCAATCCCGGCGTCTCGACCTCGGATTTCGATCTGGCCGATCCGGCGCGTCCGTTCAGCCGCCTGGGCGAACATGACCCGGCGCGCATCGCCGCCGTGGCCGACCGGATCAGCGGGCTGATGTTCCACAACAATTGCGAGAACGCGGATTTCGACCGCTTCGACGCGATGCTGACCCTGATCGAAGAGCGCTTTGGCGAGACCCTGCACCGGATGGCGTGGGTCAGCCTCGGCGGCGGCATCCATTTCACCGGAGCGGGCTATCCGCTGGAGCGGCTGGCTGCCCGGCTGCGGCAGTTCTCCGAGCGCTTCGGCGTGCAGGTCTACCTCGAACCCGGCGAGGCGGCGATCACCGGGGCGGCGACGCTCGAAGTCACGGTGCTCGACACGCTCTTCAACGGCAAGAACCTGGCCATCGTCGACAGTTCGATCGAGGCGCATATGCTCGATCTGCTGATCTACCGCGAGAACGCCAAAGTCGCGCCCGACACCGGCCCGCATGAATGGATGATCTGCGGCAAATCCTGCCTTGCGGGCGATATCTTCGGCGAATTCCGTTTCGACGCGCCGCTCGCGCCTGGCGACCGGATTTCGTTTCAGGATGCCGCCGGTTACACGATGGTCAAGAAAAACTGGTTCAACGGCGTAAAGATGCCCGGCATCGCGATCCGTGAACTCGACGGCAGCCTCACCAGGGTGCGCGATTTCGATTACGCGGATTTCCGGTCCGCGCTTTCCTGAGACGGGAAACCCCTTCTGGCAAATACATGAGGTCTGTTGAACACATGAAACGCAATGTTCTAATCATCGGTGCCGGCGGCGTCGCACAGGTCGTGGCGCACAAATGCGCGCAGAACAACGATGTGCTGGGCGATCTGCATATCGCCAGCCGCACGGTTGCGAAATGCCACGCGATCATACAGAGCGTGCATGACAAACAGGCGATGAAACAGGACGGCGTGTTCGAGGCCCATGCGGTCGACGCCATGGACAGCGATGCGGTCGCGGCGGTTCTGGACAAGACCGGCGCGCAGATCGTGATCAATGTCGGCTCGGCCTTCGTCAACATGACCGTGCTCGAGGCCTGCATCCGCACCGGGGCCGCCTATATCGACACCGCGATCCATGAAGACCCGGCCAAGATCTGCGAAACCCCGCCGTGGTATGCCAACTACGAATGGAAGCGCCGCGAGGATTGCGCCAAGGCCGGGGTGACCGCGCTGCTCGGCGCCGGCTTCGATCCCGGCATGGTCAATGCCTTTGCCCGCTTTGCCATCGACGAATTCATGGACGAGGTGACATCGATCGACATCGTCGACATCAACGCCGGCGATCACGGCAAGTATTTCTCGACCAACTTCGACCCCGAGATCAATTTCCGCGAATTCACCGGCACCGTCTACAGCTGGCAGGACGGCGCCTGGCAGAGCAACAAGATGTTCGAAGTCGGCCGCGACTGGGAACTGCCGGTGGTCGGCACGCAAAGGGCCTATATGTCTGGCCATGACGAGGTGCATTCGCTGGCGGTGAACTATCCGCAGGCGGATGTGCGGTTCTGGATGGGCTTCGGCGATCACTACATTAATGTCTTTACCGTGCTGCAAAACCTCGGGCTGCTGTCGGAACAGCCGGTGACCACTGCCGAGGGGCTCGAGGTGGTGCCGCTCAAGGTGGTCAAGGCGGTGCTGCCCGATCCTTCGACGCTGGCGCCGAATTACACCGGCAAGACCTGTATCGGCGATCTGGTCAAGGGCACCAGGGACGGCGAAGAGGTCGAGGTCTTTGTCTACAACGTCTCCGACCACGAAAAGGCCTATGCCGAGGTCGGCAGCCAGGGCATCTCTTACACCGCCGGGGTGCCGCCGGTGGCGATGGCGATGCTGGTGGCCGATGGCACCTATGACCACGGCGCCATGATGAATGTCGAAGAGCTTGACCCCAAGCCGCTTTTTGCCCTGCTGGACCGGATCGGCCTGCCCACCCGGGTCAAGGACGCAAAGGGCGACCGGGAATGGCACCGCGCCTGAGCCGGAGACGGCGGCCCGCCGGCTGACGGCAGGTGGCGGGCCTTCGGGCGGGAGCCATGCCTCCCGCCGCCGCGGATGATCTATGCCCGATAGATGTCGCTGCGCCCGATGTCGCCGGCCCGCGTCTTGCCGGCGAGGCCCATGGTGGTGCGCAGTTCCTTCTCCAGCAGGGTCAGGAGCTTTTCGATCCCCGGCTGCCCCATCGCCCCCAGCGCATAGACCATGGCCCGGCCCAGAAGAACGCCCGATGCGCCCAGGGCGCGGGCGCGAAAGATATCCATGCCGGTGCGGACACCTGAATCGAGTATCAGCTCGACCCGGTCGCCCACCGCATCGGCGATCTGCGGCAGCCAGGAGATGGAGCTGCCCGCCCCGTCGAGTTGCCGGCCGCCGTGGTTCGACACCACGATGGTCTCGATCCCCATGTCGGCGGCGATGCGGGCGTCGTCGACGTCCATGACCCCCTTGAGGATCACCGGCCCGCCCCATTCCTTGCAGATCCAGGCCACGTCGTCCCAGTCCAGCGCCGGATCGACCATTTCCGCCGCCCAGGTCAGGAGGCTGGCCAGATCGTCGACCCCCTTGGCATGGCCGACCACATTGCCAAAGCTCAGCTTCGGCCCGGTCAGCATGTCATAGGCCCAGCGGGGTTTGGTGGCGATATTGATCAGGTTTTTCAGGCCGGGCTTGATCGACAACCCGTTCTTGACGTCCTTGTGCCGCTGCCCCAGCATCGCGAGGTCCATTGTCACCACCAGTTGCGAACAGCCCGTCGCCTTGGCGCGGTGGATCAGGTCACGGACGAACTCGCGGTCCTTGACCACGTAGAGCTGAAACCAGAATGGCGCGCCGGTGGCCTCGGCCACCTCTTCGACCGAGGCGATGGACATGGTTGACAGGATGAAGGGCACGCCGAATTGCCGTGCGGCCTTGGCCACCTTGATCTCGCCGCCGATGTTCTGGATGCCCAGCATCCCGACCGGCGCAAAGGCCACCGGCAACGCCGCCGCCTCGCCCGCCATCCGCGCCGATGTGTCGATCTCGGAAATATCGACGCCCACGCGCTGGCGGATGTTGAGCCGGGCGAAATCGCTCTCGTTACGGCGGAAAGTGCTCTCGGTATAAGAGCCGCTTTCGGCGTAGTCATAGAACATCTTCGGCACGCGGGCCTTGTAGAGCTGGCGGAAATCCTCGGTGCAGGTGATTGTCATGCCGGGCGCCTCACGCCATGCCCACGGGGACGCGGTTGGGCTGGATGTCGTCGGGGCGCGACATCAGGATATCGGTCAGGTCGGCTTGCAGCCGCGTATGATCCGGGTTGTCGAACAGATTGTGCAATTCCTGCGGATCGGCCGCCAGATCATACATCTCGCCGGCGCCGGATTGCAGATCCATGGTCAGCTTGGCGGTCTTCGAGCGCACCGTGCGCAGGCTGAGGCCGACGCCCACCCGCCCCGGCAGCAGTTCCCATTCGCTGAGCGCGCCGTCGCGGCTGCCCTCGCCCGAGATCACGTCGCGCATCGACCGGCCGTGGGTGTCCATCAGGCTGTCGGCGCCGGCCCAATCCATGAAGGTGGCGCCCAGATCGAGCGTCGACAACGGCTCGTGACTGACGCGGCCCACCGGCACATCCGGCCCCTTGATGATGGCCTTGACGTTGAGCAACCCCTCGAAGGGCATCGGCCCTTTCAGCACCAGCCCATGGTCGCCCAGCCAGTCGCCGTGATCGGCGGTGTAGACGATATAGGTGTTGTCGGCCAAACCCTGCGCCTCGAGCTCGGCGAGGATCCGGCCGACCGAATGGTCGATCAGCGCAAGCTGGCCATAGGTGTTGGCGATGACCTCGCGCAGATGCGCGTCGGACATTTCCGCCAGACGGGAATATTTCGCCCGGATCTCGGCGTGCTCCGCCGGGATCTCGGTTTCCACCGCCGCCTGGTGCCACCACGGGCGCCCCTCGAAATCGCGGGTCCGATGCTCGGGCAGGTCGACATCCTCGGGCCGGTGCAGCGAGGCCCAGGGCTCGGGGCAGTCGAACGGGTGGTGCGGATCGGGAAAGGAGACCCAGAGGCAGAAGGGCTTGCCATGGTCCTGCCTGAGAAAATCGACGGCGCGGTCGGCGATCCAGGTCGAGTTGTGCCAGGCCACCGGCAGCTTCGACGACCAGGTCTGCGGCGCCCCCTTGTGATCGCGTGTGCTTTCCCACAGCAGCTTGTTCTTCCAGGCGCCGCGGCCGTCGCCGTAATACCATTCCTCATAGGCCAGCCCGGCGGGCGGCTCTTCGGGCAGCCACCAGTTGTGGCCGATATGGACCAGCTCGGCATGGTCGAACCCCATGTAGGGCCCGCGCCAGCCCGCGGGCACGCGGGCCGACCCCGGGATCGACTCGACCGTGTCGCTGTCGCCAAAGACGTGATAGGTGGCGAAATGCGCCTTGCCGATCTTGGCGGTGTGATAGCCCGCGGCCGAAAGCGAGCCGGCAAAGCCCTTTTCACCGAGCTCCGGGTCAAGATCGATGCCGTTGTCATGCACCCCATGGGTGCGCGGCAGAAGTCCGGTCAGGATCGAGGCGCGCGCGGGCTGACAGACGACGCAGGGCGTCACCACGGTCTCGAGGCTGGTGCCCTCGCTGGCAAGCAGGTCGAGATGCGGTGTCTGCACCTTGCGGCCGCGGAAGCCGTAGCAATCGCCGCGCTGCTGATCGGAGGTGATGAAGAGGATGTTCGGGCGGGGCTTTTCTTCGGTCATGGGGTCTCCTAACGGGGGATCAGCAATCGGGGGTTGGCGTACCGCGCAGCCAGCCGGCGCCCAGCACGATGGCGGCGGACAGGGCCAGGAACAGCAGCGAAACGGGGCTGGAAAACAGGAACCAGGGGTCGCTGCCCGATGCCTCGAAGGCGTTTCGGATCGCGGTTTCCAGCGGGCCTGCGAGGATATAGGCGATGACGAAGGGCAGGATCGGCACCCCGGACTGGCGCATCAGGTAGCCGAGGACGCCAAAGCCCAGCAGGATGTAGACATCGCTCATCGCGCTGCCTTCGACATAGACCGAGGTAAGCGTCAGCAGCAGCACGATCGGCAGGAGCACCTGCTTGGGAATGCGGATCAGCCCGCCCAGCAGCCGCATGAACCATGCGCCGGTCAGCCAGTTCAGCAGATTGGCCACCACCATCAGCGTAAAGAGTGCAAAGGCCACCACCAGTTCGGGGTTCACCTCCTCGGCGGAAAAGCGGAATACTGCGGGCCCGGGATTGAACCCGCCGATGGTGTCGGCGGCGAGGATAATGAAGACGGCGGCGACATTGCCGGGAATGCCGAGCGACAGCGCCGGGATCAGGTTGGCGCCCGAGACGGCGGAATTGGCGGCCTCGGTGGCGGCAATCCCCTCCGGCGCGCCCTGGCCGAAAGCGGGCGTGCCGCGGTGCATCTTGCGGCCGGCGGTATAGCCCATGGCGGCGGCCAGCGTCGTGCCGATTCCGGGCAGCGCGCCGATCATCGTGCCGATGCTCATCGAGACGCCGATGAAGGGCAAGAGCCTGCGGCGCTCGGCAAGGCTCAGCGCGCTGTCACCCGGCGCGAGCTGTTCGGCTGCCGCCCGGCGGGCGCGTTTCGACAGGTACATCTCTTGCAGCGAGACAAGGATCTCGCCCACCACGAGCACGCCGATCACCACCGCGATGGTCGGCAGGCCCGGCGCCAGTACGTCGCTGCCCAGCGACAGCCGCGGATAACTGTCGGTGCCGGTGCCGATCGACGCCACGAAGAGCCCGAAACAGGCGGCCAGCAGGCCTTTCCAGGTGTCCTTGCCCACCACCACGGCGACAAAGGAGAGCGACAGGATCATCAGCGCGGCCTTTTCGGGCAGGCCGAGAAAGGCCTCGATGCTGATCGCCAGGAAGGGCGCGCAGACAAAGAGCACGATATCGGAAAAGCTGTCGCCGCTGACCGAGGCGAAATGCGCCACCCGCAGCGCCTTGCCGCCCTGGCCGTTTCTGGCCATCGGGTGGCCGTCGAGCGTGGTCATGAAGGCATCGGGCGTGCCCGGCGTGTTGAACAGGATCGCCGGCACCGCGCCGCCCAGCGTCGCGCCCTTCATGACGCCGACGAGAAAGCCCAGCACCGGCAGAAGCGCATCCGGGGTGAAGCCGAAGATCGAGATCAGGATCGGCAGCGCCAGAGCCATGACGAAAGGCCCGGAGAGCCCCGGCGTCGCGCCGATCAGCACGCCGGTGAAAAAGCCCAGCGCCACGAGGATCACCGGCCACGACAGGACAAGCGGTCCGAGCACCAGGGCCGGGTTGGCGGTGAAGGCCTCGAAGACCCCGGCGAGGATATAGTCGAACACACCCATCAGAAATCACCGTTCGGCGGCAGCAGAAGATTGTCGAACGGCAGGTCATAAAGCAGCGCGATCACCAGCGTCGCGACGAAGGCCAAGGCGGCCAATCGCCAGCTTGGGCGATGCTGCGAAAGCGCGATGAGGCCGAAGGTCATCACCGTGCCGCCCAGCGCGAAGCCCAGGTATTTCCACGGCGCCGTGGCGCGCAGCACCCGGTACGGGGTCTCGCCGCCGGTGACGATCCAGGCCAGGATCGGCCCGGTCAGCAGCATCAGCGCCAGCCCCGCCGCCAGGGTGGCGGCGAGCCAAGCAAGAAAGCGCGGATCGATGCGGCCGGCCGCCGGTTCGGCATCGCGCAGCAGGCTGCGCACCCCGATCACCGCCCCCGCCAGCGCCATGCCCGCCGCCGAGAACACCGGCAGCATGGCATCGCCGATCCGCACATTGCGGCGCCAGACGTCGATCACGCCGGTGTCGACGTCGAGCGGGATCCAGACGGCCAGCGCCAGCAGGGCAAAGCCGCAGCCCGTCAGGGCGACCGCGAGGTTGCGGAGGTGTCCTCTAGGTGTCATGGCGATGCTCCCGGTCTGGCTGCGATGGCTTATTCTGCGGTGGCGTCAAGCAGGGCTTCGGCGTCGGCCAGCTCCTGTTCGACAAAGCCGCGCGCCGCCTCGCCGGTTTTCACCTTCAAGGCAAAGACCCGGGTGATGAAGGCGTTGGACTTGGTGCCCTCGGAGCCGATCACGGTGGCGATGGCCTCTGACAAGGCGCCTTGCGCCGCCTCGGAGAGACCCGCCGGGGCAATGGCCACGAAGGTGGCGCCAAAGGCAAAATCGACCCCGATCTCGCTCAGCTCCTGCGCGTCGGGCGAAACGGCCAACGGCTGATCCTCGCCATTGGCGAGATTGCGCAGATCGCCGGATTCGACCCCGGCCTTCTGCGGGCCGGCGACCCAGCCGATATCCACGTCATCGGCGGTGATCGCGTTCAGCACCGCACGGCCCCCCTTGTAGCCCGAGACGATGTTGAACTCGACGTTATTGACCTTGCCGATGTAGTACGCCGCATCGGCAAGGCGCGGGGTCATGGTGCCAAAGGAAATACTCGCGCCCGATCTGGCGGCCTCGATCACCTCCGACATCGTGGTCCAGCCGCGCTCGGATTTGGCGACGATGCCCATCTGGGTGCCGGCGATGGTGCTGAGGTAGGTGAAATCGCCGGTGGTATAGCCGGGATCGCGCGCGGCCAGAACCCCATAGGCAAAGGTGTCGGTGATGCCGACGCCGATGGTCTGACCGTCCGGCGCGGCGTCCTTGACGGCGCGGGCCATGACCGCCCCGCCCGAACCCGGCAGGTTCTCGGGGATCAGCGTCCAGCCGTATTCGGCCTCGATGTCCTCGGCGATCAGGCGGGCGAGCGAATCCGCGCCGCCGCCGGCGGCAAAGCCGATCAGGACCTTGACCGGCCCGGTCGGCGCCCAGTCGGCGATGGCGGCGGATGCGGAAAGAAACACCGCGGCGGCGGTGGTGACGAGCGTTTTCATGTGTCCTCCCAAAGTTCGACAGTGTCGAATGGAAACACCATAAAACAGCCTTCATAGACACGGAAATATTAGTTACTTATGTTAGGTATGCCAAACTGGTTATAGCCCGCCATGCGCCCTCGCCTTCTCAGACAATTTCTCGCCATCTGTCGTCACGGCACGATGTCGGGTGCGGCACGGGAGCTGGGGATCGCGCAACCGGCGCTCAGCAAGCAGATGTCGCAGCTCGAGCATGAGCTGGATGCGCAGCTTTTCCAGCGCCATTCGCGCGGTGTGACGCTGACGCGCGCGGGCGAGAAGCTGCGGCAGGAGGCGGCCGAGCTGATCCGGCGGATGGAGGCGATCCGGCAGGCGATCCACACCGAAGCGGAAGATGTGACCGGCAAGGTGGTGGTGGCCGTCATTTCCTCGCTCGCCCCCACCCTCGCGACCGAGCTTTATCCGCGGCTGGAGCAGGAATATCCCGGCATCTCACTGCATATCGTCGATTTCCCTTCGGAACGCGCCGGCCAGGCCCTGCTGAACGAAGAGGCCGATCTGGCCGTCATGCCGAACGCCGCAACGGAATTCCCGCAGCTCCGTTCACGGCCGCTGTTCGAGGAAAGCTTTCACTTTCTCACCAAGGCCACGCCACGCGCCCCGGCCCGCACGATCCGGCTGTCGGAAGCGGCCGAACATCCGCTTGTGCTGCCGTTCCGCAGCCACGACCTGCGCCGTCGCATCGAGGAGGCCGCCGGCAGCATCGGCGTGACGCTGAACGTGAAATACCAAACCGGCAGCATCAACGTGATCGATGCCATGGTCGAACGCGGCATGGTGGCCAGCATCGTGCCGATGACCCATTGGCTGGACCGGATCGCCTCGGGCCAGGTCTCGGCGCGGCTGGTGACCGAGCCCGGCGTTTCGCGGGTGCATTCGCTCTGCCACCGGCCGGTCCGGGATCTGGCGCCGGCCACCAAGGTGGTGCACGACGTCATCATGACCGAGGTGCAATCGCTGGTCGCGGCGGGCAAGCTCTCGGGCAAGCCGGTGCGGGCCTGAAGACGGCGATAAACCGGAGAGACGACATTCGGAACACCGCTGTCGAATCCGGCGATCCAGGGCCCGCACAGCGCGCCCTGGCCGCCCGATGTCGCCTCATCGCTTGATCCGGCGGGCCGACCGGCACTTGCCCCTCCCCTGCGGTCCGGGCCCGGCACGGCGGTGTCCAGGCCGCGCCGCCCGGTCAGTCGCCGTCCGGACGCCCGTAGCCGCCAAAGGCCGCGTGGGTCTCGGCGATCTCCTGTTCGCTCAGCAGCACCGGCCCACCAATTGCCAGCGTCAGGTAATACTGCCTGGCGATCGTCTCGAGCTCGACCGCGCGCCAGAGCGCCTTGGGCAGATCGGCCCCGACGGCAAGCGCCCCGTGGTTGGCCATCAGACAGGCCGTCCGGTCCTGCATCGCCGCCATGACCAGCCGCGACAGCTCGGCGCTGCCGAAGCGCGCATAGCCGGCGCAGCGCACGTCGTCGCCGCCAAAGGCCGCCACCATGTAGTGACAGCGCGGGATCGGCTTGCGGGCGATGGCCAGCGCCGTGCAATAGGTCGGATGGCCATGCACCACGGCGTTCACATCCGGCCGCGATTGCAGCACATCGAGGTGAAAGCGCCATTCCGTCGAGGGTTTGAGCGGCCCCGACCATGTACCGTCGCTGCGGTCCAGCGGCATTTCGGCGATCAGCTCGGCGGTCATCTCCTCATAGGGCGTGGCCGAGGGAGAAATCAGCATGCTGTCGCCGCACCGGACCGAGATATTGCCCGACGTGCCTTGCGACAGCCCCAGCCGGCCCAGGCTCTGGCAGGCGTCGACAAGCGATTGGCGGAGGGTGGTTTCGATATCTTGCATCGGTCTCTCTCAACAGGGATTCAGGGGAGGTTCGCCGCCAAGCCAGCGCCGCACTTCCTCGGCGGCCTTGCTTGCCGCGGTGCGCACGGTGCGCAGCGAGGCGCCGGCGATATGCGGGGTCAGGGTGACATTGGGCAGGGTCAGCAGCGGCGAATCCAGCGGCACCGGCTCGATCGGAAAGGTCTCGAGCATGGCGCCGCGAAGATGACCGCTTTGCAGCGCCGCGATCAGGGCGTCGTAGTCGACAAGCGGGCCGCGGGCGGTGTTGATCAGCGTGCTGCCGGGTTTCATCGCGGCCAGGGTCTCGGCATTGATCATGCCGGTGGTTTCCTCGGTCACCCGTGGATGCAGCGAGACCACGTCGGCCTCGGCCAGAAGCCTTTCCAGGGCCACCATCTCCACGCCGGCGTTCACATCCGCAGCGGTGAGCTGGACATAGGGATCGCAGACCAGGATACGGCAACCGAAGGCGCGCAGCAGGGTGACCACCCGCTTGCCGATCTCGCCGTAGCCAATGACCCCGACGGTCATGTCGCAAAGTTCGTCGCCGGTGACGGCGGCGCGATACAGGTCGGTCCGGTAGTCGCCCTGGCGCAGCGCCTCGTGGCCACGCGCCAGATTGCGCAGCTCGGCCAGCATGCCGGCAATGGTGAATTCGGCCACCGCGCTGGCGTTGCGGCCGGGGGTGTTGACCACGGTGATGCCGCGCGCCCGGGCCGCCTTCATGTCGACATTGACCGGCCCGCCACGACTGACCGCCACCAGTTTCAGCCCCGGCAGCGCCGCGATCATCGCGGCCGAAAGCGGCGCGTGATGGATTACCGCCACCTCTGCGCTGCCGATATGGGCAACCACCTCGTCGGGGTCGCCCTGAAATTCGAGGATGCCCGCGATGCGCGAGCCCTGATAGCCCTGTTCCAGCGGCGCGTCTGGCCAGTCGTAATCCATTCGGCGCACCGAAACCCGGTCGCCGCAGGCCGACAGGATGTGCTCTTCGAAGGTCTCCGACAGCATGAACCGGTCGCCGATGATCGCCACTTGCGTCGTCATGTGATGTGTTTCCTTGTGCTGGATTGGCTGTTTCTGGCCTGGCTGTGCCAAAGCGGCCGCATGAGGGCCCGCCCCTCCCGGAAGGCCAGGTAAAGCCTGTCGTACAGCGGGCCGAGATCGGGATCGGGCGGCACCGGCGCGCGCAGCAGCGGCCGGACCCAGGCGGCATCGGCCTCGGCCAGCGAGACGAAGACCCCCGATTGCACCGCCGCGATCATCGCCGCCCCGGCGGCGCCGGCCTCATCCCGCGCCACCGCGCGCACCGGGCGGTTCAGTGTCGCGGCGAGGATATGCACCAGTTGCGCCGAGCGCGCCGCGCCACCGGCCACCCGGATCTCTGCCGGCGTCTCGCCCATGGCGGCGTAACAATCGCGCGCCGCCATCGCCAGCCCCTCATAGACGCCGCGCAGCAGCTCGGCCCAGCCGACGCTGCGGTCGAGCCCGGTAAAGCTGGCCCTAGCGCAGGGATCGGAGAACGGCCCGCGTTCACCCGTCGTCGCGATGTAGGGATGATAGGTGACCGCGCCCGGCCGCGCGCCGGCGACCAGTTCGTCAAAGCCGGCGAGGATCTCGGCGCTGTCTCCCGGCCGACCGCCGGCGTTCAGCACATCGCGCGCGATGCCGGCGATCCAGTCGATGTTGATCGCCGCCGCCATGTTGGTCTGCACCTGGCCAAAGGCGTCGCCGGCCAGCGCCACGGTATAACCGGTCCGGTCCGGGTTTAGCACGATCTCATCGGCGCCGGCGGCAAACCGGGTGTGCACCCCGGTCGAACCGAGGATCGACAGCCCCGGCCGGGTATGCGGGTCACACAGCCCCGAAGCGATCCCCGAGGTCACGATGTCCATGTAGCCGAGGCAGACCGGAAGGCCCTCGGGCAACCCGATCTCGGCCGCCGCAGCGGCCTCCAGCGAATGCGCGGTCTCACTGCCATCGACAATCGGCGGTAGCAGATGCCGCAGCCCGTCAAGCGCCAGCGCCGAGATCACCGCATCGCTGTAGGCGCGGCTGCGGATATCGCCAAAGTTCAGCACCGCCTCGCTGACATCGGCGACAAGCGCGCCGGTCAGGCGATGATACAGCCACTCCTTGCAATGCAGCGCATGGCGCGCGGCGCCGAGCCGCGCCGGATCGGTCCGTTGCAGCCAGCGCAGCTGCGCCCGCATCTGGCAGAGGTTCACCCCTGTTGCCGTGGCGCGGTAGATCGTGTCATGCCCCGCGCCTTCGGTGATGGCGCGGGCGTCCTCCCGGGCGCGCGCGTCCAGCCAGAGCATCGCCGGCCCCAGCGGCGCGCCCTGCCCGTCGATCAGCCAGGTGCCGTCGCCCTGTCCGGTGACGCCCATGGCCAGCGCGCGGCCCGCCAGATCGGGGATCGTCTCGGACAATTGGCGCAGCATCCGCGCCGCCTGTTGCCAGGTCCGGGTCATGTCCTGCTCGACGGCGCCATCGCCGCCGCTGCGGTATTGGTTGCGCGTTCCCGCGACCGCCAATTGGCGCCCGGCCAGATCGAAGGCCACCGCCTTGATCACCGAGGTGCCGGCGTCGAGGCCGATCAGGATGTCCCGGCTCACGCGGCGCCCTCCGCACCGGCGCCGGCCGCCGCCTGCAAGGCGGTGAAGCGGCGATATCGCCGATCGTGCAGCGCCCGGATCCGGCCCTGCGCCGGGTCGAACCGCCGGGCGATGCGCGACATAGCCGCCATCGCCGTCATCAGCGTGTCAAAACGGCCAGAAGCCACCGCGCCGAGCATCGCGCTGCCCAGAAGCACCGGTTCCGAGGTGGCCGGCTCGGCGGTGGCGATCCCGGTGGCATCGGCGAGCAGTTGCTTAATCAGCGGGCTGGCCCCGGCCCCGCCCGAGGCCAGCCCGACGCCAGAGGCCGCGCCGGTGATGGCGATTGTCTTTCCGTCAAGTGAGCGTGTCATCCGCCTGTCCTGTCCTTGCACCGCGCCTCAATCCTCGCCTTCGTAATCGCCGGGCCCTGCGATATCATCGCCCAGCGTGATGCGGAGGCGGTCGATCTCTCCGGTAAAGGCAAAGCCCTGCCTGCCCTCGTAAACCGGGCTGACCGGCGATCCGGAATCGCGCCCGAGGCTGAATCCCTCCCAGTCCATGAAATAGCGATAGGTTTCCGGCAGGGTGATCCGCGCCACTTCGGCCCCGTTGATCAGCAGCCGGCCCGCGCCCTGCCGCACCCCGGTCTTGTCGAACTTGTAGAGCACGTCGATCCAGTCGCCGCCCTTCGGCACATCGGCGCCGACCTCGAACATCTGCTGGTAGTAGTTGTAGGCATGCACGATGCGGCCGTCCTTGACGTACAGCGTATAGCCGCCACAGAGCCCGCCGCAGGCGGCAATGACGCCCTCGGCGCCCTCGGGCACCCGGACGCGCGCCGCCAGCTCGTAAGAGCGATCCATGGTAAAGGGCGCGGCGCCGCCGGGGATATTGGTCATGCCCGGATAGAAGGTGAATTCCTGCTGGATGCGCGGCGATTCCGCGCGCGGGCGCGACATGGCGCGGCGTTCGGCAAAGCCCCTGTCATCCAATGGCAGCACGTCGTAGCGCCCGGCCTCGGCCCACCACAGCTCGATCAGCTTTTGCAGCCGCTCCGGTTCCTGCCGCGCCAGATCGGTGCTTTCCGAGAAATCCTCGGCGACATGGTAGAGCTCCCATTGATCCTCGTCGTAATCGGAATAGCGGCGGTGATAGGCCACCGCCTTCCAGCCGTCGTGCCAGATCGCGCGGTGGCCAAACATCTCGAAGATCTGCGCCGATTTGCGGGTCGGCGTGGCGGCATCGTCGAAGGAATACTTCATGCTGGTGCCGTGGATGTTCATCTGTGGAATGCCCTTGATCTCGGCCGGGGCCTCGGCGCCCAGCACGCCGAGGATGGTCGGCACGATATCCATCACGTGGTGAAACTGGCCGCGCACGCCGGGCGTCTTGAGGCCCTTGGGCCAATGCACGATCAGCGGGTCCTGCACCCCGCCGGCATGGGTGTTCTGCTTGTAGCGGCGCAACGGCGTGTTCTCGACCTGGGCCCAGCCGATCGGATAGTTGTTCTTGGCATACATGGTGCCGATCTGATCGATCCGCTCGAGATTGTAGTCAAAGCTCTCGGCATCCATGTTCTCGTAGAACGTGGTGCTGGTCGAGCCGTGGATCTGGCCTTCCTGGCTGGCGCCATTGTCCGACATCAGAAAGATCATCGTGTCATCGAGCTTGCCCAGTTTCTCGAGATGGTCGAAGACCCGGCCCAGCTCGGCGTCGGCGTGATCAAGAAAGGCGGCATAGGCCTCCTCGAACTTGCAATAGAGCCGCTTCTGATCGTCGCTCAGGCTATCCCAGGGCTCGACGCCGTCGTTGCGCGGCACCGGCTTGGTGCCCTCGGGCACGATACCCATTTCGATCTGCCGTTTCAGCCGGCGTTCGCGGGCCACATCCCAACCTTCGTCGAAACGGCCCTTGTACTTGTCGAGGTAGTCTTTCGGCGCCTGATGCGGCGAATGCATCGCGCCAAGCGCGTAATACATGAAAAATGGCTTGTCCGGCGCCAGCGACACGTGATCGGTGAGAAAGGTGCAGGCATTGTCGGCCAGGTCCGCGTTCAACGTATACCCCTTTTCGGGGGTGCGCGGCGGCGCGACATGCTGGTTGTCGCGCACCAAAGCGGGGCGGAACTGATCGGTCAGCGCCTCGAGAAAGCCGTAGAACTTGTTGAAGCCGCGGCCCAGCGGCCAGTGATCGAAGGGGCCGACCGCCGACATCTGATCGGCGGGCGCCAGATGCCATTTGCCGACCGCATAAGAATTGTAACCCTCGCCCGCCAGCATGTCGGCGATGGTTCCGGCATTGTGCCGGATCGCGCCGCGCTTGCTGGGAAAGCCGCTGTCGGCATTGGCGATGATCGACATGCCGACAGCGTGGTGATCCCGGCCCGTCAGGAGAGAGGCCCGGGTGGGCGAACAGAGGGCCGTGGTGTGGAAATTGTTGTACCTCAGCCCGCCCCTGGCCAGCCGGTCGATATTGGGCGTTTCGGCGTCACCCCCATAACAGCCGAGGCTGCCGAACCCGAGATCGTCGAAGAGGATCACGAGGACATTGGGACTGTCAGGCCGGGCCCGCTTGACCTCGGGCCACCAGGGGGTCGAGTCCCGGTAGGTCCGGCCGATCTGGCCCTTGAAATCTTCGGTCACCGTATCGCTCGTGATGCTCATCATGTCTTTCCTTGGTTGGGCCTGAGGCCTTAGTTTCGCAGGGACTTGGCAGCCATCAGCACCTCGAGCGCGACCGGCTGCATGGATTCGAGATCGGGCACATCGTCATAGGCGCCCGCCGCCACCAGCACTTTGGCCCCGGCGATCAGCGTGTCGATCGTGGCGCCCGACTGCATGTCGGCGATGGCTTCGTCGAGGGTCTGGAAATCGCGCAGGCTGAAGGCATAGGCGGCGGTTTCCTTGTCGCCCTCGATGCCGGTGTCGGCGTAATATTGAAGCGCGAGGTCGACCGCCTTGTCCGGATTGTCTCGGATGAATTCATTGGCCTTGTAGACCGCATCGACGAATTTCGCCGCCGCCTCGGGATCGTCCTGCCAGAACCGGCTGGTGACGATCCAGGGCGCGATCACCGAGGTTCCGGCAATTTCACCGTCGCAGATCACCTCGAACTGCGCCTTGTCCATCACAATGTCGAAATCGGCCGAGGCGGCGGTGGTGCCGGCGCCGACCTCGCCATTGCGCAAGGACTGGCGCGTCACCGGCGGATCGAGCGGCACGATTTCCAGATCGCCATGTGCGACACCCAGATGATCGGCGCAGGCAAAGAGCACCTGGCTCCAGGTCGAATTCGGAACGGTGCCGATGCGCACTTGCGCCAGCGCCTCGGCCGGGGTCATGCCCGCCATGGCATCCTTGCGCATCACCAGCTTGAGATTGCGGCTCTCCTTCTGCATCGTGCCGAAAGAGATCAGCTTGAACTTGTCCCAGCCCGAGATCGCCGGCGGCCCGCCGGTCCAGCCGGCCTGCCAGCCGCCCGAAACACCAGAGGCCAACGCCGCGCCGCCATTGGGGAAATAAGTGGTCTCGACCGTCAGCCCGTGATCGGCGAACAGGCCCAGATGATCGGCCAGCCACATCGGATAACCGGCCTCGTTGGGTTGGCTGTTGAGGTTGAGCCGGGTCTCCGCCAGCGCGCCGCCGGCGGTCAACGCCACCAGTGCCACGCCAGCGACAAGGCGCTGCATTCGTTTGAAAGTCATGGGGGTATCCTCCTGTTGGTCGTTCGACGGCTCAGGCCGCCATGATTTCCTCGCGCACGAGCGACCAGATCTCGCGGCGGGCCTCGATGAATTCGGGGTGTTCGGCGGCCTGTTCGATATCGCCGCGTTTCCAGACCACATCGCGCGGCAGGTGAATTTCCTTCTTGATGCGCCCGGGACGGCGCGACATCACGATCACCCGGTCGCTGAGATAGACCGCCTCTTCCACTGAATGGGTGATGAAGAGCACGGTATAATTCATCTGGTGGCTGAGCCGCTGCACCTCTTCCTGCAACAGCGTCCGGGTCTGGGCATCGAGCGCGCCGAAGGGTTCGTCCATCAGCAGGATTTCGGGCTGCATCGCCAGCGCGCGGGCAATCGCCACCCGTTGCTGCATGCCGCCCGACAACTGGCTGGGATAGCTGTCGCGGAATTGGGTCAGCCCCATGATCTCGAGCTGCTGCTGCAAGCGCCGCTCCTGTTCGTCGCGCGGCACCTGGGTCATCTGCAACCCGAACTTGATGTTCTGGGCCACCGTCTCTGACGGAAAGAGCGCGAATTTCTGAAACACCACGCTGCGCCGTGGCCCGGGCTTGCCGGCCGGCTCACCATCGATCAAGATCTCGCCGCGCGTCGCCGCTTCCAACCCGGCGCCCACCGTCATCAGGGTGGATTTCCCACAGCCCGAGGGGCCGACGACGCAGACGAATTCGCCCTTGCGCACCGAGACAGAGCAATCGTCGACCGCCAGAACGCCCTTGCCTTCGGGGCCGTACCATTTGGTGATGTTGCGCAGTTCGAGCTTGGGCGTGTCGGTCATCGGGCGGTTCCTTGAAAAATCGGGTCTGGGGGCGTTCATCTCTGTCTCCACGGCATGAGGCGAAGTTCCGAGCGCTGCACCAGCAGGTCGATCAGCATACCGAGGGCGCCGATCGAGATGATGCCGACGAAGATCGTCGAGACGGAGTCGTTCTGCTGGCCCTGCGCGATGAGAAAGCCGAGACCGGTCTTGCCCACCACCAGCTCTGCCCCGACAAGCGCCATCCAGCCGTTGCTGATGGCGATGCGGATGCCGGTAAAGATGCTGGGCGTGGCCACCGGCACGACAACGCGGTGCAGGGTCTGCGCCGGGCCGGCACCAAACACCCGGGCGGCCTGGACCAGGATGCCGTTGACCTGCTGCACACCAAGCTGGGCATTGATCACGCAGGCTGGAAAGGCCGCGATGAAGACCACCATCGCCTGGGTCGTGGTCGAGGCGCCGAACCACAGGATGGCAATCGGCACCCAGGCGAACGGCGGAATGTAACGCAGGGTCTCGAACAGCGGGTTGACGACGGCACGAAACCACGGCGCCCAGGCAAAGAAGACACCGATCGGCACGCCGAAGACAATCGCCAGCAGCACGCCGTAGGACCAGCGCTCGAGCGAGGCGAGGATGTGGCCCCAGAGATCGGCGCCGGCAAAGGGCGTGGCGATCAGGCTGCCAAAGCGGGCGAAGACGGCGGCGGGCGACGGCAGCACCTCGGGGCCGACCCAACCGAGACCGCTGGTGGTGAGCACCCAGAGCGCCCCCAGCAAGGCCAGCGAACCGGCGCCATAGGCCAGCGGCCGTGGCAGGACAGGTCTGATGGATTTTGTGGCAGGCATCTTGCTCACCCCTTCTTCTGCGGCAGAGACCACGGGGCGAGCACCCGGGTGGCCAGTTGCATGAGGACCGAGAGCAGCACGCCGAGCAGGCCGATCAGCAGCATCGCCACCACCAGCACATCGGTGTCGAGCATCCGCGAGGCATTGAGCGCCACGTAGCCAAGCCCGGCGGTCGCCGCGAGCAGCTCGGCCGCGACCAGCGTTGTCCAGGCATTGCCAAGCGCGATCCGTGCCCCGGCGATCAGTGTCGGAAGCGCCGTGCGGCAGACGATCCGCGTCAGAATCCGGCGGTCGCTGGCGCCCAGCGTGCGGCCGGCGTTGATCAGCAGCGGATCGACCGAACCGACGGCCTGCATCGAGTTCATCAGCCAGGGCACAAGGGCGGCGATGAAGACCACGAAGATCCGCGCCGGCTCGCCAATGCCCATCCAGACCAGGGTCAGCGGAATCCAGGCCAATGGCGGCACCGGCCGGACGAGCTGAAAGATCGGAAAGACGATCCATTTGACCCGCGGCCACCAGGCCATGGCAATGCCCAGAGGCACGCCGATCACGCCGCCAAGCGCCCAGCCGGCCAGCACGATCGACAGCGAGCTGAAGACATGGCCGAGCAGAGTGCTGCCGATATAGGGCTTGACCCACATGCGGGCGAAGCGGTCGAGCACATCGCCCGGCGACGCCAGGAACAGCGAGGACACCGGCCCCTCGCTCCGGGTGATCCAGGCCCAGGCCGCGACCCAGGCGAAACTTGCCATCACGCTGATCACAAACAGGCTGCCATTGGCTGGTCGCCGCATCGGTCCCTCCCCTTGCCGAACCCCTCTCCCGAGTTGTCGGGATGTGGCGGCAAGCTTGCAGTTAATCGTTTAACTGTCAAGCTGGCGAAACCGAAATTCTTGCCGTCAAGCAGAGATTGTCGATCTATCATTCTGTAAATAATCATAATAAATCTTTACTCCAAACACATTTCCTTCTGAAAAGCTCCGAAAAACCGCCACCAAAGTCGCATTTTCCTTGCCGATTTCCGGGATTCTGGTTAATCGATTATATATCAAGCATCTCGGGGAAATGAGGTCCGCAGTGAAAAAGCCATCGATCAAGGATGTGGCGCGCGAGGCGGGCGTCTCGACGGCAACTGTTTCACATGTCTTCTCGGGGAAAAAGCGGGTAAACCCGGCCTCGGCCGACAAGGTGCGCAAGGCGGCGGACCGGCTGGGCTATACCGTCGACCGGATGGCCGCGCAGCTTCGCTCGCGGCGCACCAATATCATCGCCGTGCTGGTGCCCAGCCTCGAAGACCTGTTTCTCAACCGGTTCATCTCGCTGATCGAGGCGCTGGCGGAGGAGGCCGGATTTCAGGTGATTGTCTCTTGCTCGCGCGACGACCCGAGGATCGAACGCGAGCGGCTGCGCGCACTGATGGGTTGGCGGCCCAGCGGCCTGATCATCGTGCCCTGCATCGACACCGTACCGGCGCTGCTCGAGAAAGAACATCCCGAGGTGCCGGTGGTCGCCGTCGACCGCGTCAACCCGGCGCTGTCGCAATATGACACCGTTACCATCGACGATTTTGCCGCCGGGCGGGCGGTGGCAGACCATCTGATCGGGCGCGGCGCCACGTCACTTCTGATGCTGGCCTCGAGCGATTTGATCTTCACCCAGAAGGAACGGATGCGCGGGATCGAGAGCCGCTCGGCCGAGGCCCGGGGCGTCACCGTCTCGTCGCTGATCGCCGGCCCCGCGCCGGAGCCCGCGGCCGCGGCGCTGGGACACTGGCTTGACGCCCAACCCCGGCCCTGCGCGCTGATCGGGCTGACCAACGTGATGACCCTCGCGGCGCTGTCGGCCTTTGCGACGCGGGCGATCGAGCCGCCGGACGACATCATGCTGGCGGGCTTTCACGACTCGCTCTGGATGACCGCCCGCCGGGTGCCCGTCACCACCGTGGCGCAACCGGTCGATGCCGTCGCCAAAGCCGTCTGGGACAGGATCCGCGCCCGGCTCGAGGCCGACACCGGCCCGGTGCAGAACATCGTCTACAAAAGCGAGGTCATCGCCCGCGCCTCGACCTGCGCCGGCACCGCGGCGCGACAGCAGGAGGTGCCGGGCGCCCGCTGAGCTGGCGCTGATGCCTGCGTGCCGGGCCGCGATTGCGACAGCGCCGCCGGCCATTTACCGCAGCGCTGGCAGGTGCATTCCGGCCCGCCGCGCGGATGAGCGCACCGTCACCCGATACGTCTGTGCGACGCCCGGGCCTCGGCGATGCGCAGTTGGTCCACCACATGGCGCCCGGCATCCTGAATGTGCTGATCCAGCACGGTCACCGCTGCCGCCACATCCTGCGCCTTGATCGCCGCGATCAGGGCCCGGTGTTCGGTGATGATCGCCTCCTGCCGGCCAATGGCGATCGGGATCCGCGTGCTGATCGAGCCGAGGATTTCGCGATGCTGCCTCCAGACGCCAAAGGCGACGCGGTTGTAATGCCGGTCATACATCGTTTCGTGAAACTGATGGTTGAGTTCGGTATGCCGCGCCTTGTCGGAAAAGTTCAGCGCCTCGATCTCGGACTGGATGCGCTGGAGCTCGGCGATGTCCTCGGCGCTGGCGGTTTCGACGAAGAACCGCAGCAGATAGGGCTCGAGCTGATAGCCGACCTCGGCCACGTCGCGCACGAACTCCATGTCGATCGGCCGCACCCGCGCGCCCTGGTTCGGCGTGATCAGCACCAGCCCTTCCCCCCGCAGCTGTTGCAGCGCTTCGCGCACCGGGTTGGTCGAGGTGTTGTGCGTTCTGGCCAGTTCGGACACCTTGAGGCGCGCATTCGCCTCCAGCGCGCCTGACAGGATGTCGTGCCGGATCGCGTCGTAGATCGAGGAAGAGGACGTGCCGGTGCCCTCCTTTTCTGCGGCAATTGCTATGGGACCGGTGTTGCTCATGAGAATCCGCAGATCGAGGAAAATTTGACGCCAAGGCTTTTCGCCAGTTTACGCATGAAGTATAACTTTTCGTACATTATTTCAAGAAGGATATCGGAATGCCCGTACCCAGATGCGTGGACGCGGCCAAGGCCGGATGCGGCGAAGGCGCGCTTTGGGACGTCACGCGAGGTTGCCTGTGGTGGGTCGACATCTCGGGCGAGGCATTGCATTGCTACGAACCGGCCACCGGTCGCGCCAGGCGCATCGCCCTGCCCTGGCTGATCAGCGCCCTGGCGCTGGACCAGAATGACGGCCTGCTGATCGCCACGGCCCGCGGGCTGGGCCGGGTCGATCCGGCGACGGGCGAGATTGCCCTCCTGCATGATCCCGAACCCGAGAGCCGGGGAAACCGGCTGAACGACATGATCGCCGGGCCGGACGGGGCGCTGTGGGTGGGCAGCATGTCCGAGGGCGCCAGAGGCCCGACCGGCAGCCTCTATCGCTATGACGCCGGCCGGCCGCGCGCGATGATGACGGGCACGTCGATCTCGAACGGCCTCGGGTGGAGCCCGGACGGCAGCCGGCTCTACTTTGTCGACAGCGTGCCGGGTGTGATGCATGTGCTGGAAAACGGCGTCTGGCGTGTCCTGTGCGCCTTTGACGCGCTCACCGGCAAACCGGATGGCATGGCGGTGGATGCGCGGGGCACCCTTTGGGTGGCGATCTGCGACCGCGGCCAGGTGCTGGGCCTGACACCCGACGGCGAGATCACGGCCCGGATCGACCTGCCCTGTGAAATCGTCACCAATTGCTGCTTTGGCGGCAGCGATCTGCGCACGCTCTACATCACCACCGGCACCTTCAGCATGAGTGCGGCCGAGAAAGCCGCCAACCCCCAGGCCGGCGGGCTGTTCGCGGTGGAGATGGCGGTGCCCGGCACGGCGCCCTACCGCGCGCACTGGCCGGGCTGAGACCGGCAGGCTAGCGCAGGCGCAGCCCGGTCTCGCTGTCGAACAGCAGGGCGACGGCGGGATCGAAGCCCATGGTCAGCGCGCCGCCCTCGGTCGGCCTGGACGTGCCGCGCATCTCGACGATCACCGGATGGGTGTCCTGCGCGCCGGCCGCATAGGCATAAGACACGCCGCCAAGATTCTCGATCACCTCGATGTTCAGATCGACCTGTATCTGGCCGCCGGGCTCGAAATGCTCGGGCCGCAGGCCGATTTTCACCGCCTGCCCCGGCCGCAACGCCGCTGTGACGGCGACCGGCACGGCCACGCCGCCAAGACATGGCAAGGAGACCAGCGCCTGGCCGCTCTCGGTCCGCTCCACCACGCCCTCAAAGAAATTCATCCGCGGCGATCCGATGAACCCCGCCACAAAGAGATTGTCGGGGTCTTCGTAAAGCCGGGCCGGCGGCCCGGCCTGTTCGATCCGCCCAGCGCGCAGCACCACGATCTTGTCGGCCATTGTCATCGCCTCGACCTGATCATGGGTGACATAGATCATCGTCGCGCCCAATTGCTTGTGCAGCTTGGCGATCTCGACCCGCATTTCCACGCGCAGTTCCGCATCGAGGTTCGACAGGGGTTCGTCGAACAGAAACACATCGGGCTGGCGCACGATGGCACGGCCGATGGCGACCCGCTGGCGCTGGCCGCCGGAAAGCGCCTTGGGCCTGCGGTCCATATAGTCGGTCAGCTTGAGAATCTGCGCCGCTTCATCGACCTTGCGGGTGATCTCTGCCTTGGGCGTGCCGCCGATCTTGAGCCCGAAGCTCATGTTCTCCCGCACCGTCATATGCGGATAGAGCGCATAGGTCTGAAACACCATGGAAACGCCGCGCCGGGCCGGATCGGCATGGGTGACATCGCGGGTGCCGATGGTCATGCGGCCCTCGGTGGTGTCCTCGAGCCCGGCGATCATCCGCAAGAGCGTGGACTTGCCACAGCCCGAAGGGCCGACAAAGACGCAGAAATCGCCATCCTCGACCTGCAAATCCACCCCGTGGATGACCTGTGTCGCGCCGTAGCGCTTGATCGCGTTGTTGAGCGCCAGTTCGGCCATCTCAATCCCTCCTCGCATCGAATACATCCAGAAGCGCCGACATGGCGCGGTCGGCCATCACCTCAGACCCGTTCAGCGCCGCGCCCGCATCCGACAGCAGGAACACCGCCAGCGCACCGATCTCGTCCACCGTGGTGACGGTGCCTTCGGGGTTGTAGCGCCGGAACTGCGCCGCCTGGTTCGGGTCTTGCATCGCCGCATCGACGATCTCGGTGCGCACCAGCGCCGGGCAGATCGCATTGACGCGCACGCCCTTCGGGCCCAGCGACCAGGCCATGGCGCGGGTCATCGCGGCGATGGCGGCCTTGGTGGCGGCATAGGCCTCATGCCCGGGGTTGGTGGCGCGGGCGTGGACCGAAGACAGGTTGACGATGGCCCCGCCCCCGGCCCCGGTCATGATCCGCCCCGCCGCCTGACAGCCGACCAGCACCGAACGCTGGTTGACCGTCCAGAGCGTTTCCATCTGCGCGCGGGTCATGTCGAGGAATGGCACCTTGATGGTGACACCGGCGTTGTTGACCATGCCGTCGAGCCGGCCTTCACGGGCATGGGCCGCGGCTATCGCAGCCTCGAACCCGTCGAGGTCGGTGACATCGACCTGCATGAAACGCGCGCCGATCTCTGCGAGCCTGCCGGCGCCGTCGGTCTTCCAGTCGAAGCCGGTCACCTCGGCGCCCGCCGCCCGGCAGGCCCGGGCAATGCCCAGCCCGATGCCCGCCCCCGCGCCGGTGACGATGATATGCTTGCCGTCGAGGTTCATTTCACCGCTCCCGCCGTGGCCCCGGCCATGATCTTGCGTTGGAACAGGGCGAACATGATCAGCAGCGGCAGCGAACCGAGGACTGCGGCCGGAAACAGCTTGGTCGGGTCTATCCCGGTGTTGCCGACGAACTTGTAGACCGCGATCATCACCGTCAGCTTGTCCTTGTCGGTCAGCAGCAGCAGCGGATAGATGAAATCGTTCCACACCATGATCATCACGAAAAGCGACAGGGTGGCCGTCACCGGCGCCAGCAAGGGCCGGATCACGTGCCAGAAGATCTGCCAGTTATTGCAATTGTCGAGCCGCGCGGCCTCTTCCAGCTCGATCGGAATGGCGGCGATGAAGCTGGTGTAGAAAAACACCGCCAGCGGCAGTTTCAGCGCGGCAAAGGCCAGCACGATGCCGAGATAGCTGTCGAGAAGCCCGAGATCGCGGAAGATCACGTAGATCGGGGTGATGGTGACAAAATTCGGCGTCGCCAGCCCCAGCGCCATGACCATGACGATCACGCGGCTGATGCGGTTTTCCAGGCGTGCCAGCGGATAGGCGGCCATGGCGCCGGCAAAGACCACCACGACGATCACCGAAAGCGTGATGCCCAGGGAGTTCAGCACCGACCGAAGATAGCCCATCGAGCTGAGCGCCGCCATGTAATTGCCCCAGTAAAGGCTGTCAGGCAGGCCCAGCGGGTCCTGCGCGATCTCGGTCGAGGTCTTGAAGGACATCATCACCATGTAGACCAGCGGCAGCAGCATAAGACCGACAAGGGCCAGCACGATACCATGCACGAGGATGGATTTCGCCCGGCGCCGGATTTGGTCCCAGTCCGCACCATGGTTTGCGCGCGGCGCGCTGTGTACATCTGTCATGCTCATTGCGCGTGCTCCCGATCCCGCAGGATCTTGTTCTGAAGGAAGGCCACCGCCAGCACGATCACCAGCATGACGATCGACAGCGCGCTGGCAAAGCCGAACTTGTACTGGCCAAAGAGGTTGTCGATGATGTCGATGGACAACAGCCGAGTGGCACCATCCGGCCCGCCCTTGGTCAGGATGAACGGCAGTTCGAAGGTCTTGAGCGTGCCGATGGTTGTCAGCATCACCGAGACGGTGATCGACGGCCCCAGCAGCGGCAGCTCGAGATAGCGAAAGCGCTGCCATGAGGATGCGCCCTCGAGCCGCCCGGCTTCGTTGATCTCTTCGGGAATGCCGGCAAAGCCGGCCAGAAAGATGGCACAGGTGAAGCCGGTGAACATCCAGACCTGGGTGAAGGCCACGGAATAGAGCGCCAGCGCCAGATCGCCCAGCCAGTTTTGCTCCCAGCCGCCAAGCCCCAGATCGCGCAGCGCCACGTTGATGCCGCCGTTCAGGGGCGAATAGAGGAACTGCCAGACATACCCCACCACGACAAAAGACATCATCGCCGGGGTATAAAGCGCGGCGCGGCTGAAATTGCGGATCAGCGGCAACCGGTGCAGCATGGCGGCAAAGAACAGCCCCGTCACGGTCAGCGCCGAGACCACGATCACCGTATACCAAAGCGTCAGCCAGATTTCGCGGAGGTAGCGGTCACGGCCGAAGATGCGTTCGTAGTTGCGCCAGCCCACCTCCTTGGCCTCGCCGATGCCCTTGAAGTTGGTCAGGCTCATGTCGAAGGTCAGAATGATCGGGTGGACAAAGAACAGCCCGATCACCAGCAGCGCCGGTATGGTGAAAAGGTAAAGTGAGTGTCGCGCCCGCATGGCCCCCTCCTGCACTGTTGATGGTGGTGGTGGCCCAGCATGGTTGCGCCGGGCCACCCATGGGTCAGAGATTGTCTTCGACCACGTCATCCCAACGCTGCAACGTGTCCTCGTTGGGCTTGTCGATGTTCAGCAGGAAGCCGGTGATGCTGTCTTCCCACTCCGATTGCAGCGGCTTGGGAAAGGCCAGCGTCGAGAACGGCCAGAGGATCAGGCTGCCTGCGGCCCGGGCGGCGGTATAGGGGGCTGCCAGGTCCGGCATCGTGTCGCGGCCGCCGACATAGGGGCTGTAGGCGCCCTCGGCCTCGAGGAACACGCGCAGGTTTTCCTCTTCGGCGAAGAAATCGATCCAGGCACGCGCGGCCTCGGGATGTTCGGCGTCGCGCGGAATGGCCCAGCCCGGCCCCACCAGATCGAGCGCCAGGCCGTGATCGGAAAAGGCCGACGGCATCGGCGCGAACTGATAGGTCAGACCTTCGACATCGGAGAAGTTGCCGATGTTCCATGCGCCCTGCGGCAGGATCGCCACATTGCCGGCCCGAAACTCCTGCGGCGCGGTGGCCCAGGGGTCCAGCCCGGCCTGAAGCGCGGGGTCGAAACACTCGGCGGCCACAAGATCGCGCACCGAATCCAGCGACGCATTGAAATTGGCGTCCTCCACGAACATCCGCGCGCCCGTGCCGTATTCCGCTGGCGAGATGCCCTTGGGATCGATGCCGTTTGCGCCGACAAACAGCATGGCGGGAAAGCCGCCGGCAAAGATCATCGGCGCGATCCCCTCTTCCGCCAGCGTCCGGCAGGCGGCTTTCAGCGCCTGGAGGGTGACCGGCGCGGTCTCGATCCCCACCTTGGCCAAGAGGTCCATGTTGACGAAATTGCCCATGCCGATGACTTCCAGCGGATAGACAAGGATCTGCCCGTCGCTTGTCATCACCTCGCGCACCGCTGGCACCATGCGGTCATACCAGGGGCTGTCGGTGCCCAGATCGGTCAGAAATCCCGCCCCGCCCCAGAGATCGACCAGCGCGCTGTCGACCATCGTCACATCCGGCGGATTGCCGCCTTGCAGACGCGGCGGGATCACCTTGTCCACATCCTTGCGCGCCACATAAGTCAGCTCGACCTCGATATCGGGGTGCGCGGCCTCGAATTTCTCGATCAGCCCGGGCAGCCCCGCGGGCTCGGCCTCATTGCCCTTCCAGGCAACCACATCAAGCACGGTCTGCGCCTGCGCCGCGCCGATCAGACCAGCGGTCAGGGTTGCCGCAATGCCAAAAGTACGAATCATTTCTGAAGCTCCTCTCTCTTCTGACATTTCGTACATTATATTTTTGGAATTGTACATCTTTCATAATATGTTTAACCTGAACTCACGGCAAAGCCTGCCCAGGCCCGATGCCAAGACCGACGCAAGGAGCCCTGTCATGACGCGAAAACCCAATGTCATCCTGATCTCGACCGATCAGCAGCGTGGCGATTGCATCGGCGCGGAGGGGCGCGGCGTCCGCACCCCCAACCTTGACCGGATCGGCCGGGCCGGGGTGCGGTTTTCCAGATGCATCACCCCGCATCCCATGTGTCAGGCGGCGCGGGCATCGATTCTGACCGGCAAGCTACCCTACAGCCACGGCGTGCGTGACAATGGCCGCGACCTGGACGAGGCGCTGGCCGCGGCGGGCCTCGGCGGCACCTTTGGCAAGGCCGGATATGCCACGCATTTCATCGGCAAGGCGCATCTCTCCAGCCAGCAGACCTTTGCGCCCACCGGCCGACCCGAATGTTACAAGAGCGCCGGCGATTTCGCCCCCGACTGGCGGGGCAGCTACATGGGATTTGAAGATGTGCAACTGATGCTGCGGCCGCATCACCACACCCAATGGTACGCGCCGCCCGAAGCGCTGCATTACGAATACTGGCTCGATCTGCACGGCGGCGGCCAGAGGCGCTGGGACCGGGCCAAGGACCGGCTGACTATAGCGCGACAATCAGGGTGAGATCAGCGCGACAATCAGG